>NZ_JBVTZZ010000005.1:0-517500 GCF_057715735.1 Heliomicrobium sulfidophilum
GCACGGCATCGACGATTTCGTGGAAAGCGCCGCCGGCCTTGTTCACCATGACAATGCCTTCCTGAACCGCAGCCGTTCCGTCTTGCATCGACTCGACCGCGTTGGCCGTTTCCCCTTGAATCTCACCGACCAGTTGACGGATTCGTCCCGCCGCTTGTCCCGATTGCTCCGCCAATTTGCGCACCTCACCGGCAACAACGGCAAAGCCCCGGCCGTTTTCCCCCGCCCTGGCGGCTTCGATAGCGGCGTTTAGAGCCAACAGGTTGGTCTGATCGGCAATGCTGGTGATCAGGGACACGATTTGGCCGATTTCGTTTGATTTGTCGCCAAGGGCGTTGACCACGCCGGCCATGCTGTTTACCTTTTCGTCAATCCGGTTGATCTGCTCGATCGCCGCTTTCACGGCCTTATTGCCGCCGGTGGCCTGGTCCAGCGTTTTTTCCGCAGCGCCGGCGACAGAGGCCATAGTGCCGCTGACCGTCCCGATTTGTGCTGAGATTTCGGCGACCGTCTGATTGTTGACGTTGATGTTGGCTGCCTGTTGATCGATGCCGCTCGATACCTGTTGAATGGACGCGCTGATTGTCTCCGCCGCTTTTCCGCTCTGCTCCGCTCCACTGCGGAGGCTCTCCGCCGAAGTGTGCACATCTTTGGCGCTCAGGCTGATCTTATGAACGATCCTTCGCACCGCTTCAGCCATCGTATTGATGTTATCGGCCAACTCACCGATCTCATCGCGAGATGTCACCGTTACGGTTCCCGTAAAATCGCCGGCTGCCATCTGCTCGGATAGCTGATGGATTTTTTTGATGTTGCCGGTGAGCGAGCGGCTGTAGAAATAGACGACGAGAGCGACGAACAGGATGGAGGCTGCGGCGATGAGCACGATTTTGCTCATCAAGGCATTTAACGACGCCGCCAATTCTTCTTCGGGAATGACGAGGCCTACGGTCCAACCGACTTCGGGAACAACATCGTAATACACCCGGTAGGTGGCGCCCCCGTCTCGAAAGACGCCGCTTCCCTGTTTCTGAATCTCCATCTCCTTGTACAGGGCGACGAGGCTGCTGTTTTCCTCCTCCGCCATCTTTACTTTCATGTTTTTCTTCTCATCGTTGGTGGAGAGGTATGTGCCCTGCTTGTCCAGCAAGAAGGCCCAGCCCTGTTCACCGACCTTGGTTTCCCCCATCAGTTTTTGCAAACTGGTCAAATCGATGTCGGCTGTCGTGACACCCATGAACCGCCTTTGCTTGTCGTAAAAAGGGGCTGTCGTCGTCACCATGACCACGCCGGTCACGGTATCGGCGAAGGGATCGCTCCAGGCGTATCTCGCTTTGGTGTTGGCGCCGTTTTTATACCAATCATACTGGAAGTAGTCATATGTATCATTGCTGTAATCCCAGGTGGGAACAATTTTGTCCTTATCCCGATAGGCATAGGGACCAAAATACTTCAGATCCGGCTTGTACCGGTTCGGCTCAAACCAAACGCCTACGCCAAAGGTCTCCTCGTTGGCCGTCACCGTGTTGATCAGTTGTTGTTCAAACAAGTCTTTGCTGAGTGTCTCACCGTACGCTTCCATATTGCGCGCCATGACGTCAGCAAGTTTCGCATGGGCCGTCAAGTGGGCGCTGATGTCTCGGACAACATAGTTACGCTGCTGGCTCATTTCGTTGTCTACACCTCGGTGGATGATCTGTTTGGCGTAATAAAAACTGACCGAGGATAAAGCCACCAAGGCGAGGATGGTCAACGGCAGGATCGATAACATCGTTCTGGCCGCAATACTGTTGAATGAGAAAACGCTTTTTTGTGACATGGCATATCCTCCCTCATACGCTGTCGATCTGTCAGGTGCAGAAAGTCAATAACGAGTTGTCCATCCTATCCACCAGAAGACTCACTCCACTTTAGTTCCGTTTCGACGTTTTTCGATTTTATTCGCTTAATCTTATTATATCAAGGGTTGAATAAATTACAGTTATTTTTTAGTTAACCTGGTTACCTGCAATTTGTCACATGACTGTAACAAGTCTGTCAATCTTTTGAAACCTTCCTATGGGATAATAAGGCGACAAATAGATTGAAGGGATGATGTTCAATGAAAAGAAGGAACCCGCTCCTACTACCCATCGCCGGGGGGATTCTGTTGACCTTTATCGCCGGATGCTCGGCCCAGCCAACGGTTTCCATCCCCACCCAACCGGTGAAACAAGACGCTCCATCGGCTGTGGATGATGTGAATGCGGGTGTCCATAGTGGCAGCCAAGGTCAGGGAAAAGGAAAGGGTAATGGCAATGGCAACGACCAGGGCCGAGGTCAAGGCGCAGGCCAGGGTCAAGGCGCAGGTCAGGGTCAAGGCGCAGGTCAGGGTCAAGGCGCAGGTCAGGGTCAAGGCGCAGGTCAGGCGACCCCTCCCCCCTGGCAAGGAACAGGCAAAACACTAACGCCTGAACAGCGGGAGCAATGGCAAGCAGGCCGTGAAGAGAGACAAGAGGCCTGGCGGGAATCGCAATTGATTCAACAACAACAGAATCAACAGCAGGCTCAACAACAACTGAATCAATAGCAGCGTCAATAACTGGGCACAACAACCGACATTATCCCATTCTCCATTAACCTTCCAATACCATGGCAACACCGCCTCCCGGCTCATCCCCCAAAAATCGCAACCCACTGACTATCGACGGCAAACCGACTCCCATCCCACTTGAGCGTCGTCAGCACATAGCCGATCCTGTCCGCATTGTACCGGCCGGCAATCCCTTGAAAAGCCAGCAACTCATACACACCGTTGCGGTCAAAGTCCACCGGGTACAGGCCGCTGATCCCGACCACGAATCCTTCGATCGGCGCCTTCAGCGTCCCGTCGGGATGGTAAATTTCCGAGAGGTAATCGGTGCCTTTGTACTGAATGTCGATGGTGAAGGTTCTTTGCAAGCTTTTACTGACCACGTCCACCTTGTAATTGTCACGGTAATTCACATCATATTGGAAAAACCGATTGAACTGCTCATAGTCAAACAAGAGGCGTGGCTGGTTGTTCAAAAAGGTATAGATATACTCAAAGGTCAGCGCGCCGGAGCCTCCCGAATCGATGCTCACCTGGATATCCATGACGCCGTCACCAGTGAAGTCACCCAAGAACAGCGTCGGGTTGTAACCGGCGTCGGTCCGCAACGCGATAGCATAGGTCGCCTTCGTCCGCCCGTCTTGAATCACCAAGGTGATTCGATCGACAAAGGGGCTCTGGGGATAGGGTTTGTTGCCGGTGAGATAGACCTTATCGGGGATCCGGTCGCCATTGACATCTGCATACTGAATGTCGAGGACGATGCCTGGCATGGGCTGAACCTCTCTCACTGAAAAGAAATCCTTGGAATCCATACTACTCCCTCCACACACCCTGATGGAGTAGCATATGATCTAAGGGGTTGCTTTGCGCTTATTGTAGCGGCTCACCCTCATTGACGGAAAATCGATTACAGTCAATGGCGGTGAGCCTGGTGGGATGCCTTTGGCATCCTGCGCAATCGCGCGGATGGCTACAACTCCGCAGTGGATATACCGGTGATAGGTCCCATCAACACTTGTTTAGTATTGCCCATAACGATGAAGAAGCCGCCTCCTGCGCATTATATTCGCAAGAGACGGCTTTTCTGCTTTTTTCGCTGTTTTCCTACTTTTTCGTTCCTGTGAATTGCCGATTTTGGCGGTAAACGGTTTTTCCGCCAATCTGAGCGGGTATAACCTTACAGTCTGTCGAGGGTGTTTCCACAACAAATGCGCTTTTCCTGAAACGCTTATATTACAAAACGCTGCACTTCCACTTCCAATTCCTCAGCCAGTCGGGCAAGGACCTGGCTCGCCGAAGCGATCTCTTCCATCGAGGCGCTCTGCTCTTGTGCCGCGGCTGAGACGTTTTGCGATTCGGCAGCGATCTTTTGACTCAGCCCATACAACGATTCAAAGACATGGCTCACCTGTTGACTGCCTTCGCCCACTTCGACAATCGTCGCAGATGTAGCTTGCAGCGCCCGGTGGACCTCTTCCACGATCTGTCCGATCGCTTGAAAACGCTGGCCCGCTGTCTGCACCGTCGCTGCGCCTTGCGTAACCGTGGTGACACTGCTTTCCGTCGCAGCGACAGCCTGTTCCATGCTTAACTGGTTTTGCTGAATGAGATCGGCGATCTGCAGCGCTGCCTGCTGTGACTGTTCGGCCAATTTGCGCACCTCATCGGCCACAACGGCAAAGCCACGCCCTTGTTCGCCGGCGCGAGCCGCTTCGATAGCTGCATTCAAGGCAAGCAGGTTCGTCTGGCTTGCAATGCCAGCGATGAGCTCAACGATATGGCCGATCTGTTGCGAACTCTTGGCCAGTTGCTCCATGCTGTCGGAGACCTTGCGGCTTTCCGCAGCAATTGTCTCCATCGTCCCTTCGATTCGCTGCATATCGGACTTGCCCGCCTCCGTCGCTTTCACCGCTTCCGTAGCTTGTGCGGTAATCGCCTTCGCGCCCTCCACCACCTGATGGACCCGCTCAACTTGATGAGCGATTTTTTCAACGGCCCCCGTAAAGATCTTGTCCTGCTCATCGGCAGCAACAGCCACTTGACTGATCGACTGAGCCACCTGTCCAGCCGCATCAGCTGATTCGTGGGCGTTGGCAGTCATCTCTTCGCTGGCAGCAGCCAATTGCTCCGCATTGCTGGCCACCTTCTGGAGCAACCTACGCAGGTTCTCTTGCATCAAATTGAAGGCGCCTGCCAGTTGCCCTAATTCATCCTTAGAGTCTTGTTCAATGCGGTGCGTCAAGTCGCCTTCACCGGCTTGCCGGGCTACACCCGCCATCTGCTCAAGCGGCGACAGTTGTTTTCCGATCTGCCACCATAGGAACGCTGTAAAACCAATAAGAATGGCACCGGTGATCATCGCCGCCCATAAAGCAGCCGATATAAAGCCTTGCAGCATCTCAGCTTTTGGCACCACAATAGCCAGGTGCCACGGTGTTCCCTCAATCGACTGAACGGCGCCAAAACTCACTTCGCCAAAGAGATTGGTAAATTCAAAGGCATGCAGGTTTCCTGATTTTGCAGCTTCCCACACAGCCGGTGGTATATGTTTTCCCGACAAAACCATTTCATCATCTTTATGGGCGATAAGCTTCCCTTCTGCATCAAAAATGGTCGCAAAGCCTGTTTCTCCAATAGTCACTTCCGAAATACGCTCTTGCAACACAGAAAATCGCACCGCCTGCCCGAAAAGGCCGACGATCTGGCCCGACTCATCCTTCAGCGGGTGGGCAAAAACAAAGATGGGGTTGCCCGTGTTGCGGCTTTTGATAATACTCGACATCTGTAGCTTCCCTGTCGCCATGACATCCTTGAAGTAGGCACGATCGGAGAAGTCTGTACCGAGGAGGGACGGAGATGGCGGATAGATAGCGGTTATCGTTCCTTGACGGTTTACAATAAATAAGTTCTCATAAAGGTCGTCTGCCTGTTGGAGCATTAAGGCCAACTCTTCTTCTACCGCTTGCCGGTCAGGGTTGCGGAGTTCTGGAAAAGATGCCTCTGTGACCCCTGCTCGCTTCATCTCACGGATATCGATCGAAAACTCCTGCTTCAGGGAATCGGCCATCATCTCCACGACACTCCGGGTATCGTTCATCTCATCTTGGAAAAGCACAAAAAAGATACTCGCTGCAACGGCTAGGGCTGTGAAAAGCACAGCCACCCCATTCATCAAACTAAGCCTTCCTTTGAGTGTCATCGGCACACACCTCTCCCGTTTATCAACATTTGAAAATCTGCCCTTATGTATCCGCTGAACTGCCGACATTATAGATTTCACAGATTTCACTCAATTATAATGGCTAACCACGGAAAACGCAAAAAAGCCTTTGAGACTCCCCTTCCCGCTCAAAGGCTTTTTCAGTCGACCCTCTTCAATCGATGACAAATAACTGATTCAGCTTCGTAATCGTCAAGACCTCGCGAACAACCGCCCGCGGTTTTTGTATTCGCACATTACCGCCATAGTCATTTGTACGCTTTAAAACAGCTACTAGCGAACCAAGGGCAAGGCTATCGATCAAGTCTACCTCGCTCATGTCGATCGTAACAAAATACCTTCCTTCATCGATAAGTTTCAAAATATCATTTTTGAATCGAATGGCCGTCGAGAATGTAAAACTTCCTTCTAGGCGGACCCTTACGTGTTGTCCTTCATGCTCAATATAATGCACCATACTACCCTCCTACACCCTTGTTGTCTCTATTTTACCACTAGATCCTGTCGAGATTGGACGAATTCGGTCCCCTATGGCTTTGTTTTTCTAAACAGGTGAGCGTCGAAATCCGAGCAAGCGATCCCTCCACCCTTGTTCCCGCCAATCTGTATAACATACCCCGCCGAGGCTGCTTGAAGAATGAAGAAAAACCCCCTCACCTGCTACCAAGCCGACATGATCCACCAGCGGCGGGCGACTAGAGAAAAAAATGAGATCACCTGGTCGAGCGTCCACCTCATCGACGGCCTCCAGCAGTGCCCACTGGTCCTTCGCGTCTCTGGGCAGCAGAATCCCTAACGTCCAAAAAGCGATGAAGACAAGGCCGGAACAGTCAATGCCCGGCCAGCCCATACCGCCCCAGAGGTAGGGTCGATGGAGAAACGTGGAAGCCAACAGCAGGGCTTCTTCACCTGTCCGAACGTCACTGGGCCAAGATCCCGTCGCTTCTTCGGGAATCCAACATTGAGTGCCCTGGGGCAACTGAAGCGCTACGTATCCTTTTTTTCGATCAAGCAGAGGAAAGCGGGCGCCCATGGGCAGCCAGCCTCTATCCTGAAGAAGGCCGCCTTTTTCGATTTCGATAAACGGTTGCGCAATAACAGCCAGCGGCCGAACCCTTTCTGTTGCAAACAAGACCGGAACCAGATCGTCTTCTCGCACCCAACCTTCATACCCGCCTTGGTCAGGAAGGCGGATCTTTCGCCAACCTGGCCCCGCAATTTCTATCCTATCTGCAAACTCCACCAGACTCCCCAACCAGCCTTGGGTCACCCTCTCCCGTCCTTCACGGTAGTCGCTCCACACATGGGCAAGGGAACGGCCTATCCCTTTCGCGCGTCCTTGCCCTTGCGTCGGTGTCACAGTCATCATGCTGCCTCCTTCCTGCAACGCTGAGGAGCCTCCACCATGCATAGCCACCTTATGCAGATGTTCTTTCTCCCATGCCAACGGCTCTGACCTGCAAGAAAAAAGGCCCCTCGCCGAATTGCCTTCAGACGAAAGACCTCTTTCACCGATGTTGCCCCGTTGTATTTTTTGCGCCTTCCCGTGTTCCTACACCTCTCCTAGCTACCGTGATGGCGCTGGCAGCATTTCCATCAGCCAATGGAAAAAGTCGCTTACCCGCAGGTTGGGCAGGTCATGATCGGTGCCTGCCAGCACGGCGGGGACGATGGAGTCGCTCTCATGGAGAGAACCGTGGCTGCCGCCGCCCGGGTAGATGGGTGAATCATCAGCGTAAAACTCAAAACCCGGACGGGCTGAGAGGAGCACCCGGGGCGTCACCTGGCTCTCTAACGCAGAGGCAATGCGTGAGAAAGCGTCCGGGTATTCGCCGAAGTGAAGGATGCCGTCGCGGACCTCGCCGTCTACGACAGACAGGTCGCCGTTGAAGTTCCAGTCCACACCGAAGGTGTCCTTATAGGTCTCCTCGCGCCAGAAGGTAAGAGATTTGCGGGAACCGCCCTGGATGACCCGGATGCGCTCCCCTTCCCGCCACATGATCTGGGCGATCCGCTCGTCGCCGGACAAGGTGTCGACGACAGCTGGCAGCACCGACTCCTGGTTGCGGAGGACATAGACGATAGCCATGCGTTCGTTGGGACAGATGGTGATGTCATAACGCCGCGCCGCGCCCCAAGAAAGCATCTCCAACCGCCGGAATTGGGAGAGCATCTTATCCAGCAAGACTGTCGTGTGGTTAGGTCCGACGGGGCACTGGGAATGGTCGCCGGCGACGAGAAAGGCGTTCTCCTCCAAGGCATGCTCCCAGGAGGGGAAGGCGTTGAGCACCGTCTGGATCATCCGATCGGCTTTGCGGACACAGGGATGGGCATTGAGAGGGCCCATCCGGTGGGAGTAGCCGTCATTATCGGGCAGGTAGACCATCATGAAGTCAGGCTGTTTGCCTCGGCGGATCAGTTCCGAGGCAGCCAGGCATGAGAAGCGGTCATTGAAGCCGAACTTGTTGAAGGGACCGGCAGGACCGCGAAAGCCTTGCAGGCTCGGTGAGAGACAGCATTCGCCGAGGGCGAGGTTCTCGGGGCCAAAAACAGGCCCGCGCAGGCGCAACCAGGCGGCCAGGCGAATCAGCCAGGGCAGGTTGGGCTCTCTTTTTTTGCGTCCCCGGTAGATGAAGAAGTTGATATTCCCCGACGTATACCCCCGGTCTTCCAGGATCTCGTGGAAGGTTTCGATCCGAGGATTGATATGTTCCTGGTTGAGGTTGTAGAGCAGGTTTTTTACGGTCTGAAAGACGCCCAGCTTCATGATCGCCCCTGGCGTGGCGCCGTAGTTGACGAGCCGCTGGCTCATCTCGGAAAACCAGATGAAACCGGGCACCTTGTGCTTGTCCGCATAGGCCCCGGTAGCGATGGAACTTAAAGCGGTAGGCGTCATCGTCGGAAAAGCCGAGACGACCCTCGAGTGGCTAATGCCTTTTTTGCGCAAAAAGGCGAGGACAGGCGCGGAACCGTCCTGAGTCACGTCATCGAAAACCCGCGGGTGCAGGGAATCAATGATGAACATGATCACTTTCTTCCGGCGCACTGCTCCCCACCTCCTGCTGCAAAAATAGATCAAACGAGATCGATTATCGGTGAGACACAGCTATATGATATCCGAAAAGAACGCTGTCGTAAATGGGGGGTTAAAATGTCGAAAGAATCAGCAGGTGAATCGGATTTAATGGGCGCCGCCGATCAATTCGTTGATGTCTCTTACGCCTTCGCGACAACAGTATTCCCCGATGCCTTCGAGGATGTCCACGGTGGCCCGAGGGTTGGTGAAATTGGCCGTCCCTACGGCGATAGCTGTCGCGCCGGCCAGGAAAAAGGCGATGGCGTCCTGGCTGTTCATAATGCCGCCCATTCCCAGGATGGGAACATTGACGGCTTTGTACACCTGGTAGATCATGCGCAGCGCCACCGGTTTGACGGCGGGTCCGGAGAGGCCGCCGAAGATGTTGGCCAGCACAGGTCGGCGGGTACGGATGTCGATGTCCATGCCCAGCAGCGTGTTGATCAGGGCCAGGGCATCGGCGCCGGCGTCGACGACGGCCCGGGCCATCTCGGTGATGTCGGTCACATTGGGCGACAGCTTGACGATGACCGGTTTTTTCGTATTTTCCCGAACAGCCCGGGTCACGGCGGCGGCCGAAGCAGGCAAGGTGCCGAACTGGATGCCCCCCTGTTTGACGTTGGGGCAGGAGATGTTGACCTCCAAGGCGGCCACCCCATCGGCGCCATCGAGGATCGCCGCCAGCCGGCCGTAATCTTCGACGCTGTTGCCGCTCAAGTTGACGATGACTGGCGTGTCGATCTGCTGCAGCGGCGGCAGGTAGTCACGAATGAACGCCTCTACGCCAGGGTTTTGCAGGCCGATGGCGTTGAGCATCCCCGCCGGTGTCTCGGCCATGCGCGGCGTCGGGTTCCCCTCCCGTGGTTCCAGGGTCGTCCCCTTGACGACGATCGCCCCGAGGCGATTGAGGTCGATGAAGGGGGCAAATTCGAGGCCGAAGCCGAAGGTGCCCGATGCGGTAGTGACTGGGTTTTTCATGGACAGTCCACCCAGGTTGACCTGTAGGTTCAGGCTACCCATTCCAGACCACCTCCCTGCTCCAGAAGACTGGTCCATCGGTGCAAACCTTGGCATGGGTCCAACCCTTGCCGCCTTCCTTTTCGTCGTCCGTCTTTTTCTTGCAGACACAGGAGAGGCAGGCGCCGAGGCCGCAGCACATGCGCTCCTCCAAAGAGACCTGGCAGGGCCAGCCCCGCTCGTCAGCCAGTTGTGCCACTGCCTTCAGCATCGGCTTGGGACCGCAGACGTAGAGGAGCGGTAGCTTGTCTCCGGTATCGAGGTCTTTGAGCAGTTCCGTCACCCGGCCGGTCACACCGGTTGAACCGTCTTCCGTGGCAATGCGCACATCGACGCCCATGGCCGTAAACTCGTCAGCGGTGACGATCTGGCCGGCGGAACGGGCGCCGTAGAGCAGGATCGCTTCGGCCCCCAGGTCGCGCCAGGCTTTGGCCAGGGGCGGCAGCGGCGCGACGCCGATGCCGCCGGCGACGAAGAGGGGCAACACTTTTTCCTGCTCCATATCCGCATACGTTAGCGTCTTCTCAGGCGCATCTACTGCGGTTTCACGGCTAGCTGGTAGCAGAAGGGCCTTGGTGGCGCCTTGCCCATGTACGGGAAGAAGCCACCCTTTCCCAAGGGGCCCCCAGATCTTCAACGATTCCCCAGCGGCTATTCGGAACAGCTTGCCCGTCCCCTGTCCCGCCACATGGTAGAGCAGTGAGAGGGTCCCCTGTTCCCTGTTGAAACCGTGGATGCTAATGGGACGGGGTAGCAGCGGGGAAACGCTGTCGCTGACGCGAACCTGGACAAACTGGCCGGGCTGGCAGCGCCGGGCCAGTTCCGGCGCTGAGAGGACGAGGCGGAAAACGCCCGGTTTCAGTTCTTCTTGAGATAAAATAGCTGCGTCAGCCAGTACGGCAGAACTGTTTATAGAAGAAGTATTTTGCGCTGGCGCGTTTGTTTCAGAGGAGGCCTTCTTTTCAGCGGGCACCTTCTTCACTCCCTCCGCTTTTAAGCGAGATACTCTTGCAACGGCACCATGGCGAAGTCGCCGCCGCCGTGAATGGTGCGCAAGGTCTGGAGGATCACCCGGGCCGTGTCGAGAGAGGTCAGGCAAGGGATGGAGTGTTCCACCGCCGCCCGGCGGATGCGGAAACCATCCCGCTCAGGCTGCTTACCCTTGGTCAGTGTGTTGATGATCAGTTGCACCTTGTCCTCCCGCACCAGGTCGACCAGGTGGGGCGAGCCCTCACCGATCTTGTTGACCCGCTGAACCGTGATACCAGACGCTTGCAAAGCGTCAGCCGTGCCTGATGTAGCCACCAGGTTATAACCCAGGTCAGAAAACTCTTTTAAGAGGGGGATGGCCTCTTCCTTGTCCTTGTCGGCGATGGTGGCTAGGATGGTCCCTTTCGTCGGGATGTCCATCCCTGCCGCCACAAGTGCCTTGTAGAAGGCTTTATGGAAGTCGGCGTCGACGCCCATGACCTCGCCCGTCGATTTCATCTCAGGGCCGAGGGAGGTTTCCACGTCGAGGAGTTTGCCGAAGGAGAAGACAGGCGCTTTGACAGCCGTGTAGGCCGGGGCCGGGGCGAGTCCGCCTTGGTAACCTTGGGCGGCCAGGGTCTCGCCGAGGATGATGCGGGTGGCGATCTTGATGATGGGAATGCCCGTCACCTTGGAGAGGTAGGGCACAGTGCGGCTGGAGCGGGGGTTGACTTCGATGACGTAGATCTGCCCCTCATGCATGACATACTGGATGTTGACGACACCCCGGACGTTGAGGTGCAGGGCCAGGCGGGTCGTATAGTCGATGATCCTGTCGGTCTGCTCTTTCGTCAGGCCCTGAGCCGGGAAGACGGCCGTCGAGTCGCCCGAGTGGACGCCGGCGCGCTCTACATGCTCCATGATACCCGGAATGAGCACCTGCTCGCCGTCGGCGATGGCGTCGACTTCGATTTCGGTGCCGATGAGGTACTTGTCGACGAGGACCGGGTGGTCAGGGTTGACCTTGACGGCGTTGGCCATGTACGATTCCAGGTCTTCGTCGTTGTAGACGATCTCCATGGCCCGGCCGCCGAGGACGTAGGAGGGGCGGACGAGGACGGGGTAGCCGATCTCGCGAGCCACTTCGAGAGCGCCTTCGACAGAGGTGGCTGTGCGGCCGGCCGGCTTGGTGATGCCCAGTTCGATCAAGACCTGGTCGAAGCGGTCCCGGTCCTCGGCCCGGTCGATATCGTCGACCGAGGTGCCCAGGATGTTGAATCCGGCCTTTTGCAGGGGACCGGCCAGGTTGATGGCCGTCTGGCCGCCAAACTGGACGATGACGCCCTGGGGCTTTTCCTTTGCCAGGACGTGGACCACGTCTTCCGGCAACAGCGGTTCAAAGTAGAGTCGGTCGGCTGTGTCGAAGTCGGTGGAGACCGTCTCAGGGTTGTTGTTGATGATCACCGACTCATAGTCAGCATCGCGAATAGCCCAGACAGAGTGGACGGAGCAGTAGTCGAACTCGATCCCCTGGCCGATGCGGATCGGGCCGGAGCCGATGACGGCGATCTTGGGCCGCGGCGTCGGCGCCGCCTCGTCTTCCTGGTCATAGGAGGAGTAGAAGTAGGGCGTCTCGGCCTCAAACTCGGCGGCGCAGGTGTCGACCATCTTGTAGACAGGCTTGATGCCGGCGTTGAAGCGGTAGGCGCGCAGGTCCATCTCGGCGATGCCGGTGATACGGGAGAGGTCGGCGTCGGCGAAGCCCATGCGCTTCGCTTTTTTCAACAAGTCGGCGGGGATCTTGTCCAGCCCCTGGCCGGCGAAGCGAGCCAGTTCCTGTTCCATGCGGACGAGGTTAGCGATCTTGACAAGGAAGAACAGATCGATTTTGGTGAGGTCGTGGAGCCGCTCAAGCGACCAGCCGCGGCGCATCGCCTCGGCCACGACGAAGAGCCGCCGGTCGTCGGCTTCGACGAGCCCTCTTTCCAGGTCGGTGTCGTTCCAGTCGGCGATGTCCTTGTGCCAGAGGCCGACGACGCCCATCTCCATGGAGCGGATGGCCTTCATCAGAGCCGGCTCGAAGGCGCGGTCGATGGCCATCACCTCGCCGGTGGCCTTCATCTGGGTGCCCAGGGTGCGCTTGGCGTCGGCAAACTTGTCGAAGGGCCAACGGGGGATTTTCAAGACACAGTAGTCGAGGGCCGGCTCGAAGCAGGCGTAGGTCTTGCCGGTGACGGCGTTTTTGATCTCATCGAGGGTTTTGCCGATGGCGATCTTGGCGGCCACCTTGGCAATGGGGTAGCCTGTCGCCTTGGAAGCCAGCGCTGACGAGCGGCTGACGCGCGGGTTGACCTCGATGACGATGTATTCGAAGGACTTGGGGTTTAAGGCGTACTGGACGTTGCAGCCGCCTTCAATGCCAAGGGAGCGGATGATCTTCAAGGACGCCGCCCGCAGCATCTGGTACTCCTTGTCGGAGAGGGTCTGTGAGGGTGCGACGACGATGGAGTCACCTGTGTGAACGCCGACAGGGTCGATGTTTTCCATGTTGCAGATGGTGATGCAGTTGTTGGCGCCGTCGCGGATGACCTCGTATTCGATCTCTTTCCAGCCGGCGACGCTGCGCTCGACGAGGATCTGGTGGATGGCCGAGTGCTTGAGGCCCTTGATGGCGAAGGTCTTTAAGGATTCCATGTCAGTGGCGATACCGCCGCCGGTGCCGCCTAATGTGTAGGCAGGGCGGATGATCAGCGGGAAGCCGACTTTTTCGCCGAAGGCCAGGGCAGCTTCGACCGATTCGACGATGGTCGACTCGGGCACAGGCTCGCCGATCTGCTCCATCATGTCTTTGAACAGTTCCCGGTCCTCAGCCTTTTCGATGGCCGACAGAGGTGTGCCGAGGAGGCGGACGCCCAGTTCGTCGAGGACGCCGCTTTTGGCGAGGGAACGGGCGATGTTGAGGCCCACCTGGCCGCCGAGGGTCGGCAGCAGGCCGTCGGGCCGCTCTTTACGGAGGATGCGGGTGACGAATTCGGGGGTGAGGGGCTCGATATAGACGCGATCGGCGATGTTGGCGTCGGTCATGATCGTGGCCGGGTTGGAGTTGACGAGGATGACTTCCAACCCTTCTTCTTTGAGGGCGCCGCACGCCTGGGTGCCGGCGTAGTCAAATTCGGCCGCCTGGCCAATGACGATGGGGCCGGAACCGATGACCATGACCCGGCGCAGTGTGGGATCCTTCGGCATGCTTAGGACCTCCCTTCCGTTTGCTTCATGAGGTCGATGAACCGGTCAAAGAGGTAGTCCGAATCGTCGGGACCGGGGCACGCCTCGGGGTGGTACTGAACGGAGAAGGCGGGCATATCGGTAAAGGCAAGGCCCTCGACAGAGCCGTCGTTCATGTTGATATGGGAGACGGCCACACCGGCGGGAACGCTGTCGCCGTCGATGACAAAGCCGTGGTTCTGGCTGGTGATGTAGACGCGGCCTGTCGCCAGGTCCTTGACAGGGTGGTTGGAACCGCGGTGGCCGAAGGGCAGCTTGTAAGCTTTCGCGCCCACGGCTAGGCCGATAATCTGGTGGCCCAGGCAGATGCCGAAGAGGGGCTTTTTGCCGAGCAGTTCCTTGACCGCCTCGACGGCGTAAGGCACATCCCGGGGGTCCCCCGGCCCGTTGGAGAGCATGATCCCGTCGGGGTTGAGGGCGAGGACCTCGGCAGCCGTCGTCCGGGCCGGCAGGATGGTCACCTTGCAGCCGCGCCGGTGCAGCGACCGGGCGATGTTGTCCTTGGCGCCGTAGTCGAGGAGGGCCACATGGAAGCCGTCGTTCTCCATGACGGAAGGCTCCTTCACGGTCACCTCGTCGACGAGGGGCTGTCCGGAGATGTGGGGCGCCTGCTGGGCTTGTTGCGCCAGCACCGCCGTGTCCACGTCGCCGGTGGCAATGATGCCGCGCATGGTGCCGTGGCTGCGCAGACGCCGGGTGAGGGCGCGCGTGTCCACGCCGGCGAGACCGATGACGCCGGCTTGTTTTAGGTATTCGTTGATCGTGTCCCGGCTGCGCCAGTTGGAGGGGATCTGCGCCCATTCCCGGACGATGAAGCCGCGCAGGAAGGGCCGGCGCGATTCATAATCCTCTTCGTTGATGCCGTAATTGCCGATCAGCGGGTAGGTCATGACGACGATCTGCCCGCAGTAGGAGGGGTCGGTGAGCAGTTCCTGATAACCGGTCATGCCCGTATTGAATACGACCTCGCCGGGTCGCTGCCCTGTTGCGCCAAAGGCCTCGCCTTCCCAGACAGAGCCGTCCTCCAGGATGAGATAACCCTTTTCCATAAAAACCTCCTGTATTGCCGCCGCGTTGGCGTGAGGCCGGTAGGCCAGCCCGGTGAAGTATGCTGCGGTGGTTCTAGAAGGAGTGTGCTTGTGCCTATGTGAAGAGCAGCGTAGTAGGCAGCGTTTCGAACCGTCTTGAACGCAGCGTGGAGAGCACTGTTGTGAGATGTGTGTTGTGAGCGTTATTGATGAAATGGTTTTTGATCGAGTTTATGATACGGCGCTAACGCCGATTAATCTGCGATTTGACGATCCTGCATAACTACCCGCCCGCCAACGATGGTCGCCACCGGCCAGGAGCGCAGGGTCTGGCCGACAAAGGGCGTGTTTTTGCCTTTCGACTGCCAATTCTCCAGGGTGACCGTCTCGGTGTGTTCGGGGTCGATGATGGTCACATCAGCCGCCTCGCCCGTCGAGAGGGTGCCGCCAGGCAGTCCGAGCCGTTTCGCCGGGGCCACCGTCAAGGCGGCTACAAAGGATGGCAGGGTCATAACACCCGGTTCGACCAGTTCGCGCCAGAAGAGCGGCCAGGCCGTCTCCAGGCCCGAGATGCCGAAGGGTGCATAGTTGTATTCGCAAGCCTTTTCCTCGGCCGTATGGGGCGCGTGGTCTGTCGCCAGGATGGTCAGGGTGCCATCGTTCAGGGCCGAGCGAAGGGCCTCGCGGTCCTTGTCGGTCCGCAGGGGCGGGTTGACCTTCGTCGCCGTGTTGAAGCCTTCCACATCGGCGTCTGTAAGGGCCAAGTGATGGGGGCAGACCTCGCCGGTCACATTGACGCCGCGCCACTGGGCCTGGCGGATGAGTTCCACCGAGCGGGCCGTCGAAACATGGGCGATGTGCAGCTTCGCGCCGACACTCTCGGCAAGAAGGATGTCGCGGGCCACCATGATCGCCTCGGCCGCTGCCGGGATGCCCCGCAGGCCGAGCACTGTCGACCAGTAGCCTTCGTGCATGACGCCGTCTTTGGCCAGTTCGGGATCTTCGCAGTGGCTGATGATCACCTTGCCGACCATCTGGGCGTATTGCAAACCGAGTCGCATGATGTCAGAGCGGGGCACCGGTTTGCCATCGTCGGAAAAAGCCACAGCGCCGCAGGCGGCCATGTCGGCCATCTCGGCCAGTTCCTGGCCTTCCGAACCCTTGGTGATGGCACCGATGGGATAGACATGGACAAGACCCGTCGCCTTAGCCCGGTTGTAGATGAACTCAACGCCCGTCTGGGAATCGCAGACCGGTTTTGTGTTCGGCATGGCGCAGACAGCGGTAAAGCCGCCACGGGCCGCCGCCCGGGTGCCTGTGGCGATGGTCTCCTTCGCCTCCAAGCCTGGCTCTCTCAGGTGGCAGTGGATATCGATCAGGCCGGGAACGACCAGTTTGCCAACCCCGTCGATGACCTCGTCCGCTTCGGTGATGGCGCCCGCGAAATCGTCAATGCCTGCAATGATGCCCGCTTCGATCTTCACGTCAGCGATTTTATTGATGCCATTGGCCGGGTCGATGACCCGCCCACCTTTAATGTATAGCGCCACTGCCGCTTCCTCCCATCATCAGATAGAGTATGGCCATGCGCACAGCCACCCCGTTGGTCACCTGCTCCTCAATGGCCGCGAAATCGGCGTCAGCCACATCGTCGGCGATCTCGACGCCCCGGTTCATCGGCCCCGGATGGAGAACAAGCACATCGCTCTTGCAGTACTTGAGCCGCTCCTGGTTAAGGCCAAACTGGCGGGCATACTCGCGGATCGTCGGGAAGAGTCCTTTCTTCTGCCGCTCCAGTTGGAGGCGCAGCACGTTAACCACGTCGGCGCCCTCTAAGGCTTCCTCGATACGCGTGAAGGTCTGCACCCCGGTGGTCGCCAGTTCCGGCGGCAGCAGTGTCGACGGTCCGCAGAGGCGCACCTGGGCGCCCATCGTCCGCAATCCCCAGATGTTCGAACGGGCCACCCGCGAGTGGAGCACGTCGCCCAGGATGGTCACCGTCAAGCCCTCCAGGCGGCCTTTGCGCTCCCGGATGGTGTACATGTCGAGCAGGCCCTGGGTGGGGTGCTCATGGGCGCCGTCGCCGGCGTTGACGACGCGGGCCTTTACATGCTTGGCCAGCAGGTGGGGCGCGCCCGAGGCGGCGTGGCGGATGACGATGATGTCCGTGCCCATGGCGTCCAGGGTTTTGCCCGTATCAATGAGCGACTCCCCTTTGACGACAGAAGAGCTGGAGGCGGCGATGTTCACCGTGTCGGCGCTCATGAACTTGCCGGCCAGTTCAAAAGAGGTGCGTGTCCGTGTCGATGCCTCGTAAAAGAGACAGACAACAGATTTTCCGCGCAGTGTGGGGACCTTCTTGATGTCGCGACCGATGATGTCCTTCATCGGCGCCGCCGTGTCTAAAATCAGCTCGATCTCCTGCTTCGATAAGCCGCGCAAGCCCAGCAGGTCTTTGTGCTGCCATGCCATGGGTGCCTCGTCCCCCTCGTCCGTAATTGATTGCATAGGTTGTCTGCGAAAATGTCCGTAAAAAAGCCTCCCGGTGCATGCCGCGAGGCGACTGGCGAACCATCAGTCCACCATGTCCTGGATGGAAACGCCGTCCTCTCCATCCACTTCTATGACGCGGACAGAGATCACTTCTCGTTTGGACGTGGGCACATTTTTGCCCACATAGTCGGCCCGGATGGGCAGTTCCCGGTGGCCCCGGTCGATGAGGACGGCCAGTTGGATCACCTGAGGACGGCCGATGTCGATGAGGGCGTCCAGGGCGGCCCGCACGGTGCGACCCGTATAGAGCACGTCGTCGACAAGGACGACCTTTTTGCCGTTAAGAGAGAAAGGAACCTCCGTCTTGTGAATAACGGGTTGCACATCGAGGGTCGTCAGGTCGTCCCGGTAGAGGGTGATGTCCAGCGCGCCAAGGGGCACGGTTGTCCCCTCGATCTCCTGGATCTTCTCCTGCAGCCGTTTGGCGAGCGGGACGCCGCGCCGCCGGATGCCGACAAGGGCCAGATGTTCGATACCTTCGTTCTTTTCCAAGATCTCATGGGCGATGCGGGTGATAGCGCGACGGATGGCGTCGTCGTCCATCAGCAGGGCTTTGTCGAGGAGCTTCATCCTGGTGTCCTCCTTTCGCGTCGGGGGAAAGCAAAAAAGCCTATCCCCACCGTCACCGGCAAAGATAGGCTTATCGTCTCATGCAAGGAAGCGCCGATTACCCGAGGCAAACCTGCCTGCGAGCAAAGCGCGCACCTATGTCCTTCACTCACGATTCCCAACCTTGCCGGCCTCACGGGACCGAATTAAAGGGGGGGTTCCTGTTCCTGATTAGTATACCTTGAAAGGTCGAATTTTGTCAATGGTGAGTCCTTGTGGCTCGCCTGAGTCGCTAGATTCGCTTGGTCTCTTTGATTTGTTTGGATCGTCTGAAGCACTTGGAGCACCTGAACGAAGTCATCTGGCGGGTCTGCCTGAAACTGCAAAGGTTCGCCGCTGCGGGGATGGACGAATTCGAGCTTCCAGGCGTGCAGCGCCTGTCCGGTGAGGCCAAATGCGACCTTGCGGGGTCCGTATTTCGGATCGCCGGCGACGGGATGGCCGATGTGAGCCAGGTGAACGCGGATCTGGTGGGTCCGCCCCGTCTCCAAGCGGCAGTGAAGCAGGCTGAAGCCTTGTTCAGGGTAGCGGGCCAGGACGCGAAAATGGGTGACCGCGTTTTTCCCCCCGGCGATGACGGCCATGCGTTGGCGGTCCTTGGGATCGCGGCCGATGGGCGCCTCGACCCGGCCCGTTTCCGCGCCGATGACGCCGTGAACGATGGCCAGGTACTCACGGCGCACCCGATGGTCTTTCACCTGCTCCGTCAGGTGGATGTGGGCGCGGTCGTTTTTCGCCACCACCAGCAGGCCGGAGGTGTCCTTGTCGATGCGGTGGACGATACCGGGCCGCAGTTCGCCGTTGATCCCTGACAAGTCCTTGATATGGTAGAGCAGCGCGTTGACCAGTGTGCCGGACCAGTGGCCCTCGGCGGGATGAACGACGAGGCCTGCCGGCTTGTTGATCACGGCAATGTCGGCGTCCTGAAAGATAATCTCGATGGGGATGTCCTCAGGGAGGATCGCCACCGCTTCCGGCGCCGTCGGCGCCACCTCGATCACATCGCCAGGTCTCAACCGGTAGTTGGCCTTGAGAGGACCGCCGTCGAGGGTGACGAGGCCCTCTTTGATCCAGTTCTGGCCGTGGGAGCGAGAAGGCACGAGCCCCTTCTGCACCAGCCAGACATCGATGCGGCTGTCAGCCTCTGCCGGCGTGACAGAGAGGCGGACCAGTTCAGGCCTTGCAGGCTCTTCAATTTCGCCCCCTTCCAATTCGACCTCGATGTCCAATTCCGCCGCCGCCCCTTCGGGGACCGTCGCGGCCTCACTTTTTGGGGTTTCTATGTTTTTGGCTGCCATTGTTTTCGGGCTCCATTCCTACAGAATCCAGCGCCCTCCGGGCGGTGTCGAGAAGCAAAAACTTTTCACCGGCAAAAGCGCGCCCTAGGTTTCCTTCTGGTTATTCGTGAGGACCGGCCATCTCGCCGGAGGGGACCGCTTTTTTCTCCTCATCGGGAGCGAGCAGCAGGCTGAGCATGATCAAACCGACGCCGATGGTGATGGCCATGTCGGCCATATTGAAGACAGGGAAGACGCGAAAATCGAAAAAATCAATGACCAGCCCCGAGCGGATCCGATCAATCAGGTTGCCGACGGCACCGCCAGCTTGCAGGGCCAGGCCCAAGCGCAACCAAATCTGTTCTTCCGGCACGCGGCGGTAAAAAAACAAAATAGCGCCCAGAACGACCGTGGTGATGGTAATGAAAAAGACTGTCTTATTGGCCAGCATGCCGAAGGCGGCGCCGGGGTTGAGGATATAGGTTAAGTGAAATATGTTGGGGATGAGCGGAATCGACTCATACTCCGCCATCTTCGCCTGCACGATGGCCTTGGTCAATTGGTCGACGGCGATCGTCGCCAGCAGGATGACCCAGAAAGCGTTGTTGCCAATCCGTCCTGACGGTCCCTGTCTCATGGCCTGCCCCCCCTTTTCCAGAGTGCCCAATCTGAAATATTTTAGCATGCAGGGGCCGGGGGCGCAACCAAGCGCGACAAAGGCCAGCCTTGCGGCTGACCTCTGTATGGTAAAACCTATCGGCCGGAATCTTGAAGCGCACCTTGTTGGGCGTCGGCTCCGGCAGAACGGGCCAGGGTCGCGGAAACGCCGTTGCTCTGGGCCAATTGCTGCTCGGCCAGTTGGACCATCTTCTTGGTCATGAAACCACCGATGGAGCCAACTTCACGAGTGGTCATGTTTTCCCAGCCGGCGCTTTGAACCTTGTTGGCCAGGCCGATTTCGGCGGCCACTTCATACTTGAAGCGGTCCAGCGCGCCTTGCGCCCCAGGGAATACGGCTTTGTTCCGGTTCGGCATTCTTGTTCTTCACCTCCTCCCGTGCTGGTCTAGGCATAGAATGTCTCATCGGAGGCCTCTTCATATTATGAAGCTCCTGTTAAAAACCATAGTCCTTGCCGCGCTACCCATGCCGTGACAGCGCTGGGATGATTTTAGAAACATAAAAGCCGGCGCAAGCCGGCTTACAGGCGATGAGGTCCCTCTTCGTCATCGACGCCATCCATGTCCTGATAAAAGACACCATCTTTCCCCTTCTCGACAGGGATCATCTCGATCGCTTCCGTGCCCCCGACCCGCTCGAAGTGGTTGGGCGCGATCTTGGGATACTCGGGCGTGAACTCCACATCGCTCGGGGTGTCCGAACTGCCATACTGGGCCAGGATCTGCCAAGCGTCCTCGCCGTCGAACATGGTGGGGTCGTTTTCGTCGCGGTCCGTCCCATGCTCGCCGATGGAAAAGAGGTTGTCCGAGTTCCCTCCCCAAGGGTAGGGCGCCACGTCCTCTTCAATGGGACGGGGATGGCGATCCGGATGCAACGCCTCCTCATGACTCTGACATTCGATGCAGAGCGTCGCCGTCGGCATGGCCTCCATCCGCTCTTCGGGGATTTTTTGATGGCATTTTTCGCAGATCCCGTAGATGCCCTCGCTGATGCGCCGCTTGGCCTTCGCGATCTCATCCAGTTCCCGGCTGAAGCGATCCCGCGTCCCCAGGTCCTTGCCCCGTTCATAGACCTCGCTGCCCACATCGGCGGGGTGATTGTCATAGAGGCTCAATTCCTGGATCGATTCGCCCATCGATTCCCCCAGGGCGTCCTGGGTCATGTGGGTCAGTTGGTCCCGGATGTCCGTCTCCATCGCGTTCAGGCGCCACCAGGCGGCCTCATGGCTGTCCGGCATCGGTATCCCCTCTTTCCCCTGTTCGTTTTCATTTGAAAAGGGCAAACTGCCTGTGCGGCCCATTTGCCTTCAGTGTCGGATCCTCACGTACATGATTTACATGCCCAACTGCGTCTGCACCATGCGGACCACCTCGGCGATGAACCCGCCGATCAGCGGCAGGTTGAGCACGACCAATTCGCGCAGGATCAGCACGGCCACTGCGCCGAGGACCGTAAAGCCGACGGTCATGCCCAGACCGCGCGCCAGACCGGCTAAAAAGTTCAGGTATAAGAGGCGTTTCGGGTCGTTAAAGAGGTCCACGTACTCGGCCACACGGATCTTCTCCATGTCCACAGCCAGCATAGCAATCCGCTCGTTGAGCGATTCGACGAGCCGCTTGTCGACCTGCGGTTGTTCTCTTTCCATTTTGCCCACCTGCCTGGGCATAGTATGTGCCATGATTTTACTGCTCATGAAAGGCATTTAAGCACTCCCATGGATAAACCAGCGGATGTATATTTAACGGATTTATTGTTTAACACGTTCACAAATAAGGTAATGGTAATACTTTCGAATAAAAAGTGCATATATACCCCCCTATTTGCCAAAATCTTGGAAGATCAAATAATGCATCAGACCAGCCATCTCTTTTCTAATATTTTTATTTTTTCTATGCTTCTCCCATTTTTCCTTTTATCTAGACCAAAACCAATCCAGTCAGATCTTTTTATATAATAAAAAAGCTGCCTCTCTTGTTGAAAGGCAGCCTGCTGGTTATATGAGGAATGAAAGTTAGAAATCAAGTGGAACTTATCGAAAATATCGCTCTCTAGTTATTCAACGCCTGCAACGGCGCCGGAATCCTCCCGCCCCTCGCCACAAAGGACGCGGCACTGAAGCCATGGACTGGCATGACTGGCGCGTGACCGAGGAGTCCGCCAAACTCCACATGGTCGCCCACCTTTTTGCCGGGTACGGGGATGATGCGGACGGCGGTCGTCTTGCGGTTGATCATGCCGATGGCCGCTTCATCGGCGATGATGGCCGAGATCGTCTCCGCCGGCGTGTCGCCAGGAACAGCAATCATATCGAGGCCGACAGAGCAGACACAGGTCATCGCTTCCAGCTTGTCCAGGGTCAGCGCGCCCGCCTCGACGGCGGCGATCATGCCGGCGTCTTCGCTGACAGGGATAAAGGCGCCCGATAAGCCGCCCACATAGGAAGAGGCCATGGCGCCGCCCTTTTTCACGGCATCATTGAGCAGGGCCAGGGCGGCTGTCGTGCCATGGGTGCCACAGCGCTCCAGGCCCATCGCTTCCAGGATGTCGGCCACACTATCGCCAATGGCCGGCGTCGGCGCCAGGGAGAGGTCGACGATGCCGAAGGGCACGCCGAGCCGTTCCGAAGCGGCCCGGCCAACCAGTTCACCCATGCGGGTGATCTTGAAGGCCGTCTGCTTGATGATCGTGGCCAGTTCGCCGAAGTCGCAGCCAGGCTTTTTGCGGACGGCGTTCAGGACGACGCCAGGGCCGCTGACGCCCACATTGATGACACACTCCGGTTCGCCGATACCGTGGAAAGCGCCGGCCATGAAGGGGTTGTCCTCAGGGACGTTGCAGAAGACGACCAACTTGGCGCAGCCCAGGCCGTCGCGGTCGGCCGTCGCCTCGGCAGTAGCCTTGACGATACGGCCCATGAGCGCCACCGCATCCATGTTGATGCCCGCCTTGGTGGTGGCGATGTTGATAGAGGCGCAGACGCGCTCGGTGACGGCCAAGGCTTCCGGCAGCGACTCGATGAGCGCCCGGTCGCCAGGGGTCATCCCCTTGTGGACGAGGGCCGAGTAACCGCCGATGAAGTTGACGCCCACCGTCTTGGCAGCGTCGTCGAGGGCCTTGGCAACAGTGACATAGCCGTCCAACCCCATGCTCTCGGCGACCAGGGAGATGGGGGTGACGGAGATGCGCTTGTTGATGATGGGAATGCCGTATCGGCCTTCAATCTCTTCTCCAGTCTTGACTAGGTCGCCGGCCATGCGGGTCACCTTGTCATAGACGGCCTTGGCTGTCGCCGCCGCATCGGTGCGGCAGCAGTCGCGCAGGGAGATCCCCATGGTAATGGTGCGGATGTCCAGATTTTCCATCTGGACCATGCGGATGGTCTCCATGATTTCCTGGGGTGATATGGAAAGGGGCATGAGCAAAACCCTCCCGACCGGTTAAATACAGATGAATGATGAATCCGTTAATGAAAGAAGCATACACTTGATTTCAGTTGAATGACGATGCGTCTATCAGATGCGATGCATGAACTTGAAGATATCCTCGTGTTGGGCCATGATCTGAACGCCCAGTTCCTTGCCCTTGTCTTCGAGCGCCTTGCGCAATTGTTCGAAGCTGGCTTTGGCGTCGTTCATGTCGATGACCATGATCATCGTGAAAAATTCGCCTTGCAGGATCGTCTGGCTGATATCGAGGATATTTGCGCCGGCGTCGGCGATGATGGTGGCGACGCTGGCGATGATCCCCACCCGGTCCGCACCGATGACCGTGACGATGACACGGTTGTCCTTTTTTTCTGGCATGATTTTTTCCACTCCTTGCAAATCAGGGACGCCGCCCCTGGGAATACTCATTTCGAGGTATTTCCTAATTATTCGGGGCGGCGCCGTCATCTCCTGCCTATTTTTGTCGAATTACGAATAGCGGCGCGAAAGAAGCATCTCTTTCACCGCCGCTATCCGGCACTGCCCATTTTGGCATTGACCCATTTTAAATCAGCATTTTGACGATCTGCCCGTTCTTGATCACCGCCGCGTTGGCCTCATCGGTGTCCACATGCATCTCAGCGGCAAAGGTTTCGTGGACGCGGATCAACACATGGTCGAAACGCAGTCCCCGGATACCGCCCACCTCGACAGCAATGCGGTCCTTGTCTTTGAGGCCTAGTCGCGTCGCCTCGTCGACGCCGAAGTGGATGTGGCGGGCAGCCACGATGGCCCCTTCTTTCAGCGCCACCTGTCCCAGCGGCCCTACCAGGGTGATCCCTGGCGTCTCGGCCAGATCGCCTGAGTCGCGGATGACTGGCGGGATCCCCAGTTTATAACAGTCGGTCACCGACACCTCGACCTGGGACTGTTTGCGCAGCGGCATGAGCAATCGGACGCCCTCGATCAGTCCCTTGGGACCCATCAGGGTCAGCGTTTCTCGGGCGGCATACTGTCCTGGCTGGGACAGGTCTTTCATCTGTTCGGGCTGGTAGCCTTCGCCGAAGAGCCGAACCAGGTCCGCCTCGGACAAGTGCAGGTGCCGGTTGGAGACGCCCACGGTGACCTCTTTTTTCGCTGCATCGAACAAAGGCCTCAGCCCCTCCTGTCATCATCCTCCATCCTGTAGGATGACCGGGGGCGGGCAGTGGCTATGAGTGCACCGGAACGGTAGCTTGTGGAATTTACCCTTCGAGCGCAGCAGCGCAGCGCGGGCAGATGGTCGGACGTTCTTCCGAAGCGCCCACCTCTTCGCTGTAGATCCAGCAGCGCTCGCATTTCTGTCCGGGGGCCTTGGCGACCTCGACAGCCAATCCGGCCACGTCGGCCTCGCGGAAGGCTCCGGCAGGCGCCGCATCGGGCACGCCAGCCAGTTCAACGGAGGAGACGATGAAGAAGGTGGCCAGCTCTTCCCCCTCTAGGAAGCCCCGCAGGTCGGCGTCGACAAACAACCGCACCTGGGCTTCGAGCGAATGGCCGATGACCTTGGCCTGGCGGGCCGTTTCGAGGGCCTTCGAGACGATAGCGCGGATGTCGAGAAGTCGCTCCATCTTGTCGGCCAGAGCGGCATCGATGAAGCGGCTGTCGGCTTCTGGCCAGCCGGCTGTCTGGACCGTCTTGGCCCGTTCCTTAGCACCAGGCAGGTAGCCCCAGACCTCTTCAGCGGTGAAACTGATGAAGGGTGCCAACATCCGCACGAGGGCGTCGGCCGTATGGTAGAGGACCGTCTGGGCTGACCGGCGCGCCTGCGACTTAGCCGGCGAGGCGTAGAGGCGGTCTTTGATGATATCGAGGTAGAAGGCGCTCATGTCGACGGCGCAGAAGTTGTGGACGGCATGGTAGACGACATGGAACTCGTAGTTGCGGCAGGCGGCGGTGACGCGCTGGATCAGCTTGTGCAGCAGCATCATGGCCCAGCGGTCCAGTTCGGTCATCTCTTCGAAAGCCACCATATCGGCCTTCGGATCGAAGTCGTAGAGGTTGCCCAGGAAGTAGCGGAAGGTGTTGCGGATCTTGCGATAGCCGTCGGCCGTCTGGCGCATGATGTTCGGCGAGGCGGCCACATCGGTCCGGTAGTCGACGGAAGCGACCCAGAGGCGCAGGATGTCGGCGCCCATGTCCTTGATCACGTCCTGGGGCTCAACGCCGTTGCCGAGGGATTTCGACATTTTGCGGCCCTGCTCATCGACAAGGAAACCGTGGGTGAGGACAGCCTTGTAGGGCGCCACTCCCTTGGTAGCCACCGACGTGGAGAGGGATGAGTTGAACCAGCCCCGGTGCTGATCTGATCCTTCCAAGTAGAGGTCGGCAGGGAAATGCAGGTCCTCGCGCGTCTCCAACACAGCCGCATGGGACGAACCGGAGTCAAACCAAACATCCATGATGTCCGTCTCTTTGCGGAAATTGCCATGGCCGCACTTGCCGCAGGTCAGGCCCGGCGGGACGAGGTCATCAGCCTCGCGGGCAAACCAGACGTCAGAACCGTGGTCGCGGAAGAGGCCTTGGATATGGCTGATCGTCTCATCGTTGATGATCGCCTCACCGCAGTCGGCGCAGTAGAAGATAGGGATCGGCACACCCCAGGTCCGCTGGCGGGAGATGCACCAGTCGCCGCGGTCGGCGACCATGTTGTAGATGCGGTCGCGGCCCCAGGCCGGGATCCAGCGCACATTGTCGATAGCTTCCAGGGCCTCTTTGCGGAAGCCGTCGATGGAGGCGAACCACTGTTCCGTGGCCCGGAAGAGGATGGGGTGCTTGCAGCGCCAGCAGTGGGGATACTGGTGTTTGATCTTGCCGGCCCGGATCAAGAGGCCCCGTTGCTTCAGTTCCTCGATGACGGCGGGGTTGGCCTGGGTCGTCGTCATGCCGGCAAACATGCCGCCTTCGGAAGTAAACTTGCCCCGATTGTCGACAGGCGAGATGACCTCCAAACCGTACACCTTGCCGACCAGGAAGTCCTCGACGCCGTGCCCGGGCGCCGTGTGGACGCAGCCGGTGCCCTGTTCCAGGGTGACATGCTCGCCCAGGATCAGCAGGGATTCGCGCTCAAAAAAGGGATGCTGGCAGACGAGGCGCTCCAAGTCCTTGCCGGTGAACTCCTGCTCCACCTGGCCGCCTTCCAGACCGGTGTCGGCCATGAACTTGGCCAGCAGTTCCTTCGCCACGATCAGCCGGTCGCCGCCGAAGCGGACGAGGACGTAGGCGAATTCGGAGTGAAGCGTGACGGCCACGTTGGCCGGCAGCGTCCAGGGCGTCGTCGTCCAGATGACCACATAGGCATCCTTGGCGTCAAAGAGGCCTTTCGAATCCTTGACGGGGAATTTGACATAGATGGAGGGCGATTCCTTGTCGGCATACTCAACTTCCGCTTCAGCCAGGGCTGTTTCGCAGGAGGCGCACCAGTAGACTGGCTTCAAGCCCTTGTAGATGTAGCCCTTTTTCGCCATCTCGCCGAAAACGCCGATTTGGGCAGCCTCGAACTCCGGCTTCAGCGTGATATAGGGGTTCTCCCAGTCGCCGCGGACTCCGAGTCGTTTGAAGCCGTTGCGCTGAATGTCGACGTACTTCAAGGCGTAGTCCTGGCAGCGGCGGCGGAACTCAACGGTGGAGACGGCGTGGCGGTTCAAGCCCAGCGCCTTGATCGCCTGCTGCTCGATGGGCAGGCCGTGGGTGTCCCAGCCGGGCACATAAGGCGCGTCAAAGCCGTCCATAGAGTGGAACTTGACAATGAAGTCCTTGAGCACCTTGTTCAGCGTGTGGCCCAGGTGGATCTCGCCGTTGGCGTAGGGCGGTCCGTCATGGAGGATGAACTTCGGTTTCCCGGCGTTGGCCTTGGCCACCTCCCGGTAGAGGTCGATCTCCTCCCAGAACTTGACGACATCCGGCTCCCGCTTGGGCAGATTCGCCCGCATCGGAAATTCCGTCTGGGGCAGGTTGAGTGTCTTGCTGTAGTCGGGGCTTTCCTTCCCGTTCACTTGCCTCTCACCTCATTTAAAACTAAAAAACCCTCTCCCCTTATCTGGTAAGGGGCGAGAGTTTCCTCGCGGTGCCACCCTTGATCGTTCCGCTCCGGCGCATTTCGCTGCTGTGCTGGATAGCAATCAGCGCATCCCTGCGTTGCCGAACGGACACCTCCTGTATGCGCATAACGGCCGCTGCCGGCGCCGCCTACTCGCTTCAGCGACGCAGCTCCCGGGGGATATGCGGGTAGCGCCCTTGCCCTGGCTTCCACCTTCCCAGGTTCGCTGTCAAGTCGGTCTACACGCACCTGTCCCGTTCAACACTGTTGGAAATATCATCAGTCGATCCTTTTGAGTTATCAACGGTCGACGATTTCTGGCGCAAAAAAGCACAAAAATATTATACCGAAAGACAGGTTCAGATGTCAAACTTCTTGAGCAAATCCTCCTGGCTGAGGCCGTCAACTTCCAGTGTTTTCACCCGCCCCGTCTCGCCGGACACCAGGCGCACCTGCTGGCGGGAAAGGCCAAGGGTCTTGGCAAAAAACTGCAGGCAGGCGGCATTAGCCTCGCCGTCGACAGGCGGCGCCGTCAAGCGGACCTTCAAGGCGTCATCGAGGAGACCGCAGACCTCATTCTTTGATGCCCGCGGCTGCACCCGGATCTTGAAGCGGATGCCGCCAGTTCGTTCTTGCGTCCACAGCATCAGCCGGCCTGACCCTCCTTGGCAAGGTAAGCACCGTGGGACCAGGGCCTCGCATCGGCGTAGGGTTCATCCATGTTCGCCATCTCTTCCCAGTCCTCGCCCTTGACCGTCTCCAGTTGGGACAGCAGCATGGCCCGGAACTGGACCCGGAACTGGCGAAACTGGTTGCGCATGTGTTCATACTGGCGCTCCATGTCCTGCTGTTTCGCTCGCGCCGCCGCCAGAATCTGTTCCGCCTGGAGATGGGCCTCCTTCAGCCGCACCTCGGCCTCCCGCTCCGCAGAAGCCCGCTGCTCATCGGCCGTCTTCTGGGCCAACACCAGTGTATTGTTCAAGGTCTCTTCAAGGTGACGGTAGCGGAGTAGGTTTTCTTCGCAACGGGCCACCTGTTCCTTCAGGAGGATGTTTTCCTTGTACAGTTCTTCAAAGGACTGGGCGACCTGACGCTGGAACTCGTCCACCTCTTCCGCCTTATAGCCCCAGGCGCCCTTGCGAAACTCCTTCTGGTGGATCTCAAGCGGTGTCAGCATCGGTATCCTCCTTCACCAGTTGGCTCAATCAGCTTCGGCTTTTTCACCCGTCCGAGGGTGGCCATTTACCGGTCGGCAGGCTGCCAGACCGTCAGCCGGATACGTCCTTTCTTCGTCTCGCTGCCGATAGCACGCAGGACGGCTCGTCCAAGCCCCCGCAGCGAAAGGATGTCCCCCTCGTCAGCGCTTTTGCACCCGTCGGTCGTCTCGAGACCGTTCACCTTCAACAATCCCCGCCCGATGGCCTCATCGGCCCGAGAACGGGAGAGATGCCAGATTGCCGCGATCAGTGCGTCTAAACGCAGGGACGCCACCGTGATCATTCGCTCTTCCCCCTCGTCGATAAAGACGGGTACGCTCCCATCATCGATGAGGCGAATCGCCAAATCAGACTGGCGGACTTGACGCCACTGGGCCTCCACATAGCGGGCCACGTCACCGTCCAACACGACGGCGCAGCCCCGCTCGGTCAGCTTTAGATCGCCCACCTTCTCCCGGCGGATCCCCAACCCAAGCAAGGCCCCCAGGTAATCCCGGTGGCCGATCTTTTCGCCTTTCCCAACAGGCTCGGCCAAGAGCCAGCAGATCCGGCTGTCCGGCCAGTCCTCTTCGTCAGGCAACAGGACGAGCCGCTGCCGTTCCGCACCCTCGTAGCCGCCATCAGCCACATGAGGGACGCCACCCGATCCGCGCAGGAAATCCTGGGCCGCTTTGCGTAAATAGGGCTCCAAAAAGTCGGTCACCTGCTGGCGGTGCGTCCGCCGGCACTGTTCCGCCTGATCGGCAATCCGGGCCAGCTTTTCCCGTCCCTCCCCCGGAGGCAGATGGGAAAAGCGTCGTTCACGAGAAGGATCCATTTAGAAGATCAGTTGGAGCAGCGCCCGCTCCAGGACCTCCAACAGGATATAGGCGACGATGGGGGAAAAGTCAACAGGGAGCGACGCCGGCACAGGGATGATCCGGCGCAGCGGCGACAGGACCGGTTCCGTAATGTCGTAGATGAAGCGGATGATCGTCCCGTCGGGGTTGTGGGGGAAGTAGGAGAGGATCACCCGAATGACGATGAGAAACTTTAATACCTCAAAAGCGATGTTGATGATCTGATAAGTCTCGCCGATTCCCAATAGTCACCCTCCATTTCACGCAAGAACCCGGCGGAAGGGCCGGGTCATTTCATCGGGAACCTGACAGTTCACGGGCACGGTGGGTAGCCGCATGAACGGCGGCGAAAACAGAGGAACGGAGCCCGCCATCTTCCAGCGCCTGAACGCCAGCGATAGTGGTGCCGCCGGGAGAAGTCACCTTATCCCGCTCCACAGCAGGATGGTTGCCTGTCTGGCGGATCATTTCAGCCGAACCGCTCACCGTCTGCAAGGCGAACCGGCGGGCCAGATCGCGCGACAGACCTTCTTTGACCCCAGCGTCGATCAAGGCCTCAATAAAGAGGTACACATAGGCAGGGCCGCTCCCGCTCAAACCCGTCACCGCGTCCAGATAAGACTCGGGCAGCACCTCGGCGATTCCGACCGCTTCTAAGAGCTGGCACGCCGTCTCCACATCCGCCTCTGAGGTGCCCCGCCCGCCCGCCAGGGCTGACGCGCCCATGCCGACGAGGGCCGGCGTATTGGGCATCACCCGGACAATGGGGATCTCCGGTGAGAGCCAGTCCTCCAGTTGGGCCAAGGTGCTCCCGGCGGCGATAGAGATGACAAGGTGATTCGCAGTAATTTCATTTTTCAGCGGGGCCAGCACTGCGGGCAACACCTGGGGCTTAACGGCCAGAACGACAATGTCAGAACGACGGCAGACTGTGGTGTTGTCGGTAGTGACACCGACGCCGAGTTGCGCATGGAGTGCTTCCAGGCGTGTTGGTGAAACATCAGAAACGGTCAGACGGTCAGCCGGGACGTGGGAGAGAAGGCCACGCAGCAGCGCTTCAGCCATAGCTCCGCCACCGATAAACCCGATCCGTCGACCTTCGAGGCGGGAAACCTTCAATGATGTCAGACCTCCTAGCCTTTATTGGCCCATGCCAAAGGTGAGCGGACAGACGACAGTTCGTCGCTGGCGACATCGCCGGAGATGTCCACATTGCTCGGCGCGAAGACGAAGATGTTAGCGCCCACCTTCTGCATGGAGCCGTTGAGCGCATAGGTGGTGCCGCTGATGAAGTCGATGACCCGCTGGGCCATTTCCCGATCGGCTTTTTCCAGGTTGAGGATGACCTGCCGCCGGTTTTTTAGGTGGTCGGCAATGGCCCTCGCCTCATCAAAGGTCTTCGGTTCGCAAACCACAACCTTCAACTCCTTCTTCTGCCGTTCCGTCACCAGACTGACGACAGGCGCTGCCGTCCGTTCCGACCGTTCAACCCGTTCGGCGCTGCGCCGGGAAAAGGCCGATTCCCGTTCCTCGCTGGGCTGATTCGCCGCCGATGTTGCCTCATCCATTTCCTCAATCTCATCGCCGAGCCCCATGATGCTGTAAAATTTCTCCACCAGTTTGGCCATCGAAAAAAATCCTCCCCTCTTACGGACGACCGCCGAACAGGCCTGAGCCGATCCGGACGATGGTCGCTCCCTCTTCGACTGCGACTTCATAATCGTTTGACATCCCCATGGAAAGGTGCCCCATATCCACCCCTGGTAACCTTAAATCCTCCACTTCGCGAGAGAGTCGGCGCAAATCGCGGAAAACCGATCGCGCCTCCTCGGGGTCGTCCACGTAAGGCGCCATCGTCATCAGTCCGCAGATATGTATGCCCTCCAAGGCGGACACATGGCGGATAAAGGGGATCAACGCGCCCTTATCGACGCCGTGTTTGCTCTCCTCCCCCGCCACGTTCACCTCGACGAGACAGTCGATGGGCCGACCCAACCGCGCCGCATGGCGAGCGATCGCCTCTGCCAGCGACAGCCTGTCCAGCGAGTGGATCAATTCCACTTTGTCATAGATGTACTTCACTTTGTTCGTCTGCAACGTTCCGATCATATGCCAGCGAACCGGACCGCGCACCTGGGGATACTTCTCCAACAGTTCCTGCACCCGGTTCTCCCCGAGCAGGTCAACGCCGGCGTCCACCACCTGTTGGATCCGTTCAACCGGGACTGTCTTGGTCACCGCCAGCAACCGGATGGACTCCGGATCACGACCGGCGCGCAAGGCGGCTTCACGGATTCTTTGGCGCACACGGCCCAAATTATCCTCCAAATGGCCCATGATCGCTCAATCCCTTCACCACGCTTCGTATTTCGCCGTTCGACAGGGAAATCCTGCTACTCTTACCTTGAATTTTTACCTTTTGCCTGGTTTTTTATTTAATTTCCTGCCCTTCCCGGAGGAGAGCCGGGTTTTGAACAACCAATTCCCCTTCCTTGACGCCGTCGATGATCACCTGATCACCGACAGCCGCTTTGACCTCAACCGGTCGCCACTCGGCGCGGTTCTTCTCCGCCACCCAGAGGCCTTTTTGCCCGTCCCGGTCGACGATCACATCCTTAGACAGGAGGATCCCTTTATGGATCTTGTCCACAATCCGAAGGGACAACCGGCGTGTTTTGAACACCTCAGCAGGCGGGTTGATCAACTGGAAGACAGCCCAGACATCATCGGCGCCGCGCACCTGCAAAACCTTGCCATAAAAGTTCGGGCCTGAGGCATTGAGTGTGAGCGTCAGTCGTCGCGAGGGCACCAGCGGCCCACCCAGGTCTTTCACGTTGTAATGGGTCAGGAAGTGGGCTTTCTCCACATTGTCGATAACCTTGAACAAGCCTTGTCCCGCCTGGGCCAGGCCGTCAGAGGGGATCTCCTGCGGTTTTTCGGCCAGCGCGCTCAACTGTTCTGTGCTTAACTCGTCGAGCGCCCGGGGATCGAGCACCTCTTCGAGGCCGTCGAGCTTGTAGACAATCAAGCCGGCTCTCGGCGACGGCAGGTCTTGCTGGCTGCCCATCTCTTCCCCGACAGGGCTCAAACCCTTTAGCCGAACCACCGGAGTGCCGACACGGACCTTATCACCGTCTTTGACCAGCCGCTCGATGTGACCAGCCACCGGCGCGTGGACGACCCGCTCATCGCGGATCACCCAACCGGGCAATTCCCGCGTCTCGGCGAGTTGTCCCATCTTCGCCGCCTGCAATTCCACAGTAACCTTGACGAGATAGCCGGTGATCCTGTCTTTCATCCACCAGAGACCGACGCCTAGGGCGGCCAGCAGCAACGCTACCGCCGCCAAGCGCAAGAGCGCCAGACGCCTCCGCTGCCGCAAGGCCTCTTTTCCCACCGGAACCATCGTCAGACGGGACATTGCCTTTTCCCCCTAGCGCCCTATCATGATAGAAATCGATACAAATTGTGGTCGAATTGGATCCAGTGGTTTAGTGAGTGTTCCGCCCCTTCTCCGCCGTCGCCTCATTCGACAGCCCCGTAATCTCGAAGAGCTTGAAGATGAGACTCAAGAGAATCGCCACCACCGTCGCCAGAGCCATGCCTTTTAAGGCGATGGCGCCCCACTGGATCTGGGCGCCGCTGACGCCGATAAGTAAGACGACGGAGGTGAGGATCAGGTTGGTCGCCTTCGAATAATCGACCTTCGACTCGACGAGCATGCGCACACCTGAGGCGGCGATGACACCGAAAAGCAGCAGAGAGACACCGCCCATGACTGGTGACGGAATCGCCTGGATGGCAGCAGAGAGCTTGCCCACGAAGGAGAGGATGATGGCGATGATCGCCGCAATGCCCAGCACCCATGTCGAGTAGACCTTGGTGATGGCCATGACACCGATGTTTTCCCCGTAGGTGGTGTTCGGCGTAGATCCGAAAAAGCCGGAGAACATCGTCGACAAGCCGTTGCCGAGGAGGGAGCGGTCGAGGCCGGGATCGCGGGAGAGTTCTTTGCCGACAATGTTGCCGGTTACGATCAAGTGGCCCACATGTTCGGCGATGACGACCAACGCCGCCGGGGCGATGATAGCGATGGCACCCCAGTCAAAACGCGGCGTATAAAAGGTTGGAGCAGATATCCAATAGGCATCGACGACAGGTTGCCAGTTCACCATACCCATAAAGCCAGCCAAAGCGTATCCAGAAAGAACTCCGAAGAGGATGGGGATAATGGCCAGGAAGCCGCGAAAGACGACGGAGCCGATCAGAGTCACTGCCAGCGTAAACAGGGAGACCGTGATCGCCTTCATATCCAATGGCGTTGCGCCCGTCGGATCAGGGATCAGGCCGGCCATCCCGGCGGCTACCGGCGCCAGTTCCAAACCGATGACAGCAACGATAGCGCCCATGGCGGCTGGCGGAAAGATCACATCAAGCCATCCGGTGCCGGTCGCCTTGATGATCAGCGCCACAACCGTGAAGATCAGGCCGACGACGATGAAGCCACCCAGGGCCGCTTCATAGCCGTACTTCGGCAAAACCATCATGACCGGCGAGATGAAAGCAAAACTGGAACCCAGGTAGGCCGGAATCTTGCCCCGGCAGATCAACAGATACAAGATCGTGCCGATGCCGTTGAAAAGAAGGATGGTAGCCGGGTCGACTTTGAACAGGATAGGAACAAAGACAGTGGCCCCAAACATGGCGAAGAGGTGTTGGAGACTGAGCGGAATCGTTTGCAGCAGTGGCAATCGTTCATCGACTTGGATCTCACGTTTCATGATGCATGTCTCTCCTCGTTCTGCGTCTTACAGACGTCTGCTACGGAGTTCTTACGAAAACCGCTCGCTTCTGCCCTCTTGTCCAATGATAGCAAATGGATCGTCTTTTTCAAACCCTTTGACAGGTGTCTTCGGGAGATTATCGCATTTTTAGCCTGTCCTTGTCTGCTCCTGTCCATGAGGAAAAAAAACAAGCTCCCAACTACTGGGAGCCCCCGTTTACTTTCATATGGATCCACCCTCTTGATTTCTTCCGAATCCGATTCGTTCAGCGACGAGACGTTTCGTCGCTACTCGTTCAGATCCTTCCGTTCTCCCGAGACAAGGTAGACGACGGTTTCCGCGATATTGGTGGCATGATCGCCGAACCGCTCCAGGTAGCGGGCCACAAAAAGCAGATGGGTCGACTGGGTAATCTTTTGTTGGTCCTTGATCATGATCGCCAGAAGTTCCTGCAAAACTTCCTTATATAGAGCGTCAACCTGATGATCCAGTTCGCTCATACGGATGGCAAGTTCCTTATCCTCAAAGACGTACGCGTCGAGGCCGTCTTTGACCATGCGCTGGCAGATTTGAGCCATCTTCGGGATGATCACCAGGGGTTTGAAATAAACCTCCTGGGCCAACCGGCGGACTGCTTTGGCGATGTCGACGATATTGTCGCTCATCCGTTCCAGGTCGATGCTGATCCGCCAGGCGGCGCTGATCCGGCGCAGATCCTTAGCCATGGGCTGCTGCATGGCGATCAGCTTCATGCAACGGTCTTCAATATCCAACTGCATGCGGTCGATCTCGTCATCGTTGGCAACGACTGCATCGGCCAGCTCCATGTCCTGCCGGGCCAGTGCCTCGATTCCTTTTTCGATCTGTTCCTCTACCAGGGCGCCCATGCGAAGCAGATCCTGTTGCAAATTTTTCAAAGACACGTCGAATTCCGAACGCGTCGTCATGAGCCATCCGCCCTTTCCCAATCCTTTGGTGTTTTTCAGAGGGAGCCTTATCTGACGGTTGGGCTTCCCCTGGGGCCGCGTTGTTGGGGGTGAAGCCTTAACCGAAGCGTCCTGTGATGTAGTCTTCGGTGCGCTGGTCTTTCGGATTGGTGAAGATGACCTCTGTGTCATCGAATTCGACGAGATCGCCGACGAGGAAGAAGGCCGTCTTGTCAGAGATGCGCGCCGCCTGCTGCATGTTGTGGGTGACGATGACGATGGTGTAATGCTGTTTCAGTTCGCGGATCAATTCTTCGATCTTTAGCGTAGAAATCGGGTCAAGGGCCGATGTGGGCTCATCCATCAAAAGGACTTCTGGCTGGATGGCCAGGGCGCGGGCGATACAGAGGCGCTGTTGTTGGCCGCCGGAGAGACCGAGGGCCGGTTTGTGCAGGCGGTCTTTCACCTCATCCCACAGCGCCGCCTGTCGAAGGGATGTCTCCACGATCTCATCAAGCTTGCGCTTGTCTTTGAGGCCATGCAACTTCGGCGCATAAGCCACGTTCTCATAGACCGTCTTGGGGAAGGGGTTTGGCGCCTGGAAGACCATGCCGACCCGCTTACGCAAGGCCACCACATCGGTGTCCGGGTGATAGATATCAGTATCTTCGAACATCAGCTTGCCTTCGACGCGGCAGATGGGAATGATGTCGTTCATCCGGTTCAGGCAGCGCAGGAACGTTGACTTACCGCATCCCGAAGGGCCGATCAGCGCCGTCACCTCGCGCTCGCCAATGGTGATGCCAATGTTCTTGAGCGCTTGAAAGTCACCGTAATAGAGATTGACGTTTTCAGCGAAAATTTTAGTCTTAGCCATGTTTTCCTCCTACACTCTGCGCATGCGGCGGAAGTACGAACGCAACAGAATGGCCACCATATTCAGGCCAAGGACGAGGATCATCAAGACTGTCGCCGTTCCATAGGGAATTTTCTGATCCGCATTAGGCACCTGGGTTGCGATCACATAGAGGTGGTAGGGCAAAGCCATTACCTGGTCGAAGACACTCTCTGGCAGGCGAGGCAGGAAAAAGGCGGCCGCTGTCAAGAGGATGGGCGCCGTCTCACCAGCCGCCCGGGCGACACCGAGGATGGAGCCTGTCAAAATCCCTGGCATGGCGTTCGGCAAGACGATGAACAGGATCGTCTGCAGTTTCGTAGCGCCGAGGGCAAGGCTGGCCTCCCGGTATCCGTTCGGAACAGCCCGCAAGGCTTCTTCCGAGGTGGTGATGATGACCGGCAGGATCATCAGAGCCAGCGTCAACGAACCAGAAAGGATGGAGACGCCAAAGTCTAAAAAGAGGACGAAGAAGCCGAGACCAAAGAGACCGAAGACGACGGAGGGAACGCCAGCCAGGTTGACAACAGCGAGACGGATCACTCGGGTCGCCCAGGATTCGCGGGCATACTCGACAAGGTAGATAGCGGTCATCACACCGATGGGCAAGGCGAAGAGGATCGTCGCCAGAACGAGGTAAAAGGTGCCGACAATGGCGGGAAAGATGCCCCCTTCGGTCATCCCTTTGCGCGGGTTCTCGGTGATGAACTCCCAGGTCAGAGCCGGAAAGCCTTTGGAAAAGAGATCCCAGAGCACGACGATGAGAATCAATACAATAAATGCCGCCATGGCGCGTAGCACATGGAAGGCGACTTTTTCAGCTGTTTTCGGAGACATGCTACTCCACCTCTTTCATGCGCCGGCTGACAATATCGGCGATGAGGTTGATTACAAAAGTCATCAAGAAGAGCATGGCGCCGACGACAAAGAGGGCGTAGTAATGGTCGCTGCCGCGGGCCACTTCCCCCATCTCGGCGGCAATGGTGGCGGTCATCGTCCGGACGGGGACGAGGAAAGAATCAGGAATGATGCCAGCGTTGCCGGTGACCATCAAAACAGTCATCGTCTCGCCGATTGCGCGGCCGATGCCGAGCATGACTGCCGCTGTAATGCCGGAGAGGGCAGCCGGTACGATCACTGTCTTGATCGCCTGCCAGCGGGTGGCGCCCAGGCTAAGCGATGCTTCCATGTAGCGACGGGGGACCGAGGAGATGGCGTCCTCCGAGATGGAGGTGATCGTCGGCAATGCCATCAAGGCCAGGGTGATCGCGCCCGTCAGCGCTGTCAGTCCTGTCGGCAGATTAAAGAGGTCTTTGATCCAGGGCGCCAGAACAGCGAGACCGAAAAAGCCGACCACAACAGAAGGAATGCCGGCGAGGACCTCGATGGCTGGCTTCAGCGTTTCCCGAACAACTGGGCTGGCTACCATGGACAGGTAAATGGCGGCGCCGACGCCGAGGGGCACGCTGATCACAATAGCGCCGATGGTGACGATGATGGAACCGAGAATTAACGGGATCAGGCCGAAAATGGGCGGATTGGAAATGGGATACCAGTTTTTCGAAGCCAACGTCTTCGAGGTAACCGGATCCGTCAGCAGCGGAATGGCTTCCTTGAAAAGGAACAGAAAGATCAGGATGATCGTGACGACGCCGATAAAAGCACTGAAAAACAACAGACCTTCGGTCATTTTTTCGGTGACGTCCCAGATTCTTCGCTTTTTTGAGGCGCCTTTGCTTAGCGATTCTTTACGCACTACGATTTCAGTTGTGACGGCTGTATTTTCGCCGTTTGGACTCATGGCCCCATCCCCCTTGGTCCTTCATCGCAGGAAAAATGGGCAGAGCACTTAGACACTCTGCCCATTCTACTCTTTAGATTATTCCGGCTCAGGATTGTTTCGTCTGTTACTTGACAGGCACAAAGTCCATCTTCTTGACGATGGCCTGGCCTTCAGTGCTCAGCATGAAGTCGACGAAGGCTTTGGCGACACCTTGGGGTTCGCCGGCGGCGTAGACGAAGAGCGGACGGGAGACAGGGTAGGATTTATCTTTGACAGAGGCTTCAGAGGGCATTACAGCGGCAGCACTGGCGTCTTTCTTGACACCGATGGTTTTAACGGAGTCTTTCAGATAGCCGAGACCGACATAACCGACGGCGCCTTTGTTGCCTTCCACTTCCTTGACGATAGCGGCGTTGGAGTTCTGCAGCAGGGCGTCGCTGCGGTATTCCTTGTTCTTCATGACATGTTCTTTGACGAAGACATGAGTCCCGGAAGAGGTTTCGCGAGCATAGACGACGATCTTCTCGTCATTGCCGCCAAGTTCTTTCCAGTTGCTCACCTTGCCGGTGTAGATGTCAGCCAGTTGTTCCATGGTCAGTTCCTTGACGGGATTCTCTTTGTTAACTACGAAACCAATGCCGTCGTTAGCGATGACAAACTCTTTGACATCCTTCTGGGTCTTTTCTTTGATCTCGGTTTTCTCTTCAGCTTTCATATCCCGAGAGGAGTTTGCCAGATCAGCCGTTCCGTTCACAAGAGCTTTGATGCCGGTGCCCGATCCGCCACCAGTGACAGCGATGCTGGCGTCTTTGTTTTTCTTCATGAATTCTTCCGCCATGGCTTGACTCAGGTTGACGATGGTGTCGGAACCTTTCACCTGGATGGAGCCTTTCACACCGGTTTCAGCGGCGGGCTTGGCGGCATCCTGTTTCGGAGCATTGCCGCCGCAACCGACGGCTACAGTGCCCAGCAGACCGACAACAGCGGCCAGGGCCACAACCTTGGAGAACTTCTTCAGCGAGTTCATGAAGTGATGATACCTCCTCGATTTTTCGCGTCATGCGAGAGCATGTCCGCCGTTCCAGATGCAACTATACATTTTGTATGTTAGACGAGAATTACGCCATGATTAAGATTCTGTTAACGACTTCGTCTTACAACTGGCTTTTTTCATCGACGACATAGACGCTGCCGCTCTGCCGCTTGGCCTCTTTTTTTACCTCGGCAGCCACCTCGCCTAACTCCATGGGATGATCGAAGCGTCCAGGCCAGCATTCTACGACAGCTAGGGAAACCGACATGATCGGGAAAACGCAGGTATTGCCTTGGCGATCTTTCGAGCAGATGCAACGGCGTTCCCTATCCTCTGTAGAATATAGCTCACCGATCTCCCGATCGAAGGCGGCAATGATCTCTTCACAAATGGTTCCGTATGGATTTCCCGTCAGGATGATGAAATCGTCGCCACCGATATGGGCCAGCAAATCGTCGCTGCGCCCGCGGGTTCGGACGGCGTCGCCGGCGATGCTAGCCAGCAGCTTGATCGCCTGGTCCCCCCGTTCGAAGCCGTAGCGATCGTTGAAGGCCTTGAAGTTGTCCAGATCGATATAGATCACAGTGAAGGCCTGGTTCCATTCGAAGCGCCGCAGGATGTCCTGTTCGATGCGCGGGTTCCCCGGCAATCCTGTCAAGGGGTTGGCCGCCAGCGCAAACTCCATCTGAATCCGGGTCATGTGATCTAGCAGCGTCCGAACCGAGACGACACCGGTGCAGCGATTATTATCCGTAACGATGATGTGGTCATAGAGGCGCTGCAGTTGACGCGACGTAGCCATCTGGGACACCTTTTCCAACCGGGTGTTGCCGTCGACGATCAAAGGGTCGTGATCCATGACCAGGGATACGGGCCGGTCGGCATAGAGGGCAACACCGTACTGGTTGGCCAGGTGGTAATACATCTTGTCCCGCATGACTAACCCCACCGGTGTTTCGCCGTCAAGGATGACCAAGCTGTTGCAGTCGGAGTGGCGCTGAAAATGTTTCATCGCCTCACGGGTCAACCGATCCTTTTGCAAGGCATGATGCTCCTCGACCAGGCTACCTACGGTGACGGAGTGCAGCGGCTCCACTCGGCCGCGGGTCTTTTTGTCTGACAGGACAGCGATAGACTCAACGTTGGGACCCTCTCCTTTGGGCAACGGCCGGCCGATAAAATAGCCCTGCCCGATGTCCACGCCGATCTGGTACAAAAAGCGCAGTTCTTTTTCCGTTTCGATGCCCTCAGCCACGATTTTCGCGCCGATCTTGCGCCCGAAGGTGACAAAGGTTTCCATGAGGGCCTGCTTGATCGAGGATGTGTCGATGTCCCGGACGAGGGACATATCGATCTTAATGAAGTCCGGCTGCAGTTCGGCGATGACTTGCAGACTCGAATATCCGGCGCCGGCGTCATCGACAGCCACTCGAAATCCCTGTTCTCGGTAATGTTTGAGGGTCCGCCGGAAGCTGCCGAAGTCGTGTATGGCCGTCCGTTCCGTGATCTCAAAGACGATGTTGTGGGGCCGCAAGCCGTGCTCGGCGATCAGGCGGCGCGTGTTGCCTTGAGCGAATTCGGGATCCTTCACGACTGACGGGCTGATGTTGAGAAAGAGAAGCTGATCGCGCAGCAACTGGCCGCATTCGGCGACGGCTTTTTCCCGGATCTGCCGCTCTAAGGGGTACAGCAGGCCAGCTCTTTCAGCCAAGGGAAAGAGGACGCTGGGTGAAGCGAAATAGCTATCGACAGGACCTCGGCAGAGGGCTTCATAGCCGATGATCTCACCCTTCTCCAGGTTGAGCAGGGGCTGGTAGACCACACGGAACCGGTTGTCCGCCATGGCCTCCTTCAATTCCCAGACGCGGCGAGACCATTTGGCGTCGCTGTGACCCTTAGCGATCGCCGTCGCTTCCTTGAGGGCATTGTAGACGAGGCTTTCCAGGCTCAACCCGGAGGTGGGCCGCAGGATCGCCCAACCCAGGTGCAGGTCGAGAGGTTCCCGCAGGAGACCGCTCAAGGTTTCGTTGATCAAAGCCAGCGTCTGGCTGCGCAGATCTTCCGCTAGACGTTCCAAAAAGTCCAGTATCCTGCCGATATCGCCCGGCGGCAGGGAGTAGTAGACCGCGAAGTCATCGCCGTTGAGGTTATGTACGAACAATCCCCGCCCCACGCCGAGGATGGGCTTTGCTTCCATAATCGCCTGGCTCAGGGTGGATAACACCTGTTTACAGACGGAAAAGCCGTAACTCTGCTCAATGGCGGTGAACCCGACGATATCGAGAAAGACGAGACCAACACCGTTTTCATTTTCTAATCCGCGCTCAATCTGCTTGAGCACCTCGGAACTGGAGACGGTGGAGGGGTAAAAGCTGACCTCCTGGGAAAAGGGCTGACCGAGGCCTTTCAACCAACCCTCTAGCATATCGATGGGGCCCATGCGGTCTGCCTCCTGCTCGATTCGTGACTGTTCTCCAACCTCGCGGGGACGTTGTCTTCAACGCCTGCTTCCAAACCGGCTGTCGCTTTCGCCTGTTGGGCCAAAAACTGGATCACCCTCAGCAGGTGGGCCGAACTGGCCGAAATCTCTCCCGAGAGGTCATAAAAACTCTCCACATGTTCTCCCGTGCTATCGATGGCGGAGAAAATCTCTTTCAACTGATCGCCAGCCTGGCCGGCCACGGCGATGCCCCGTTCCGTCCGGTCCTTCGAATCGTTGGCCATGCGGACAGCTTCGGCCATCACCGGCAGCATGCGTCCGATCAACGCCGAGATGTTTCGGGCCGATTCGTTCGTCTCGTCAGCCAGTTTCTTCACCTCTTCGGCGACGACAGCGAATCCCCGGCCATACTCGCCGGCTCGGGCCGCCTCGATGGATGCATTTAGGGCAAGCAGGTTCGTCTGTTCCGCCAGCTTGCCGATGACCTGGGAGATGGGCTCGATGCGCCGCGAATAGCTTTCCAACGTTTGGATGATCTCGGCCTGGCAGCTCACCGCCTGGCCGATGGTCGCCATCACCTCGACCGTCTCCCCGATCGCCTGGCGCCCGCCGTCAACGGCGCCGCGCATCTTCAGGGCATTTTCGCGGGCATGGCCGGTGTTCACTTCGATCTCCCGGGCCATGTCGGCGATGTTGGCGATCATCTCCGACGTCTTGGTCAGCACTTCGGCCTGGCCGCGTGCCAGTTCCACTTGATTCCCTGTTGTCAGATCGAGGAGTGTCTTGATCGTGACAATACCGACACAGTTTTCCTGCTCGGTAATGATCATACTGTCATAGAGGTAATCGGACGATCGTTGTGTCGCCAGCTTGCAGACCCCTTCGACGGTCATGGCCGCATCGACGGCGGTGAATGCTTTTTCCATGATCAGATGGACGGGACGATCGTAGTACACGGAGACGCCGTACCGTTTCCCCAGGTGGGCAAAAAATTTGTCCTTCATCACCAGGCCGACGGGCCTGTTCCGATCAACAATGACCACACAGTGACTGTGGGGCGCTTTTTCAAAAAAATCGACGACAAAACGGGTTTTTAGGTGCTGCTCCATCATCTGGACCGGTTCGGCAAAGCGTCCGATCGGCAACGCAGCGATGGAGCAGGTCACCGAGAGTTCTTTTTCTACGCCCATGCAATCCATTGTCATAGCCTCGTTTCTCCCCTTCATGGTGTTTCACAAAGCAGCCCGAGAAACAATTTCCTCTGCGTCTTCGATCATTATATAGGCGGCGTGAAAAAAAAGAAATCTTACTCCCCCAATACGGAAGCGTAAGACCTACGTTTTATCAACAGATAAACGACGTGTTATTTTATTGTAAATTGTTTTATTGTGATTGCTCCCATTATTCTTCTGCTGCAGGAAAGGTAACGATGAAGGTCGATCCGGCGCCAACCTTTGATCGGACCGTCACCCTACCACCGCTCCGTTCAATGATGTGCTTGACGATGGCCAAACCCAACCCGGTGCCCCCCATCTCTCTCGAACGGGCCTTGTCTACGCGGTAGAAGCGCTCGAAGATGCGCGGGAGGCTATCTTCCGGGATGCCGATGCCTGTATCCTGCACCTCCAGGGTGACACCGTCGCCGTCGCGGTTCGCTCGGACGTAAACCCGCCCTCCCTCAGGGGTGTATTTGATGGCGTTTTCCGTCAGGTTGACAAGCACTTGCTTTAGGTTATCCGACGACAGCGGCAACAGGGGCAGATTTTTTTCCACATCCACCTGCAAGAGAATCTGCTTATCGGCGGCGATCGGTTCGAGGAGGTTGCGCACCCGCTGCATCTCCGGTTCCAGGTAGGCTTGCCCCTCGACGGTCCGCCCCACCTGGCTCTCGATCCGTGAAAGCTGCAGGAGGTCCTCGATCAACCGTTGCAGGCGCTGTGTCTCCTCGTTGATGATGGAGAGAAACCGTTTGGCCACTTTCGTGTCATCAAGGGCGCCGTCCAGCAGCGTCTCCACGAACCCCTTGATCGATGTCAAGGGTGTCCGCAGCTCATGGGAGACGTTGGCCACGAATTCAGTGCGCATCTGTTCCAGCCGGCGCACCTCTGTCACGTCATCGATGACCATGGCCGCGCCAAGGAGCCGGCGCTGCTCGGTCCAGACGGGGACGACCTGGACGCGGAAGGTCTGGGGCTTGTTCGGCCAGAGCTGCAACTGCTTTTTCTGGGCCTCCCCCGTGTTCAAGGCTTGTGTCAACAAGCACTCCAACTCGCGATTACGGAAGGCTTCCAGAAGGAGCTTTCCCAGGACTCGGTCTGACTGAAGGCGCAGCATCTGCTCAGCGGCGCTGTTCAGCAGCAGGATGCGGCCCATGTGATCGAAGCCGACGACCCCTTCCACCATCGATTCCAAGATCGTCTCGAATTTCGTCTTATCCTGGCTAAGCTGGTGGATCTTGTTCCGAACGCTCTCGACGGTCTGATGGATCGCCTTGGCCAACCGGCCCAGTTCATCGGGCTGGTCCATCCAATAGTGGCTGGCGCGATGGCCCGCCTCCATCCGGCGGACAATGCGGGTGTATTCTTCCAACGTTTTGGCCAGTTGCCCCGACCAATGAAAGACGACACCCGTGGAAAAAGCGAAGAAAAAGAAGAGGGTGGCCAGCAGGCCCGGATGGGTCTCTATCACATCGAGTGTGAAGTAATAGAGCCAGCCTAACGGCAACAGAACGAGGACGACAAATGCGGCTGTAATCCGCCAGCGCAAGCTCTGTCGCAGGTTGAGCAATCTCCTTAACGTTGTCTCAGAACGTTGTTCTCCCTGGTGGGTGATCATCTTCAGGACTCCGGATCACGAAACTTGTATCCGACGCCGCGAACCGTTTCGATGTACCGGGGGTTCCCCGGATCTTTTTCCACTTTTTGCCTTAGATGGCGGATGTGGACGTCTACTGTCCGGCTGTCGCCGAAGAAATCATATCCCCAGATCCGCTCCAGGAGGAACTCGCGGGTGAAGACCTTCCCCGGATGGGATGCGAGCCAGCGCAACAGCTCAAACTCCTTCGGCGTCAAATCCTGTTTGACGCCGCCCACACGGATTTCGTAGCGGTCGGCGTCGATGGTCAATTCGCCCACCTGCATGGGTCCGCCGGCTCGGTTCTCGCCGCGGGCGGTGCGGCGCAAGAGCGCCTTGATGCGGGCAACCAACTCGCGGGGGCTGAAGGGTTTGGTCATATAGTCGTCAGCGCCCATTTCGAGACCGATCACCTTGTCCACCTCTTCCCCCTTAGCGGTCAGCATAAGGATGGGCAGATGGGAGGAATGCGCCCGCGCACGGACTCGCCGGCACAGTTCCAGGCCATCCAGGCGCGGCATCATCAGATCGAGGATGATCAGATCCGGAAGCTCTTCTTGAAGGTAGGCCAGGGCAGCCTCCCCATCAGCAGCCCCCTGCACCGTGTGACCCTCTTTTTCGATGTTGAAGCGAACCAGTTCCAAAATGTATTGATCGTCTTCCACAACCAGGATTTTTGCCATAATTCCTCCTTATCGGTGAGCCTTGGCGGCGAATCGTACCAGAGCAAGGCGTCTACACAAAAACAGGGCTGCCTGGGAACTTGCTTACGCTCTTTCCAACATGATCAGCGCTACCTGGCGGCCCGTCCGCCCAACCTCGCGGCGATAGGAGAACAGTTCCTCTGTGCAAGAGGTGCAGAGGCCCAGTTCGCCCAAATGGTCCGCTGCGATCCCGGCCATCTCCAACTGCAAACGCTGAGCCAGAGCCAGGTTGAGGTTCTGCTTGCCCTCAGCGCTGCGGGGGCCGAGCACCGCTTCGGCAAAAGGCCAGCGTTCGCGAAACACCGCTGCCACATCGTCTCCGACAGGGTAACAACAAGGACCGATCTGAGGGCCGATGGCCACCCGGATATGGCCCGGCTGGCTGCCTCGCGCGACAAAAGCCTCCACCATCTTCAGCGGCAATCCGGCTGCCGTCCCCCGCCACCCGGCGTGAACGGCGCCAATGCGCCGCGCCTGCGGGTCAAAGTAGAGAAGCAGACCACAGTCAGCGCCGAAAACGGCCAGGGGAACGCCGGCTTGCTCGGTGGCCAAGGCATCTGCGTCAATGGGTGCTGCCGCGCTCTCTCTGTCCATATCCTCCCCCGGACCAACCCAGACGATCCGGTCGCTATGAACCTGGTTGACAGTCACCCAGTCGCCCTCAGGCAAGCCGAGCGAACGAGACAGGGCTTGGCGGTTCTGCCTGACCCGCCCGGCGTCATCGCCCACATGGAGCGCCACGTTCAACCCGTCATAAGGCGGGTCGCTGAAACCGCCGAGGCGGCTAGAGAAGGCGTGGATCGCGCCGGGAGGCCAGCAAAAGCAGCAGTAGGTCAGCGTCCCGTCATCGATCTGGGTCCATTGGGTAGATTCCGCCATGGATATCCCCCTTTGTATAAAAAAAATCAAGCTATTCCATAGCTTGCAAAGCTCGGCCGGCGGCCATCGATTCTTTGCTCAAGAGGACCCGCTGGTTCTTCGATCCCCGAAAGGGCAACGAAAGATCCCGCAGCGACTCCACATAGGGGCCATCGACAAGCCAATTGGCCAGGCAAAGGAGAGCACGGACATCATTGTCGTCCCGGCTCCGCTCCAGCAAGTTTTCGAAGGTGTATCCCGAGTAAAGGACCAGATGAGTCCCCGTCGCGTTTAAACGGCGGGCCAGTTCGGCAAAGGCCGGCGCTTGCTCAAAAGGTTCTCCCCCAGAAAAGGTCACACCCTGGATATGGCGCGCCCTGCCGATTTCGGCCAGGACCTCTTCCAGGTCTGTTTCAAAGCCTCCGAGGGGGTCATGGGTATGGGGGTTGTGGCAACCGGGACACCTGTGGGGGCAACCCTGGGCAAAGACAGTGGCCCGGACCCCGGGGCCGTCAACGAAGCTGTCCGTCACGATGCCGGCCAGTCGTAGCTTCATAACGCCTCTCACCTGCGGTTTTTATGTTTGTTAAGCAGTTATCGGTTGGTCCCTTTCAATTATAGGTGAAGGTGCAAGGAGTGAAAAGCCCCCCGCCGGCGGCGGGGGGCTCAGGAAGCTCGTCTTTTCTACTCATCTCTGTTGGCAGATGAAAAGATTAACACATATTTAACCAGTTCCGCCGCCGACACGAGAGCCGAGGCCACATAGGTCAAGGCGGCTGCACCGAGCACCTTTTTGACCAGACCGACCTCGTCACGGCCCACGTAGTTATAGTGGGTGAGCATCTGCATCGCCCGGTTCGACGCATTGAATTCGACGGGCAGGGTGATCACCTGAAAGAGCACGACAGCGCTGAAGAAGATGATCCCCAAGAGGAATAGCCCGGACGATTGAAGCAAAAACCCGATCAGGACGAGCGGAACGGCCGCCATGGAGCCGATATTGGCCACCGGGACAAAGGCATGGCGAAGAGACAGCGGAGCGTACCCATTGGCGTGCTGGATGGCGTGCCCCACCTCATGGGCAGACACACCGAGAGATGCAACCGAGTATCCGTGATAGACGTCAGGAGACAATCGCACCACCCGCGCCCGAGGGTCATAGTGATCGGAGAGCTTGCCATGAACCATTTCGACCGGCACATGATGGAGACCGTTAGCATCGAGGAGACCTCTGGCCACCTGGGCGCCTGTGTTGCCGCCCCGAGCCGCCACCCCCGCGTACTTGTTGAAGGTGCTGGACACCTTAAACTGGGCATACATGGCGAGCAGAAAGAAGGGCAGAACGATCAGGTCATAGGGGGTAAAGAACATGATTCACCTTTCCTTTCCCTTCGCTAAGAGTCCCTTGCAGAAGATGGCCTTCAAACAACCCAAATGGCTACATCCAATATTTTAGCTGAGAACTGAAAGGATTGTCAATTCGACATCCATTTTATTCCATTTTCTGTTCAACCGCTTGCCACCGGCAGAGCCACGTCTCGGCCAGGTCGACCAACAGGATCAACCCAAAACCCAGCAACCCCATGGCGATGATCCCGGCAAACATTTCGGCCGAAGCGGCCCGGCTCCAGGCATCCATGATGAAGTAGCCGAGCCCCTCTGTCGTCGCAAAGGATTCCACCAGGAAGAGGACGGCCACCGCCGTTCCCATGCTGATGCGCAGGGAGGTCAGGATATCCGGGACACAGGCGGGGATGATCACATGACGGTAAAGATCCCAGCCGCTTCCGCCCAGCGAACGGAGAGAGAGCAAATCGTATTCACGGACACTGCGGGCGGCATCCCGCGTCGTCACCAGGATCTGATAAAAGACGATCAGGGTGATCAAGAAAATTTTCGAGGCGTCGCCGATGCCGAGAAAGAGCAGAACCAGCGGCAGAAAGACGATTTTCGGGATGGGATAGGTGAGGAAGACGACTGGCGCCAACCAGCGGTCCACCCTGGGGTTTCTCCCTAAGAAAAGACCGAGGGGAACGGCGAGCAGAATCGATAAGACGATGCTGACCAGCACACGGAAGGTACTCGCCCAGAGGTGAGCAGGCAACCGGCCTGAAAAAGATTCTCCAAAGGCGAGGAAAGCCTCCCCCGGCGAAGGCAACATCGGGTTATCCACCGCCAACGCTGACAGTTGCCAAAGGATGATCAGCGCGAGTGCAGCCCCAGCCATGGCGAGGCCGTTGCGCAAGCGCCTCATAGCGACTTCCCCCTCTCAGCGGCCTTCACCATGAGGCGGCGGATCTCGTCACAGGCGCTGTGAAAGCCTTTTTGCTGGCGATAATCGGCGGCGCCGGCGCCGCCGTTGTCCACCTGGCCGATGATCCGCAAGGGCGGTCCGTCGAGGATCAAGATGCGCTGGCCGAGAAAAGCGGCCTCCTCGATGCTGTGGGTGACGAGGACGATAGTCAAAGGATCGCGGCCGGCGATCTCCAGGATCAAGTCCTGGAGGGACTCCCGCGTCAATGCGTCGAGAGAAGAAAAGGGTTCATCCATCAGCAGCAGGTCCGGTTCCGTCGCCAGCGCCCGCCCAACGGCGACGCGCTGACGCTGGCCCCCTGAGAGTTGGCGGGGATAGCGGCGCTCCGTTCCGGCCAGACCAAGGCGTTCGATCACAGGTTGGATCCGCCCAGACGCTTCCCTCTCCCCCACCCCTTGCAAGCGCAAGCCCAGGGCGATATTCTCTTCGACTGTCTTCCAGGGGAATAGGCCGAAGTCCTGGAGGATCAGCGAAGTCTGGGAACGGGGACCTTGCAAGGGTTGGCCGCCCACATAGAGCCTGCCATCGACTGCCATCCGGCTGCCGTCGTCACGACGACCAACTGTGCTGCGGGAGGCATCGTCAAGGGGAAGCAAACCGGCCAGCAGCAAGAGCAGCGTGCTCTTGCCGCAGCCGGAAGGCCCGATGAGGACACAGCGCTCCCCCGTGGGAACGGTCAGGTCAAAACCATCCAAAACGGTAACAGTGTTCCCCGGCTGGCGATAGGCCAACCGGAGGTCGCCGGCGACGATCATGGCGCCAGCGTCGGATCGACCAGATCCTCATAGGCATAAGGTTTTTCCAAGAGCTTTTTCGCCGCCATCCAGTCCATCACCCGCGCCAGGTCCTCCCGGCCGGGGGGAACAGGTTTGGAGAAGGTGGGCGACTGGTAGCTGTCCTGAATCTCTTTGGGGATGTTCGCCTTGGCCACGACAAGGGGACGGAACTTGGCCGGATCGGCCGTCAACGCCTGGCCGGCTTCGCCATAGACGGCGACGACCTTTTTAATGGCCTCCCGGTTTTTCTCAACGCTGTCTTGCCGGAAGAGGAGGACTGTCTGGGAGATGTTCTTTTGCGTGTCATCGGCGATCAGCTTGGCCCCCTGCCGCTCTGCCAGGAAGGCCAGCGGGTCGGGCAGGATGGCGGCGGTGATCTGATCGCTCAAGAGCATCTGCAAGCGGACAGGGATCTTCGGAATGGCCATTTTCTTGACGTCGGCGGGCGGCAAGCCACCTTCAGCCAGGATCTGGTCGCCGACGAACTCGATGATGCTGTTTTCCGAGATGGCCACCTGAGCGCCCTTCAGGTCGGCCACGCGCTGAACAGCCGACTTCGGCGAAGCCAGCAAGGCAAAACGGCCTTCCTTGGCGGTGACGCCGAGTCCGACAGCGGCCACCTTGACCGGGGTACCGCTCTTCTGCAAGAGCGCCACCGCCACCAGGTCGGCCACCTCGCCGTCAATCTGACCGGTCTGCATGGCTGCGTCCCGTTCCTGGGCGGAACTGAAAGGCACGAGAATCACGTCGACGCCGTGAGCCTTAAATAGGCCTTCCTGCTCGGCCACATGAAAAGGCAGGTTGTCTTCGATGGGCAGGATGCCCAGTTTGACAGGACCAGCGGTCATGCCGGAGGCGGCAGGCGCGGCTTGGGGAGCCGAAGCACCTGTTTTGCCGCAACCAGCAAGCAACAACGCCTGGACGGTGAATAGCGCCGCTAGCGCCACCGCCAGCAAGCGGAAAGGACGGTTCCGGTTCGGTGCAGCCTGTTCGATCATCATCAGCACTCCTCTGTAGAATCGTGAAATCGATATCTTGCGTTTATTCGACAGGCTTGCTCTGAATCCTCCCCATTCCTCCTTTTGTCAATCGCCTTAGTCACCGTGCCGCTGACGCCTTAGAACCTCTAACATCCCTCAACGGCGTCGCTTCCCAGGTACTGGCTGACCACCTTCATGGCGCAGAGTTCGCCGCACATGGAACAGGCCGGGGCGTCATCGGCGTTGCGGGCCGAACGGACCTGCCGCGCATGTTCCGGGTCGATCGACAGTTCGATCTGCCGGCGCCAGTCGAGAGCCTTGCGGGCGCGGGACATTTCCAAATCCCATTCGGCGGCGCCGGGGATTCCCTTGGCGATATCGCCGGCATGGGTAGCAATGCGGGCGGCGATGACGCCCTGGTGGACATCCTCCGCCGTCGGCAAGCGAAGATGTTCCGCTGGGGTGACATAACAGATGAAGTCGGCGCCCGCCATGGTGGCCATTGTCGCCCCGATGGCTGAGGAGATATGGTCGTAACCGGCGGCAATGTCTGTCACCAGGGTGCCCAGGACAAAGTAGGGAACCTGATGACAGAGTTGTTTCTGCATCTGAATCGTCGTCTGGACGTGGTGGGCCGGTACATGGCCGGGGCCTTCCACCATCACCTGGACGCCGGCTTCCAAGGCTCGTTGGACTAATTCCCCCACCAAAATCAAACCCTGGATCTGGGCACGGTCGAGGGAGTCGGCGATGGCGCCGGGGCGGATAGCATCACCGATGGAGAGGGTGATGTCAAAGCGTTTGGCGATCTCCAGCACACGGTCGAAGCGGGCGTAGAGCGGGTTTTCCTTGCCATGATGGAGCATCCAGCCGGTCATGAAGGCGCCTCCCCGGGAGACGATGTCGGTCACCCGGCCCTGGCGTCGCAACCGTTCGATCACATCCATGTTCAAAGCGCAGTGCAAGGCCATGAAATCGACGCCAGCCTCGGCGTGCTTTTCGATAGCTGCAAAGATATCTTCCTCTGACAACTCCACCACCGAGCCGTAGCGTTCGATGGCTTCTTTGGCGACCTGGTACAATGGCACCGTGCCGACAGGCAGGCAGGTGCTGGCGAGGGTGCGGCGCAGGAAGCCGTCAATGTCACCGCCGGAGGAGAGGTCCATGATCGTGTCGGCGCCAGCCTTCTCAGCAGCCCGCAGTTTATCCAGTTCGCCCTCTTTTTCCATCAGATCCGGCGAGGAGCCCACTGAGGCGTTGACCTTCGTGCGGATGCCCTTGCCGACGGCGACAGGCTCCACGTTGGGGCGGCTGTTGTTGGCCAGGATAACCATGGTTCCCTCGGCGACGGCGCGGCGGATCGCTTCCGGGGAGACCTTCTCGCGCTGGGCGACGTACTCCATCTGGGGGGTGATGATACCTTTGCGGGCGGATTCGGCTTGGGTCAGTTTGGTCATGGGGGGTTCCTCCTTCGTTATGTTCGCTTGGAGTGGCTGCTGTTGTCATAGGCGTAACGTTTTAAAAAAGTTACGTTACATTTGCGGTAAGTCGGGGTGTATTGGCTCCGCTCGCTAAGGGCTTCGCGGCTGTTCGCTTGGTCGCTCCGCGGGCGCGCCAAACCTCTGGGCTTTTCTGCATGTTAACCATGGCGCGCTTTTCCGCTCCGCAACCTGCGCTCTCGACGCCGCTCCGCCCAAACCGCTCACTGCGCCAATACACCCAGTCCTTACCTTTATGTGAAACTGTTCTAAAACATAAGAAACCTGATTCTAAAAAATCTCCAATCCCTTTTTCGATTAAGCTTCTAATGTAAGAGCCTCTTTTACGCTTAACAGTACTCTACGGGAGTGCCGAAATACTCGGCCAGCACACGACGGGAGCAGCCATCGCCGCAGGCTTGGCATATGTACTCTATTTCCGCGTCATTCGTTCCAACGCCCTCCTCCATCACCATGTCCTCCGCCGCGCTTGCGCCGCCGGTGGACGTTAGAGCGGCAGGATCAAGCGCCAACTTCCGCTCTGCCTTCCGGTTCTGCATTCCTCGGGCTCGTGAGAGCGCGGCGTCGCGTTCGACGGCGGCGGGGATCCCCTTGGCGACGTCGGCGGCATGGGCAGCGATGCGGGCGGCGATGACGCCGGTGCGGACATCTTCCACGGTGGGGAAGCGGACATGTTCTGCCGGGGTAACGTAGCAGATCAGATCGGCGCCGGCAGAGGCGGCTAGAGCGGCGCCGATGGCGCAGGTGATGTGGTCATAACCGGGGGCGGCGTCGGTGGCTAAGGGGCCGAAGATGAAGTAGGGTGCTCCCTCGCAGAGCTGTTTCTGTAACTGCACGGTTGTGCGGCAGTGGTGCAGGGGCGCATGGCCGGGGCCTTTGACCATCACCTGCACGCCGGCGTCTCGGGCTGCCCGGACCTGTTCGCCCAGGATCACCATCTCCTGCACCTGCGCCCGGTCCAGGGAATCATGGCCGGAGCCGGGTCTCAGCCCATCGGCCAGGCTGAGGGTCACATCATAGCGCCGGCAAATGTCGAGCACCCGATCAAAATGGCTGTAAAAGGGGTTTTCCCGCTCATGATGGAGCATCCAGCCGGCCAGCGAAGCGCCGGCCCAACTGACCATATGGGTCAAGCGCCCCTGCCGGCGAGCCAGTTCGAGCGCCTTCAAGGTCATCGCCGAGTGCAACCCGAAGAAGTCGACGCCTTCGGCGGCATGACGCTCCATCGCTTCAAACATTTCCTCCACGGTGGTTGCCAGGATTCCACCTTGCTTCCCACCGCGCCGGCAAGCAAACACCTCATACTGGGGCAAGGTGCCGACCGGTTTCGTAGAGGTCGACAACACATGCCGGCGGAAAAGGGACAGGTAATCGCTCAGTTGCGCATCCGGTTCCCGCACCCGGTCGATACCTGCACCGATGGACAGGTCCAACACCGCGTCGGCCCCCGCTTCCAGCACAACCTCTAACTTCTTGCGCTCTTCCGACTCTGATCCGCCATCGAGGGGAAGCCCGATGGACGCGCTGATCTTAGTGCGCAACCCTTTGCCAAAAGCAACAGCCTGCCTTCCTTCGGCCCTCCTGCGGTTATAGGGCAAGACGATCGTTCCATCGGCCAGCCCTCGGCGGACCACCTCGGCCTCGATCTGCTCCCGCTCAGCCGCTTCGACCATAGCGGGTGTGATCACACCCCGCAAGGCCGCTTCACGCTGGGTAAGTTCCACTCCGTTCAGCCTCCTTTTTTCTGTCACCGACTGCCCGGCAAACAAAAAAGTCCCCAGATCCATAGCAGATCTGGGGACTTTGCCATCATCCCACAAAGAGTCTCCTTTGCCTGGAAAGAGACCCTTGACCGTTCACAGGCAGGTCTTCTGGCTCGGGTTCCTCGCCGGCTGCGCCTTCCCTCTTGCGAAGTGGCATCTTGCAGCAGGCTCCCCCATACAGCGGCGGGACCGCCCGGGATTCACACCCGGTTCCCTATTCTCCCTTGCGGGCACCTGTGAACACGACCTATGTAGTTACGTGATTGCGTTTACTATCTTAATCCTTATGGGGTTGCTTGTAAAGATAGATGTTTCAAACAAATTTCTCTGGGACACGAGCGCCTTGTCAAAATTAAATCGCATGATACCCCAGCGCGCAGGCAATCAACCCGACGACAGCGCTCCCCCCAACATAAAGACCGAAACGAAACCATTCACCATCCTCGATCAGCCGGTAGGCTTCCAAGGTAAATGTGGAAAAAGTGGTGAAGGCGCCTAAAAAGCCGATCTGAAAAGCATATTTTTCGGTCAGATGGGCGCTAGGGTCGCCGGCTGTATGGGCCGCCGACAAGCCAAGCAAAAAAGCCCCGGCGATATTGATAAAGAAAGTAGTTGGCGGATAGGCCAAGATGCACCGTTGTGACACGGCGAGGCCGATGCCATAACGGGCGAGAGCGCCTAAAGCGCCGCCGGCTCCGATCGAAAGCAGATCCAGCGCCGTCATTGATCCACCTCCAGCGCAGTGGCGCGCCTCCCCTTCAACATGAGGGCCCCACGCACCCCGAAGCCGGTCATCATCATCCCCAGGACAAGGCTGGACAGCACATAGGCTGCCGCCAATAGCGCTTGACCTGCTTCGATCAGGCGCAAGCTCTCCAAGGCGAAGGTAGAAAAGGTCGTAAAAGCGCCCAGAAAACCTGTCGAGAAACCGATCCGAACAGCCGGTTTCACCGTTACGATTTCCATGACCAGGGTCAAGAAAAAGGCCAGCACGAAAGAGCCTAACAAGTTGATCGTCAAAGTGCCCCAGGGGAACCCTGTCTGCTCGGCAAAGGGCGCCAGCCAGGTTCCCATAAAAAAGCGAGCCAACGCGCCCAAAAAACCGCCTACAGCCACCGCAACACCAGTCATCGCAGTTCCCTGGCCAGGACAGCCACATCAGAGGAACCTTTTTTTGCAGCGATTACGGAGACGCCTTCTACCGCTACAGCAGCTTCATCTATCGCTTTCTCTTCCAGCGGTTTGAGCAAACGGTTTGCCTGCGTCAATCCCGCCACTGCCCTATCGTATGTCTGAGCGCCGGTTGCGCGTCCAGCCTGCTCATCTACCTCGACGATGGAGATCCCGCCATTGGACAGGTCTTTTCTTCGCACCCGACATCCCCCCTTCACCCGGAGGTACCACAGCAAGATCCGGAGAAAGCCCTGGTGGGAAACGACGACGATCGGTCCCCGCTCTGTCGCCAGTTCCAGCAGTTGCGTCCAAGCGTTCCGGGCACGCCGGAAGGCCTGGAAGAGCGTCTCCTCCCCTGCGGTGAAAGGCCAGGCGTGCCGCCAGGCGGTCATGGCGATGAGCATCCAAAAGGGAATCTCTCGACGCTCACCTCTTCCTGGAAATTTGGCCAGGACAATCTCTCCAAGACTTTCGAGGGTCACCACTTCTGCGTCCCAAGACCGGGCCAGGATGGCTGCCGTCTCCTGAGCGCGCTGAAAATGACTGGCCACCACAATCGGGACCGGCTTCAGACGGCGGGACACCTCTTCAACCTGACGAATTCCCGTCGCGTTCAACCGCACCATCGACGGAGAACTTTCCATCATGGCGTTAAAGGTATTGATCGTAAAACGCGCGCCCAGCGGTATGATGTTTTCGTCCGTTTGCCCGTGACGGACGAAGATAATCTGCATGTTGACCGACTCCATTTTGTCATCCAAACCCCGGGCCTTTGCGAAGCAGACGGAGGGATCTCCATCATCGCTTTTTGACCTAGATTCGGAAATATCTTTTAGTGTAGTATGGGGGGAAGGGAACGTCAAGTCATTCGCCTCCTATTCATTTCCAGAAGGCAGGAGCCTTTGCATCCAACGTCGAAATATTGGACAGCATTCCCGCTGTGATTTATCAAAGAGGACGACTTTCCCTTCATGGGACGATTACCGATATGGAGTGACATACATGCTGCAACAGGCCCGGACACTGCTGAACAGGCACTTCGGCTATACCGCCTTCCGGCCCGGCCAGGAAAAAATCATCGAAAGCCTGCTGACCGGCCGCGACACGGTAGGCATCATGCCGACAGGCGGCGGCAAGTCGATCTGCTACCAGATCCCCGCGCTGCTCCTGCCTGGCCTGACGGTGGTCATTTCGCCGCTGATCGCGCTGATGAAGGACCAGGTCGACAACCTGCAAAGCCTCGGCATCGCTGCCACCTTCATCAACAGTTCTCTCGACAGTGAGGAAGCGGACCTTCGCATCCAGCGGATGAACCGGGGCGAGTTTAAACTGATCTACCTGGCGCCGGAGCGGTTGGAATCGCCTCATTTCCGCCACCTGCTGCAACGCCTACCCGTCTCACTCATCGCCGTCGATGAGGCCCACTGCGTTTCCCAGTGGGGGCACGACTTCCGCCCCAGCTACCTGACCATTTCCTCCCTAGTTTCCGACTATCCCCGCCGTCCCAGGGTAGCCGCCTTTACCGCCACAGCCACCGAAGCGGTAACCGAAGATATCATCCGTCACTTAGGTTTACAACAGCCCCAGCTCTTTGCCACCGGTTTTGACCGTCCGAACCTGTCCTTCCGCGTCATTCGGGGCGAGAACAAGAAGGACTTCCTCACCCACTACCTGGAAGCGAACCGGGAACGGGCCGGCATCGTCTATACAGCCACACGCCGTGAAGCGGACAATCTCCAAGAATACCTCCTGCGCAAAGGCTTTCGCGCCGGCAAGTACCACGCCGGCTTGGCCGATCAGGAACGGGAGCGCGCACAGGAAGCCTTCCTCTACGACGACACCCGGATCATGGTCGCCACCAACGCCTTCGGCATGGGCATCGACAAGTCGAACGTGCGCTTTGTCATCCACTACAACATGCCGAAGAACATGGAATCGTACTACCAAGAGGCGGGGCGAGCCGGACGAGACGGCGAGCCGGCCGAATGCATCCTGCTCTTCAGCGCCCGCGACATCAACACCCAAAAATTTCTCATCGAACAAAACCCGGCTACGCCGGAACGCAAGACAATGGAACACCGCAAGCTCCAGTCCATGATCGATTACTGCCACACACCGCGTTGCCTGCGCAGCCATATCCTCCATTATTTTGGCGAAGAAGCGCCCGATCGCTGCGGCAACTGCAGCACCTGCGCCGATGACGCCGAACCGGTCGACATCACCACGGAAGCTCAAAAAATCTTCTCCTGCATCGTCCGCATGCAGGAGCGCTTCGGCATGAACCTAATCGCCGAAGTCCTCAAAGGCTCAAAAAGCAAAAAAGTGGCCCAAAGCGGCTGCGAGCGCCTCTCCACCTACGGCATTATGAAGGAATACACGATCAAAGAAATCACAGACATGATCAACATTCTGACTGCTGAAGGGTACCTCTTTGTCACCGAGGGGGCCTTCCCCGTCGTGCGCCTCTTGGAAAAGGCCGTCCCGGTCTTGAAAGGCCGTGACAAAGTCTTTCTGAAAGTGCGCAAGCGCGCCAGCCGGCTGGAGGCCGACAGCGATATCTTCGAGCACCTCCGCCGCCTGCGCAAAGCCATCGCTGACCGCGACGGCGTGCCGCCCTACATTGTCTTTCCCGACAGCACCCTCCGCGAGATGTCGCAGCGGCTTCCCCTTGACCGGGTGGCCCTGCGCGCCATCAGCGGCGTCGGCGAGACGAAGCTGGAGCGGTATGGCGATGCCTTTTTAGCGGAGATCCGCCGACACACAGCGGGCACGTGTAGCCGGTAACTAGCCGGCGCGTAAAGTGATTCACCCTCCCCACCGCAGCGGCATAAGCCTAAAGTGTAGAATGCGCGCATATCGGTGGAAAGGGTGACATAAACGTGTATGATGATCCGTTTCAATCCGCTCATGACGGGTTCTCGGCGTCTGTCGACGGCCGGGCCTACCTGCGGGTGCTCCACGCCGCGCCCAACGCGCCGCCTGTCGACATTTATGCCAATGATGTCCTGATCATCCGGAGGCTCCCCTACAGCCGGTTTACCCAGTACTTCCCCGTACTGGCCGGTCGCTACCGGATCGATGTCTTCCCCACAGGAACCCGGACGACGCCGGTCATCCGCACTGTCGTCGACATTCCCGATCGCTCGATCTTTACGGCTGCCGCCGTCGGCGTCCTCCCCAACCTCAGCCTCCTGCCCATCGCCGACCCGCGGTTGCCCCGCCGGCCCGACACGGTCTACATCCGCTTCGGCCACCTGTCTCCTGACGCCCCTGCTGTCGACATCACCTTACCCAACGGCACCGTGCTGTTCCGGAACGTCTCCTTCCGCCAGGTGACCGACTACATCCCTGTGCCGCCTGGCACCTACACCCTGCAGGTGCGCCCTGCCGGGTCGACCCAGGTCGTCCTGACGGTACCCAATGTGCGACTGCTGCCCAACCGCTTCCTGACCGTCTACGCCATCGGCCTGGCTGGAGGCCGTCCGCCGCTCCAGGCGCTCATCCCCCTTGACGGCAACACCTACCTGCCGTTGACCAGTTTTCCACTCTGACGCAAAGGAATAATCTATCACCTCTGGTCAAAGAAACGCCGAGACGCATCGTCTCGGCGTTTCTTTTTCGCTTATTTGGGAAATTGCCAAACATCAATGGCAGCAATCGGACTTCGGATAGTAGTGAACCCGCCGGTTCGACTCCTCGGCCTTTTTGGCGTCGTTGAAGTGGTCCAATGTGGAAAGATAACCCGTGATGCGGCGCACCCGGGAGATGCGGTCACTGCCGCACTTCGGGCACGTATCTTTGTCGATGACGCCGTTCAGACCACAAGACTTGCAGATATCGACGGGGAAGTTGACGGCGGCGTAGCCCATATCCGCCTCATACATGGCCTTGACGAGGGCCTCAAAGGCTTGCAGGTTATGCTGCGGCGCCGACGGGAGTTCCACATAGGAGATGTGACCGGCGTTGGTGTACTGGTGGTAAGGGCCTTCGATGGCGATCTTCTCGAAGGCGTTGATCTTGTATTCGACGGGGACGTGGAAGGAATTGGTGTACCAGTCCCGGTCATTGACGCCCTCGATGAGGCCGAATTTGTCCCGGTCCTTTTTCGTAAACTTGCCAGAAAGGCCTTCCGCCGGCGTGGCCAGCAGGGAGAAGTTCAGCCCATGCTCGCGGGAGGCCTCGTCCATCCGGTGGCGCATATGGCGGACGATCTTGAGGCCCAGGTCCTGGGCGGCCGGCGATTCGCCGTGGTGCTTGCCGGTCAAGGCGACAAGACACTCGGCTAGGCCGATGAAGCCCATAGAGAGGGTGCCGTGTTTGATCACGGGCTCGATCCGGTCGTTCCAGCCCAATTTCTCGCTGTCCAGGTACAAACGCTGGCCCATGAGAAAGGGGAAGTCCCTGACGCGCAGGTTTTTCTGCACATCGTAGCGAGTGAGCAACTGCTTGATGACCAGGTCGATCGTCTCGTCGAGAAGTTGCCAGAAGGCGTCCACACTCCCGGCGGCGCGCAAGCCCAGGCGGGGCAAGTTGACGCTGGTGAAGGAGAGGTTGCCGCGGCCGTCGGTCACTTCGGGGCCGTTGATGTTGCCCATGACGCGGGTGCGGCAGCCCATATAGGCCACTTCTTCGCCCTGTTCATTGTAAGAGCGGTTAAAGGAGGAATCCTGGAAGGCGAAGTTGGGGAAGAGGCGTTTGCAGGCCACCTGCATGGAGAGTTGGAAGAGGTCATAGTTCGGGTCGCCGACCTCGTAGTTGATCCCTTTTTTGATCTTAAAACAGACGTTGGGGAAGATGGGCGCTTCGCCCTTGCCGAGACCCTTTTCGTAGGCTTGCAGGAAGGTGCGGGTGATCATCCGGCCCTGCCAGGACGTGTCGGTCCCGAAGTTAATCGACGAAAAAGGCACCTGGGCGCCGGCGCGGGAGTTGTGAACAAATATGCCCTCAGCCGTCAAAAAGTTCTCGTTGTCGGCAACAGATATGTCATATACGTACGGCTCGTGAGGGAGCGGGGTGATTTTTTTCACGCTAATCGGCAGAAGGTTGTGCGCAATTTCCAAACTATCCAGCAACCGCTCCATCTGGGCATTTTTCTGCAACACCTGGCTCGCCCAGCACATGACCAATTTGGGGCTGCGGCAGTCGTTGTTGATCCGCCCACCTTCACTGCCCATCCCCAAATCGAGGGGCAGCATGAAACGCTCCAGCATGTCAGTGTAGGGCAAATATACCGGCAAATACTTGCACATCCGAGGGAGTTTGTCTTGTTCCAGCAATCGCTGCAAGTGGTATCGCTCGCTGCTGGCAATCGTCGGCAAAAGGTCTCTGATCTCTTGCTGCCAAAACTGCCGATCAGCCAGTTTTTGCAGCAACAGCCTTTCTTCGTCGTTCATCAAACGGTTGCGTAAGTCAAAAATCAATTCTTCAATGTACAAGGGTTTGATTCTGTAATGCTCGGCGTTGCGGCATCGAATCCCGTAGACCTCAGCGATCAAAGGCCGCAGGTACTCATAATCGTAGGGCGTCTGTTCGTTGCGAACATGATACAGATCGGTCAGGTCAGACCTTTTATTCCCCGAAATTGTCAAAGCCGTCGCATAATAACCTCCAACGGCTAGACGGTGCTGCGGGAGAGCGTGAGCAAAGTTCGTGTGAACCTCCTGCTGCCGGGACAAAGAGGCCGGCAGCCCCAAACGAGTAAGCAGCAAATTCAGTCCATCGCGAAGCTCCCGCGATACGGTGCTGCAAGCGATTCTGTTCTGGCCAACCGTCCCGTCTCCGCTCAAATAGCCATCCAGAAAAGCCTGGACCACGGACGGCGGGGCGAAGAAAATCTCCGCTGGCACTTTTTTCTTTTCCGCGCCTCGACCGCACTTGTCGGCCAAAAAGGAGGCGAACGTCTTTCCGACCCTGCAGGCCAAATCGCGGGGGCGGCCTTGCTCATCGCTTCGCAGGCGGACTGAAAACTGCGGAAAAATGTCTGTCAGGACGCGTTGGACTTTCTGCTCCAATTCCCGATCAAAAAGGGCTAGATGAACCGTCGAACCGTCTGCCGAGCCTTCGGCCACATAGAGCCCCATCAACCATGCCAGGTTCTCGTCTAGAGAGACGTTACGCAATGCATACTTGCGAGAAACAGGGTAGGCTGTGAGATCGTAGCAGTGCTCCTGCGGCGTCACCTGCCAGCGGGCCGGTGTCAGCCCGGCTTGCAGCCAGCGGGGGGGAGCAGTCGTCACCCGTCCTTCCTTGTCCAACGCCATCATGGAATGGTTATCGGTCACGCAGACCTTTTGACCGCTTTCCAACGCCACTTCCAGCAAGGAATGGACATTAGGATGCTGCCAGGAATCGGTGATTTCTTTCATTTCGGTCCGGCCTGTTTGATAATTGAGACTTAAGGCCATATAGCGTCCCGGCTGAAAAAGGCTGTGAAAATCAGCCATGCTGACGGTTAAGAACTGCTTATCCACCTGATCGTACACCCAGATCCGCTCATCTGCTTTTAGAGAATGCATCGTGTTCAGGTTGTAGATGAAGCCTTCCATGGCCTGGTAGGTCTCGTTCTCGACGCGCTCCATGACCAGCGCTTGCAGCTTCTCCTCGTCCACTTCCATCCCCAACGTCGACAGGGCGGCGCGCAGGTCTTTTTCCTGGCGAGCGTACTCGGCCTGGACATAGGGCGCCATGTCGCGGTCAAAATAGGCGAAGGACTGGCCGCCGTGCATATCGTTCTGGTTTGACTGAAGGATGATGGCCGCCAGCGCCGCCGCCGTTTTGATGCTCTTGGGGGAGCGGATGTGGCCGTGGCCGTTGTCAAAGCCCTCGGAAAGCAACCGGCCCAGGGGGATCTGCAGGCAGGTCAGCGTCTTTCCGTACCAGGCCAGGTCGTGGATATAGATATCGCCCTCGCGGTGGGCCAACGCTTCATCTTCGGGAATGACCCGGTTCAGGTAGTAGTTGACCGAGGCCATCTCGGAGATCTGGAGAACCTTGGCTGAGGGGCTGTTGGAAACGTTGGCGTTTTCCCGGTTGGTCTCCTTGAGGATCTCCTGAACAGCGTCCATCAGGTCAGACTTGGCATCGCGAATGCGGGTTCGCGAACTGCGGTAAATTATGTACGCTTTCGCTGTCCGGGCATGGCCGCTCTCGATGAGCACCTTCTCCACCATGTCCTGGACATCTTCCACAGAGAAGACATTGCCGTTGTAGCGTCCCTTGAGCGCCTTCAGCACGGCAAGGGTCAACTCCATGGCCATCTGCTTGTCTTCCCCGCCTACGGCCTTGGCGGCGCGGAAAATGGCGTCGGTGATCTTCGATTCATGAAACTCTACGATACGGCCGTCACGCTTGCGAATCTGGCTGAACAACTCCGATTCCTCCTCAACAGCTCACATGAAACATAACTTTGTAAGATCGAAATCGCCGATTTAATCCTATTGACACAGTGTTATTAGTATTAAAAGAGACGGCGACTGTCCCTTATGTCTGCCCATCAGGTCTTTCGCTTCAACAGCCCTTCCAGTTCCTCCAGGAACCGGCCTACATCGGTGAACTGGCGGTAAACGGAGGCAAAACGCACATAGGCCACCTCATCGATGTTGCGCAGGCGTGCCATCAGCATTTCCCCGATCTCCCGGCTGGGAACCTCCCTGTCGTAGTGGCTGCGCAGGTCCCGTTCCACCGTGGTGACCAGTTCTTCCAGCGTATCGAGGGGGATGGGTCGCTTCTCACAAGCTTTCAACAGCCCCGACAAGAGTTTGTTGCGATCAAAGGCTTCAAGGGAACCGCCCTTTTTGCGCACGATCAGCGGCGTCTCCTCGATCCGTTCCAGGGTGGTGAAGCGCCGGTTGCACTCCATGCATTCCCGGCGACGGCGAATCACCCGGCCTTCCTCGGCGCTGCGCGTCTCCAAAACCTTTGATTCGCCATGGCCACAGTAGCAACACCGCATGATCCACCCTCCCGTCCGACACTAGATCTAGGAGCATTTTTATTATAGAACCCCTAGATATGTATGGTCAAGGTATATTTTTCCAGATTTTTGGGGCATCGGTCCTATTTTCGACAAGATAATTCCTTAGGTCTTTTCTTTCGAAAGCAGCGCTTGAGCGTTGTTTCCTAATTCCCCCTGCTTCGACAGCGAGCCCTATTGTAGCGCCAAAGTCGGCAAAAGGCAAAGGAGTTAAATCGATAAAAAACGCAAAAGGGCTCCGAATGCCCTTCGCCATAGAGGATCTTGAGGTTTTATATAATGATCCGCGCCTGCGCAGCGACCGAGTGAACAGTCCGCGCAGCCCTTAGCGACCGGCGCCAATACACCCCCATTTACCACAATATGCGCGCAAAACATGAGTTCAATCAGGTGCAAAGGAGCGTAGAAAAAGCGAAAAGCCGGAACCTCCTCCGGCTCCGGCCTCCCGCCTATGATGAGACTGTAACACTGTCGAATGAGCTAGCCGCTAGACATACTCCGAATGCCCATCCCCAAACTGGCTGACATCGACAAGGATCACATCGACACCGATCTTCTTGATCCTGTCCCAGGGAACAACCATGTCGTCGCCGCGCCCGAAGAAGCTCATGAAGCGCCCCTGGGACGGGAGCACGATCGCCTTGACCGTCCCCATTTCGGGATCGATGTCGATATCCTTGATCACTCCCAGCCGGCGCCCGTCATGAATATTGACGATATCCCGCAGGCGCAGGTCCGAGATTTTGATCACAGTCTGCCACCTCCCTTTTCGTGATACATAGTATGAGGGAGGCGGCCCTTCTGTGACTTTTTTCCACCTATCGCCAGGAATATTTCAAACGTGCTTGCGCATGTGCGTCAGGGCCGCTTTTTCCAAGCGCGACACCTGGGCTTGGGAGATGCCGATTTCGTCGGCCACCTCCATCTGGGTCTTGCCCTCGAAAAAGCGCAAGGTGAGGATCAGCTTTTCTCTGTCATTGAGTCGCCGCAAAGCCTCGCGGATGGCGATCCCCTCAAGCCACTGGGCGTCTTGATTCTTCTCATCGCCGATCTGATCCATAACAAAGATCGGGTCTCCGCCATCATGGTAGATTGGTTCAAAAAGGGAGATGGGCTCCTGAATCGCATCAAGGGCAAAGACGACCTCTTCTCGCGGAAACCCGAGGGCGTCGGCGATCTCTGTGACTGTCGGCTCCCGGGAGAGATTGTTGACCAGTTGGTCCCGTACCTGCAAAGCCTTGTAAGCGATGTCCCGCAAAGAGCGGCTGACCCGGATGGGGTTGTTGTCACGGAGGTAACGGCGGATTTCACCGATGATCATCGGTACAGCATAAGTGGAGAATTTGACGTTTTGGCCCAGATCGAAGTTGTCAATCGCCTTCATCAAACCGATACAGCCCACTTGAAAAAGGTCATCCACGTATTCCCCACGGTTGGTGAAACGCTGGATGACACTTAGCACGAGACGTAAATTGCCACTGATCAGTTTTTCCCGGGCAGACGTCTCACCGGATTGCATGGCCTGAAACAAGGTTCGCATCTCGGCGTTGGTGAGCACTGGCAACTTGGAGGTGTTTACGCCGCAGATTTCCACCTTGTTGACCATCATGGGCAACCCTCCCGACGGCGGCATATTTCTTCTCTAGTATTGCCCTGCCCTATCCGGTTATACCGTCCGCCCTGTTCGGAAACTCTTTTCTCTCACTACTCCATCCGATTCATCTCTTTACGCAAGCGCTTGATGATCCGCTTTTCCAGACGCGATATGTAAGACTGAGAGATGCCCAGCAGGTCGGCGACCTCCTTTTGTGTCTTCTCCCTGCTGTCCCGCAGACCGAAGCGCAGTTCCACGATGCGCCGCTCCCGCGACGTCAGTTTGCTCATGGCCGCCTGCAACAGCTTGCGGTCCACCTCTTCCTCAATTGACTTGTAGATAATGTCGTTTTCCGTTCCGAGCACATCGGACAGGAGCAGCTCATTGCCGTCCCAGTCGATGTTCAACGGCTCATCAAAAGAAACCTCAGAGCGGGTCTTGTTGTTGCGGCGCAGGTACATGAGGATTTCATTTTCTATGCAGCGAGAGGCATAGGTGGCCAGCTTAATCTTTTTCAAGGGATCGAAGGTGTTGACCGCCTTGATCAGACCGATGGTGCCGATCGAGACGAGATCCTCAATCCCCACACCGGTGTTTTCAAACTTGCGGGCGATGTACACCACCAGGCGCAGGTTCCGCTCAATAAGGATCGACTTGACCGTAAAATCGCCCTGTTCCAGTTGCTCCAGGAGGCGATACTCCTCGTCATTGGACAGCGGCGGCGGCAAGGTCTCGCTCGATCCGATGTAATGCACCTCCTGGACCAGATTGAGCCGCTCCAGCAGTTTTTTCAGTTCTGCCTCAAAAAAAAGCCGTACCGACTTCACAGAAAAATTAGTGGCCGCAGATTCTCTCACAATCCTATTCCCTCCCTTGTTTACCAATCCCAAGCCGCCGGAAGGAGCGCCTGGTACCGACCTGCCGGATCCAAGCGCTGGCAGGTCAAACCGATGATCGCCCCCGAACAAGCGATGCTTCTGCCATCTTTCCTTCGTGCCTCCACAGCAAGTGGACGGATGCCCAGCAACATCCCGTCGGCTTTGCCGACCGACACAAAGGGGATATAACGCAGGGAAAGGCCAGAGTCAGTTCCCTCCCGCCATCCATCAGGTAAAAGGCCAGCCACACTCTCCTCCTCAACGACGATCACGGGCGATCGGGAGAGGGGGTCGACGAGCCGGTTGCCGCTATCGACGAGGGCCGGTATCCGGGCAAGCCCTCCTGGCAGTGATACGATCAGTTCCACCTGCCAGGCGCCCTGTTGCCGGGCTTGTCGCCAAAGGGAGAGCGCCAGTGCTGTCAGTCCCCCGGCCAGCAAAAGCAGCGTCCAGAACCAGATGGCTCCAGTCGGTTCACCGGGTGGCGCGATTGAATAGATGATGCCGCCTGCCAGCCAGGCGCCTAAATAAAAGATCAACCAGGCCTGAAACGTCTGCCACCATTCCCTGAGCGGAAAAGCCATCCGGACCATCAAAAAGCCCAGTACACTTTTCGCAATCCAGGCCACGAAAGGCCCGGCGGAAAACCATAAAAAACCGAGGGAAAGGGCAGCGCCAAAGGCGGCGGCGCCGGCCAACCGGAAGGGTCGAATCGGCAATCGCAGGACGGTCCCGCTGATGGACAGGAGAATGGCGTCCATGAAAAAATTGATTAGCCAGAGAACGTCCCAGTAGATGATCATCCGTTCACCCATTGCCACTTCCACCACCGTTTCGGAAAACCACAAATCAATTATAACGAATTCTTTTTACAAAAATGTCACTTCTTGCGTTAAGTGAGGCCGATGACAAAAAATAAACCCCGCAGCGTCCACTGCGGGGTTTTCCTTGGTTCTTCCTTCCCTATTCCTTCTTGTTATTTGCCTGACGGTTATTTATCCGCGGTATTTGCGCAAGAAGACGGGGATATCAACATCATCGCCGAGGGGGACCGGCTTCACTTCCATGGTCGGCTGGTTCACCACAGGTTGGGAGTATTTCTCCTTCACTGGCCCAATCGCTCGGGACTCCTTCGGCGCCGGTTGAGCATGACGGTGGTCAAAGCCAGTAGCGATGACGGTGACCCGCACCTCATCTTCCATCGATTCATCAATGACAGCGCCGAAGATGATATTGGCCTCCGGATCAGCCACTTCGGTGACGATCTCCGCTGCTTCGTTGACTTCGAGCATGCCAAGGTTGATGCCGCCGGTGATGTTCATCAGGACGCCCTTAGCGCCCTCAATGGAGGTCTCCAGGAGAGGACTCGATATGGCCTTCTTGACGGCGTCGATGGCGCGGTGTTCCCCTGAGGCATAGCCTACACCCATCAAAGCGGAGCCGGTGTCCGACATGATCGTCTTCACGTCAGCAAAATCCAGATTGATCAGACCGGGAACGGCAATCAGGTCTGAGATCCCCTGGACGCCCTGACGAAGGATGTCATCTGCCAGACGGAAGGCCTCATTCATCGGTGTATGCTTGTCCACGACCTGCAACAAACGATCGTTGGGGATGACGATGAGGGTGTCTACAGCGGCGCGGAGTTCGGAAATGCCCCGTTCCGCCTGCATCGCCCGTTTACGGCCTTCAAAGGTAAAGGGACGGGTGACAACACCGACGGTGAGGGCGCCCAGTTCACGGGCCACCTCGGCCACTACCGGCGCTGCGCCAGTTCCTGTGCCGCCGCCCATGCCGGCGGTGACGAAGACCATGTCGGCGCCCTTCAATGCGTTGAGCAGTTCCTCCCGGCTTTCCTCAGCCGCCTTTTTGCCGATATCGGGGTTTGCGCCGGCGCCAAGCCCCTTCGTTAATTTCAAACCGATCTGCATCTTCGTTTCGGCCCGGGAAAGATGCAGGGCTTGAGCATCCGTATTGACAGACACAAACTGTACGCCCCGTACCCCATGGGAAATCATGCGATTTACGGCGTTGTTACCGCCTCCGCCTACACCGACGACCCGAATCACCGCAAGCGGGTTCAAGTCCACATCCAGTTCGAACACAGGGAGTTCCTCCTTCAAACAGGCTGAAATGAAATATTTGGGTACGGTAACAAAAAAGCGAATCAATCATTATGTAAAGCGAAACATAATGTTATCTTATCATATCGACGCTAGATCTTCGCTAAAAACCCTGAATTCCCTCTTTTTTGCCATGCTTTTTTTATTCGTTTCAATAAGTTCGTAACATTTTTTCATCGTCCGACAGATCAGTGCGTCTTGCCAGTGTTCCCTGTCTTTCCGGCCAACCGGGTTGCTGGATGGGCGGCTGCCGAAGGGTTTTTCGTCTCCTCTTTCGGTTTGACAACAGGCGACTTGGCTGATGTGATGTCAATGTAGTTGAGCTTAGGGACACTGCCATTCTTCAGCCACTGGTCCAGAATGTCCAACAGGACCTGGCTCTTGGCAGCAATCTCCTCCGGCGAACCGAAACGAACCTCGATGCTGTCTGTCGTATATAAGACAAGACGGCTGCTGTTGACCACATGGATCTCGCCGATGCGCGCCAACAGGGTAGGCGCCATCTCTTGGCATAATTTTAAGCCTGCTGGAAGGCCCTCGGCATTGACCACTTGTCCCGGACCTACATTCAAAGGCGCCTGGACGCCGGTGATCACAGGCAGAGGAACTCCGTAGAGGCTGTCGATCTTGCGCAACAGGATCCCCTGCCGATCGAGCAAGGCGAAGCTTCCCGCCTGCCCGATCACAGCGACAGGTTTTCGCTCCTTGATCTCGATCCGAACCGTAGAAGGCAGGTCCCGTTGGACGGTCACTTCCTCTACCTGTGGGTGGAAAAGCAACTGCTCCCGGATGAGATCCCGGTCAAGGCGCAAGAGATTTTCTCCCGGCTGAATTCCCGAAAGCCGCAAGATCTCTTCTTCCTTGATCAGGCGGATGCCTGTCACTGTCACCTGAGACACACCGAAATAGGGGGAGTGCAGGAAGTAATAGGCGGCCAGCAATAAGAGAGAAGTAAAGAAGAATCCAAGGACGCTGGCCTGTTGCCGGTGCATTCGTCAGCCCCCTTCGTGGGAAAAACTACCATAAGAATATTATAACAAAAATCGTTTCATCTGTCCAAGGTCCAAAGGCCTATATCATAAAAAAACGAAAGCCCCGGCGAAAACCGGGGCCTCCATCAGCCCATTTCCCGCGTGATCCTTGCGCCCAGGCAGGAGAGTTTCTCCACCAACCGATCATACCCACGGTCGACGTGAAAAATCTGCTCCACAGTCGTTCCGTTTTCGGCAGCAAGGCCGGCTAGGATCAAGGCAGCCCCTGCTCGCAGATCGGTGCACTCCACGACAGCGCCGCTCAGACCGGGCACGCCCTTGACGATGCCCACGCGTCCCTCGAGACGGATGTTCGCCCCCATGCGCCGTAATTCGTCCACATGCTTGAAGCGGTTTTCGAAAATGGTTTCCGAGATCACCGATGTTCCCTCGCTGACCGCCATTAAAGCCATCATCTGAGCCTGCATGTCGGTGGGAAAACCGGGATAGGGCAGCGTCTTGATGTCCACCGCCTGGCAGCGGCGGGGCGCGATGACACGAATCCGCTCATCCTCCTCGATCACCTGGGTGCCTGTTTCCCTCAGCTTCGCCGTCACCGGCTCCAGATGCTCGGGGATGACGTTGTTCAGTGTCACATCGCCGCCGGTGATGGCAGCGGCCACCATGAAGGTTCCCGCCTCGATGCGGTCAGGGATGAGTTGGTGGGCGCATCCGCCAAGACGCTCCACCCCATCGATGCGGATGATATCCAAACCGGCGCCGCGAACCTTGGCGCCCATAGCGTTGAGGAAGTTCTGCAGGTCCACGATCTCCGGTTCTTTGGCGGCGTTGCGGATGATCGTCGTCCCTTCCGCCAGCGCAGCGGCCATCATCAGGTTCTCTGTAGCGCCGACGCTGGGGAAGTCAAGGTGAATCTCCGTCCCCTGCAACCCTTTCGTTTCCACCTCAAAATAGCCGTGCCGTTCCTGGTAGCAGGCGCCCATCTTCTGCATCCCTTTCAGGTGCAGATCCATGGGGCGGCTGCCGATGGAACAGCCGCCGGGATGGAAAAGGCGCACCCTTTGAAACCGGCTCAACAACGGGCCCAAGACCAGGTTGGAGGCCCGCATGCGCCGCATCAGGTCGGCAGACACCTCGCGGATAGCGACCGCCGAGGCGTCGACAATCAGACAGTCCCCTTCCCATGCCACCTGAGCGCCGAGCGCACTCAGCACCTCAATCATCATCTGTACGTCTGTCAACCGGGGCACGTCCTTGATCCGGCATTGTCCCGTTGACATCAATGAAGCCGCTAGGATGGGCAGCACAGCGTTTTTTGCCCCGCTGACCGCCACCTCTCCGAAAAGCGGCTTACCTCCTTTAATGCGAATCCTCGGCTCCCCAGCCATCAACCTGCCCCCCTGCATCTCCAATGACACGAACTTCTGATTTCAGTTCAATGCCGCAGGTTGCGAATACTTTTTCGCGAACGGCATCGATCAGGGCTAACACATCGGCTGCCGTCGCTCCCCCTCGATTGACAATGAAATTGGCGTGCCGCTTTGATACCTGAGCCCCGCCGATGGCAAAGCCTTTCATGCCAGCCTCTTCAATCAGACGACCTGCTGAAAAACGGCCGGGCGGATTGAGAAAAACGCTGCCGGCATTGGGCAAATCGAGCGGCTGACTCTCCCTCCGCCGGGCCATTTTTTCCTCCATCCATCGCTCTATCGCTTCCCGGACTCCCTGTTGGAGTTCCATACCCGCGCGGAGCACGATGGATTTCTGCCCTTGCAGTCGCGAATGGCGGTAGGCGAAGTCCATTTCATCCCGTTGATACCGGCGAATCGAGCCGTCCTCGCCCATCACATCGACCCAGCGCACCACATCCTGCATCGATCCGTTATAGGCGCCGGCGTTCATGACGATGGCACCGCCAAGGGACGCCGGGATGCCGCAGGCAAACTCCAAGCCCTGCAAACCCGCCTGGGCGGCAAAGCGGGCCAAACCGGGCAGCCCGCAACCGGCGCCTGCCGTCAACCGGTCATCATCGATGCGCCTGTCGGAAAAGGCATGACCCAGGTGAATAACAACTCCCCGGATCCCGCTGTCGGTGACGAGCAGATTCGAGCCCACCCCCACGACCATCCAAGGAATTTTGAAATCACGGCAACAGCGGACCAACCCGGCCAGATCAGCTTCATCGGCGGGAATGGCAAAAAGGTCGGCCGGTCCGCCGATCTTCCAGGTCGTATGGCGGGACATGGGTTCCTTCAGCTTCCAGTGACCGCGAAAGTCTCTGGTGATCTGATCGATGTCAGGCAAATTGCTCAGTGCGCTCCCCATCGTCCCCTCCTAAAAACCCTTCTCTACCCCTGCTCCGTCTCTCCCGTTGCCAGGGCGTCCAGGAGTCGGCGTCCCGCCATCCAGATGTTACCAGCTCCCATGGTCAGGACGAGATCGCCCGGCTTAACGACTTCCAGCAAGCGGCGCAGGAGTTCCTCCCCGTTTGCCGCGTAAAGAGCCTTGCGGCCACTGCGGTTTTCATAGACATCCATAATCATTCCGGCCGAGACGCCCGGGATGGGCGCTTCGCCAGCCGGATAGATCTCGTCGAAGAGGACGACATCAGCCGCGTCAAAAGCCTCGCCGAACTGTTGGTAGAGGTCGCGGGTGCGCGTATAGCGGTGGGGCTGGAAAACGGCCACAAGCCGGTCAGGCTGTGTCTGCCGAGCCGCCGCCAGGGTAGCCTTCACCTCTGTCGGATGGTGGGCATAATCGTCGACAATACACACGCCTCGCGCTTCCCCTACCCGTTGAAACCGCCGTCCCACACCCCGGAATTGGGACAATGCGGCAGCGGCTTCTTCAAAAGGAACCCCGATCAGATCGGCGCAGGCCACCGCCGCCAGGGCGTTGCTGATGTTGTGTTCCCCGGGAACGGAAAGCAAAAGCCGGCCCAACCGCTGTTCACCGCGGAAGATTTCCGCCTGCGATCCCTCGGGTGCGCAGATCAGATCGATCGCACGATAATCGGCGTTGCCTGTGATACCATACGTGACCACCTTCGGGCTGGTCACTCTTTGCGCCATTTCTTTCAGATGGGGATCGTCGGCGCAGAGCAGCAGGGTGCCGTCTTTGGACACTCGCTCTGTAAACTGGTAAAAAGCTTCCAAGATGGCGTCAAAAGATTCGTAGTGATCCAGGTGGTCCGCCTCGATGTTGGTGAGCACCGCCATCCAAGGGGAGAGTTTAAGGAAGGAACTGTCGCTTTCGTCCGCCTCGGCGGCCATGAAATCGCCTTGCCCCCATTTGGCGTTGCCCTCGATCTCCCGGATCTCTCCGCCGACGATGATGGCCGGGTCAAGACCACACTGTTCCAACATCAGTCCAATCATGGCGCTCGTTGTCGTTTTACCATGGGCGCCAGCGACGGCGATCCCCTTTTTCTGTTCCATCAACCACGCCAGCAGATCGGCCCTGTGCCAGATCGTGAGATTTCGCTCCCTCGCCAGACGCAGTTCCGGGTTATCTGCTTTGACTGCCGTTGAAACGACGACCACTTCGACTCCTCGTTGCAGGTGTTCCTCCTGATGGCCCTGAAAAACAACGGCGCCCTGGCTGATGAGCCGCTGGGTGACGGCTGTATCGGCCAGATCGGAGCCGCTCACTTTGAACCCTTGTTGAAGCATCACCCTGGCCAGACCGCTCATGCCCGTTCCGCCGATACCGATGAAATGCAACCATGTTCCCTCTGCCAACACCAATCTGTCAGCTCCTTTCCGGGATAATACTGTACCTTGATCACTGCCGTGTTTCCGCCAGGCTGGGACTGCTTCATAGTATGGCAACCAGCCTGCTCGTGCTCCTGAGCTTGTCTCATACACAAGGGAAAAAGAAGTCCCGGTTACTTCCGGGACGTGACTACCCGTGAGATTTCGTCAAGGATCATCGCCAACGCTTCGGGCCTGCCGGCGTTTTTTGCCGCCTTAGCCATGGAAGCGATCCGCTCTGGTTCTTCCAGCAACTCCTGAATCGTGTCATTGAGACGCCGACCGTCGAGTTCGTGATCCAGGATCACCCGAGCCGCTCCCACTGTCTCCAGGCTGCGGGCGTTGGCCTCCTGGTGGTTTTCCGCCGCATAGGGATAAGGCACAAGGATCGACGGCAGACCTCGCGCAGTCACCTCCGAGATGAATGCAGCGCCGGCGCGGCCGACGCAGAGGTCACAGGCAGCCAAGCCATAGTCCATGCGATCCAGGTATGGCATTACCTTAATGTTACCACATTTATCCAAGTTTATTCCAGCCGCCTGGAGTTGAGCCACTGTCTCTTCGTAGTTGACCTCTCCGGTGACGTGAATGATCTGCAACCGAGAATCGCCAGCCCACCGTTGGGCCAGGGAGACCATGGCCTCATTCAACCGTTTGGCGCCCCGGCTCCCGCCGACAGCCAGCAGAAGGGGCGCTCCCTCGGTCAACCCGAAATAGCGGCGCCCTTCTTCTCGCTTTGCCGTCAAGATAGCCGGACGGATCGGCAGTCCGGTGACGACGGTATGTCTCGCCTTTAGCCGTCGCTTCGCCTCGGGAAAGGTCAGCATCACCGATGCTGACCGCGGCGCCAGGAGGCGGTTGGTCACACCGGGATAGGCGTTTTGTTCGTGGATCAGCGCTGGGATTCCGGCCAGGGTAGCCGCCAACACGACGGGAAATGCCACAAAGCCGCCTGTCCCGATAACAGCGTCGGCTCGGACACGCCGGAGAAACCGTAAGGACTCGACGATCCCTCTCGCTGTATCGCCCAGGGCGGCAAGATTTTCCCAAGTCAGTTTGCGTTCCAAGCCGCGGCAGTGAACCGTCGTCAGGGGAAGGCCCTCACGGGGGACGATGGCATTCTCCAACCCCCGTTTTCCTCCCACATAATGGACGGTCGAGCCGGGAAACTGTTCGATCAGGCCCCGCGCGATGGCCAAGGCAGGGTAGATATGCCCCCCTGTCCCGCCTCCGGTGACGACAAAGACTCTCTTTTTTCGGTGTATAACCTGATGTTTCATTTTGTCACCGCCGCTATCGACTAAAGCGTGATACGCTAAGCAGAAGACCGATGCTGGTCAAGGTAAAGACGAGAGACGAGCCCCCGTAGGAGATGAAGGGAAGTGTGATCCCCGTTACCGGCAGAAGCCCGCTGACGACACCCATATTGATGATGGCTTGCAGCCCCACCTGCACGGTCAGGCCAAGCGCCAACAGGCTGCCGAAAGCGTCGGGACAGGAGACGGCGACGCGGATCCCTCGCCAGATGAGGAGAAAGAAGAGCAGGATGACGCAGACGGCGCCGATCCACCCCAGTTCTTCGCCCAGGATGGCGAAAATGAAGTCCGTATGTTGTTCCGGCAGGTAGAAATACTTTTGCTTGCTCTGGCCCATGCCAGCGCCGAAAAGGCCGCCCGATCCGAGGGCGAAGAGGGATTGGAGGGTGTGAAAGCCTGTGTTGAGCGGATCAGCCCAGGGGTCGATAAACCCCGTGATCCGGCGCATCCGGTAGGGTTCCAAGATTGCGGCGGCCAACACGCCGATGACGCCGATGACCCCCAAGCCGACCATATGCTGCATCTTGGCGCCGCCGGCGTAGAGCATGACATACATGGTGCCGCAAATCGCAATAACAGTGCCCAAATCAGGCTGTAAAATGATCAACCCCGCAATGATCCCCATCAGGAGCAGGTAGGGGGCCAAGCCCTTTTTTAAGTCTTCCAACTTATGCAGGTCCTGAGACAGGTTATGGGCCATGTAGATCACTATCGCCAGCTTGACCAGTTCGGAAGGCTGAAAGGAGGCTGGTCCGAGGTTCAGCCAACGGGTCGCCCCCATGATGTTTTTCCCTACGCCGGGAATGAACAGGGCGACAAGAAAGAAGATGCTCACATAGAGAAAAGGTTTGCTGTAGCGAGCCAACCGCCGGTAATCGATGCGGGCCACCACGAACATGACAGCAATCCCGGCGAGCGCCCAGAGGACCTGCCGCTGGAAAAAGTAAAAGGGATTGTTATTGGCGTAGGCGGCACGGACAGAACTGGCGCTCAACACCATCACCATGCCGAATGTGAGCAGGAGTATGACAGCCAAAAAGATGGTGAAATCAGGAGCCCTCGGTTTTAGACGCATGCTTTCTCCTCCCCTCATTGGCCTGCCAAGTTGTCTGCCAGCCCGCTTCGCTTTCACCTGTTGTGTTTGGTTAGCGGGGTGGATCGCCCTTTTGCGCTCCTAACCTTGTGCCAGTTGTTTAACAAGGTCCTTGAACACCTGTCCCCGAACCTCATAGTTAGGGAACATATCCAGGCTGGCACAAGCCGGACTTAAGAGGACCACATCGCCTGGTTCAGCCATCTGCGCAGCTTCTGGCACGGTGTCTGCAAAGTTGTCTACACGTTTTATCCGTTCGACGCCGGCCTGCGCGAGGGCAGTCTCGAGGATCGGCGCCGCCTGACCGACGAGGACGACCGCCTTTACCCGTTGCTTGACGATCTCCGCTAGTTCGCCAAAATCGCTGCCCTTGTTCTTGCCCCCAGCGATAAGGATCACCGGCTTGTCATAGGATTCGATGGCCTTAATGGAAGCATCCGGATTAGTGCCTTTCGAGTCATTCACATACTCCACGCCGGCCACAGTTCCAGCCGGTTCCATTCGGTGTTCCACCGGCTGGAAACGGGCCATCGCCCGCGCCACCACAGAGGGCTCAATGCCGAGACCCATCGTGACTGCGCAAGCAGCCAGGGCATTTTCCACGTTGTGGGCGCCTTTGATCTGCAAATGGTCGACAGTGACAATAGGGAAGTCGCCCTGGGGTCCGCTGAAACGGATCATGCCCGCATCAACATAAGCGCCTAGTTCAACCTTTTGGCGCCGGCTAAAATAAAGAACTTGGCCCCTGCATTCGGCAGCCAATGTCCGGACCAGCGGATCGTCATGGTTGAGGACAGTAATGTCGCCCTTCCCTTGATCTCCCCCCTGGTTTCGGAAAATGCGCGCTTTGATGGCACGGTAGTTTTCCATCGAGCCATGACGATCCAGGTGATCAGGCGTGATATTCAGGATCATGGAAGCGCGGGGATGAAACTGATCCGTCGTTTCCAATTGGAAGGAGGAAACTTCGGCGACAACCCAGCGGTCGCCAGTGAGGTGGAGCGCCTCTTCTACAAGCGGGTGACCGATGTTCCCGCCGATGAAAGGGTTCCAACCTGCCTCATCGAGGATGGCCCCCACCAGCGATGTTGTCGTCGTCTTGCCGTTGGTGCCCGTGATGGCGATAAAAGGCGCTGGAGATAAGAGGTAGGCGATCTCCAGTTCCCCTGTGACGGGGATGCCCTTTTCCTGCGCTTCCCGCGCCGGCGCTACAGTCAGGGGGACGCCGGGACTCATGACGACTTCACGGAAGCCGCCAGCCTGAAGAGGAGGATAGCCGCCGCCGTAGAGGGTGACGCCGGCTTCCTCCAGTTCTCTCCGGCATGGCAGTTCGTCAAGACTTTTCGTATCGCAAAGGGTGACGGAGGCACCCAGGCGGGCCAGCGTGCGGGCAGCGGCGATACCGCTTTTCCCGGCGCCGACGACCAGTATCTTGTGTCCGTCTTGCCAGCGGTTGGTCAAGGGTGTCAATCCTTTCGTTGTCGGGGGTATAGGTCTGTTCGCTAAGAGCTTCGCGGCAGTTCGCTTGCCTGCTTCGCTAAGGCGCCAAAACTCTTGGGCTGTTCTGTTTTGTCATGGCGCCCTTTAACGCTCCGCAGGCTGCGCTCACTTTTCGCCGCTCCGCTCAAATCGCTCACAGAGCCTATACCCCCTATGAGATATTGTGCTTAGGGATACGCTTGCTTCCGCTCCGCTCAAACCGCTCACAGAGCAAACAACCCCTACCAAACATTTGCGGTAATTCGTTGCATTACGTAGAGTGCCTTTTATAGTTCGTTATAGATAAACCAAACTATGAAATACAGAACCTTGAGCAGTTAGCTTTTTACTGTTCGGAGTATCACTGTATGTCATAGTATGTAGGTTTTTAAAAACGAATAGGCAGGGCGAGCAAAATGCCGAGGAAGGCGGAGAGGAGGGAGGCGGCCCAGAAGGTGTAGACGACGGTGGTTTCGTGCCAGCCACCCAATTCGAAGTGATGGTGCAGGGGACTCATCCGGAAGATGCGTTTTCCCGTCAGCTTGAAGGAGGCTACTTGCAGGATGACGGAGAGCGTTTCGGCGACAAAGACAGCGCCGAGGATGGGCAGGATCAATTCTGTCCGGGTCAGCAAGGCCAGTGTGGCGACAGCGCCGCCCAAGGCCAGGGAACCGGTGTCACCCATAAACATACGGGCGGGATGGTGGTTGAAGAACAAAAATCCGATACAACCTCCGGCCAAAGCGGCGGAAAAAACGGCTGTAGCGCTGGAGGTCCCCGCCGAGGCGATGACGGTGAAGGCGAGAGCCACCCAGAAGGTCATGCCGGCAGCGAGGCCATCAAGACCGTCAGCCAGGTTGACGGCATTCGTCGTCCCGACAATCAAGAGCAGGGCGAGCAGGTAGTAGAGCACTCCGGCATCCCACCATGTGTCGAGTCCCGGTATGTACAGGGACGTTCCCCGGTCAACGCCATGGACGACGCTGTAAATCAAGATCAAGGACAGGATGAGCTGGCCGGTGAACTTCTGCCAAGCCCGCAAACCAAGGTTGCGTTTTTTCACCACTTTAATGTAGTCATCGATAAAACCGATGAGTCCGAAACCGATCAGCCCCAGCAACAGGACTCCTGACACAGGTGTGAAACCGATCGTCGCAAGGACGGCTGCAGGAACGGCGATCAGGAAGAGGATCCCCCCCATCGTCGGCGTCCCCGCCTTGCGTTGATGTCCTTTCGGTCCTTCCTCACGAATGCTCTGGCCAAACTTCAACCGGCGAAGGTAGGGGATCAGCCAGGGACCGATCAAGAGTCCAACCGCGCCGGCAATCATAAAGGCCCACACCTGTATCTGCATCGTTCACGTTCTCCTCAGTGGTAAAATCTATTAGCAACATCAGCAAAACCGTCGAAACAACCCCAACAGGTCATGTCGATGCCGTCAGCACATCTGCGAGGGCATGGGCCACCCGCTCCAGACGCATGCCTCGAGACGCTTTGATCAGGATGACATCCTTCGCAAGCGTCAGTCCGGGCAGCGCCGCCGCCGCTGTTTCCGCGTCGGTGAAGCGGCGGATCCCTTCAGGAACCATGCCGGCTTCCAGCGCGCCATCGGCGATAAAGGCGCCAAGGGCGCCAACTGTGATGAGCAGACCTACGCCAAGTTGCGCCGCCAAGCGACCTGCCTGCCGGTGGTGCTCAGGCGCCTCTGGACCAAGCTCATACATGTCCCCCAGGACGGCGACAAGCCGCTTCGGTCCGGCCAGTTCGGCAGCCGTCGCAAGGGCCGCCTCCATCGCTGCAGGGTTGGCGTTGTAGGCGTCATTGATCAGCGTCACTTCGCCATCGAGCCGGCGCGTATCCCAGCGCAGCGATGAGAGCTGCGCCTGAGCCAGTCCGCTGGCGGCAGACGCCGGTTCAACAGAGATCGCTTGCGCCGCAGCCATTGCCAAGAGGGCATTGGAGACCTGATGCCGGCCCGGCAAGGGCAGCGTTAACTCGAAGTCTATCTCCCGCTCCCCGTCAGCCTGGGCAGGGGTGAAGAATCCAAAAGCGCCGGTAACGCGGGAGCCCCGCTCACCGAGGGATTCCACTTGCGTCGCCCAGATCGCCCGCACAGGAGCATCAGCGCTGACGCCGCCACCGATCAATCCTTCAGCTAACGCCTTAGAGGATGCGCCCGCATAGACGACTGGACAAGGGCAGATCAGCGAGGCCGCGACGACCCGCTGGTCCTCCCCGTTCACCACAGCCTGCCCCCTCTCGGGAAGGGATTGAAGCAACTCGCCTTTGGCGCGGCTGATGGCCGCCATGCTCCCGAGCAGTTCCATGTGAACGGGACCGATATTCGTCAAAACGCCCACATCAGGGCGGGCGATGTCACAGAGAGCAGCGATCTGCCCCTCGCCGCGCATCCCCATCTCCACCACCAGCGCCTGGTGGTGATCTTGAACCCCCAACAGGGTCAGCGGAAGTCCGATTTCATTATTAAAATTGCCGGGATTTTTCATCACATCGAGGCGAGCGCCGATAGCCGCCGCCATCAGGTCTTTCGTCGATGTCTTGCCGGTTGAACCCGTGACGGCGATGACTGGGATGGCCAGTTGAGACCGGTAGGCGCGGGCGCAGCGTTGCAAGGCCTGTAAGCCATCGTCGACGATGATCAACCCTTGCCCCGGTTTGAGCGATGCCGCCCAAGATTCGTCGCTGCGGCAAACGACGGCGCAGGCCGCCCCGGCCGCCAAAGCTGCTGGGACGTAGTCATGGCCATCCACCTTTTCTCCGGGGAGGGCAAAAAAGATATCGCCAGGCGCCACCTGCCGGCTGTCGACGACAGCCTTGCCGGAAACAGGCGCCGCGCCGTCCCCCGCCACTTGCCCTTGCATCCACTCCGCCAGGCGGGAAAGGTCAACACCGATCATATCCCATCCCCCTCAGCTTTTCCCGGGCGATCTGGCGGTCATCAAAAGGGAGCACCTTTGTCCCTACGATCTGATACGTCTCATGACCCTTGCCGGCGATCATCACCAGATCATCCCCTTGGGCCATCGAAAGCGCCAGGGCGATGGCTGACGCCCGATCCGCTTCGACATGGACATCGACACCTTCCGCCCCCGCCAAGCCCGGCAGGATATCTTCGATGATCCGCTGGGGCTCTTCTGTGCGCGGGTTGTCAGAGGTGACCACGGCCACATCGCTCAGGTTGGCTACGACAGCGCCCATCTTGGGCCGCTTCGTCCGGTCACGATCGCCACCACAGCCAAAGACAGTGATCACTCGTCCCTTCGTCAGCGCCCGGGCGGTGACAAGCACATTTTCCAGTCCGTCCGGCGTATGGGCATAGTCGACGATGACGCTAAAAGGCTGTCCCTGATCGACGCGCTCAAACCGCCCTGTCACCCCCGCCACCGAGCCGAGGGCGCTGGCGATCGCCTCCGGTGATATCCCGGCAGCCCAACCGGCGGCAAAAGCAGCCAAGGCGTTGGAAAGATTGAATCGTCCCGTAAGCTGCAGATTCAGGCGAATCTGCCCGCCGGGAAAAAGGACGTCACAGGTGAGTCCTTGCGGCGTAACGGACCAGTCGCAAGCCTTGATCATGGCATCAGCGTCGATACCATAGGTGATCACAGGCGCCGCGCTGGCTGCCATGAAAAAACCGGCGCTCGGATCGTCGGCGTTGATGATCGCTCGCTTGGGCGCTTCCTGAGAAAACTGCCTTTGAGCACAGACCCCCTGGGCGCCCTTCATGGCGCCGGTGAGTCCGCGGAAGAGGATACCCTTCGCCTCCCGGTACCGCTCCAACGTCTCATGGTAATCGAGATGATCTTGGGTCAGGTTGGTGAACAGGGCCAGATCATACTCGACACCCAGCACCCGTTGTTGATCGAGGGCATGGGAGGACACCTCCATGACAACGGCGTCTGCCCCCTCGGCGGCCATCTCCGCCAGCAGCGCCTGCAAGTCGAGCGATTCAGGCGTCGTATGTTGGGCCGGCCAGGTTTTCTCGCCGAGGTGGTTACCGTTGGTGCCGATCAGACCGACTTGGCGCCCCTGAGCGGTGAGGACTGCTTCCACGAGGTGGGTCGTTGTCGTCTTGCCGTTCGTCCCCGTCACCCCAACCATGAGCATTCGGCCCGCTGGGTCGCCATAAAAAGCGCGGGCAGCCAGGGCCAAGCTCTTCCGGGTCGAGGGCACGCGAATCTGGGGCACATCAGCGCCTACATAGCGTTCCACCACCAGCGCCGCGGCGCCGCGGGCGACAGCGTCGGCGGCAAAACGGTGCCCATCCGTCTTTTGACCGGGCACACAAAAAAAGAGAAAACCCGGCTGCACCCGCCGGGAGTCATAGGCGAGCCCCGAGATTTCCTGTCCAAAGAGCGGATGAGCGCCAGCCGCGCCGACAAAGGGCGCGGCGGCAGTGTTCCCGGAAATGCGATAATCGCATGTCTCAATATCAGCAAGGATGTCTTTCAGTTCCAAAGGGGCTCCCCCTCCTCATGCCCACCGGCGTCACCCGGCTGGTCTCTATCTTGACAAAATCCGCGTACTCAAAGAAAACCACCTGTCAGTAATAATCATTACCGCAGATATTTATTTTCAATCCCTTTCCTTATGGTCCGCTTTCATCAACAGGGGCGAATTCGACGCGCACCACCGTGCCAACAGGCACCTTGTGTCCACCTTTGACACTCTGCGTTTTGGCCAAGCCGCTTCCGACCGGTTCAAAGGAAAGACCCGCTTTCGCCAACAGATCGCCAGCCTGCTTGATCCCCTTGCCGGTCACGTCAGGACAGACTACTTCTTCTCCCGGCGCAGCCCGCGCTGCTTTTTCGTCCTCGCCCAGGTAGAGGATGACCGCCGTCTGGGGCGCCACCTTTTCGCCAGCTTTGGGAGACTGATCGACAACGCGAACGCCAAAGCCTTCCGTGGCCACGCTCAGACCGACACGCATCACCCGCTGCTCCGCTTCCTCCTCACTGAGACCGGTGACCTGCGGGACAGCGATCTCCCTTACGCCATCAGCCGTCACCGCTGGAGCCTCTTCAGGGAGGACCTGCGGTTGAATCCCCAGGTGGCGCAGCACATCGGCTACGACCGCCTTGAAGATTGGAGCCGCTACGAGACCGCCGTAATGGGGCTCTCCCTGGGGTGCGTCGACGACGACGAGGCAGGCGATAGCCGGGTCATTGGCCGGGGCGATGCCGACGAAAGAGGCGACATACTCACCTTCCATGTAACCGCCGCCAGGCTTGATCTTTTGAGCCGTGCCCGTTTTTCCGCCCACCCGGTGGCCTTCAATATAGGCGTTAAGACCGGTTCCCTTCGAGACGACCTTCTCCAAGATCAGATTGACCTTTTCGGCCGTCTCTTTTGAGACGACCTGCCGGACTACTTCGGGTTCAAAGGTCTTGATCACCGATCCCTGGGCGTCGAGAATTTTTTCCACTAGTTGAGGCTTCATCAGTTTCCCGCCATTGGCCACAGCCGACACGGCGGTGATCAGTTGCATGGGCGTGACCGCGTTGGCCTGGCCGATGGACATGGTCGCCAAGTCGATCGGTTTGGCCGTCTTCTCGGGCACCAGAATACCCGCTGCCTCACCGTTTAGGGTGATCCCCGTTGGCTGGCCGAAGCCGAAGGCCCTCAGGTAATTGTAAAACTTGGGCAGGCCGAGGTTCATGCCGATCTGGATGAAGCCTGGGTTGCAGGAGTTCTGGACCACCTCGGTAAAGGTCTGGGCGCCGTGGCCGCCATCTTTCCAGCAGCGGACCCGGCGGTCGCCGACAATCGCGTAACCGGGGTCAAAAAACCGATCCGATTCCTTGACAGCCCCCTCTTCCAGGGCGGCGCTGGCGGTAACGATCTTGAAGGTGGAGCCAGGCTCATAGGCGTCGTTGATCGCCCGGCTGCGGCGGGCCGAATCGGGATACTTTTCACGTTCATTGGGATCGAAGGTGGGACGGTTCGACATGCCCAGAATGCGGCCGGTCTTGACGTCCATGACGATGATAGTGGCGCCTTTCGGTTTGCGTTCCCGTTCGAGCTTGTCAAGTTCGCGCTCCACGATGTACTGCACCGTCTCATCGATGGTCAACACCAGACTGTGCCCGTCGACAGGACGGATAAAAGCGTGCTCCGCCTGGGGCATTTCACGGTTGCGGGCGTCATACTCGGCGATCAGCTTTCCCGGCAAACCACGCAGTTCCGAGTCAAAGATCAGTTCGAGTCCTTCCAATCCCCGGGCGTCCGTATCGGTGATTCCCAGGATATGCGACGCCAGCTTTCCCTTCTCGTAATAGCGCTTGCTTTCCGGAATATAACTGACGCCTGTCAGCTTGACTGTTGAATTGCGCAGTTGATTGATCTTGTCGGGCTCGACTTTTCGTTTCACCCAGACGAAGCCCACGTTCGGCTGGGTGATCAGCTTGAGAACCTTAGCTTCGTCCATTTCGAGAACGCGGGCCAATTCGCGAGCAATCTCCGGCGCCCGTTCCGAGGCATTCACCTCGCGCGGGTTGGCCACGACAGAATCGACGCTCACCGAGACGGCGAGCGAGTTCATGTTGCGATCAAAAATGGTTCCCCGTTTCGCTTCCACCGGCAGATCGCGCAGGCGGACCTCCTCGGCCTTGGATGAGTAGAAGGCCCCATTGACGACCTGAACCCAGAAGAGCCGCAGGATCAGGATGCCGACCAGTACGGTGAAAAACAGGAAAATCTGTGTCGTTCGTTTACGCACCTGTACCGGTGTGGCGAACACGTTATCCTCCCCTTATCCCCCAGAAAAGCCAAAACCTCCCAGGTCAATCCCGGGAGGAACTGCCTGGACACACGGGCCCGACCTTCCACGCCTACCATTATAGGACCTATTTCTGATCATGGGCAAGAGTCTTTCCGGACCTTAGGCCTACAGCATGCCAAAAGTGAGCCGTTCAAAGAGGCGCGTCACGGCGGCGGCGAAGGGATTATCGCCGACAGGCGCCTGCGGTTCATTGGCTGCTGTTTGGGCTTTTTCGTCGCCGGATTTTTCAGCGCCGCCCCCAGGGGAAGCCGCTGCGACAGTAGCGCCCGCGACGCCGGAAGCACCGGTTTTAGCAGATCCGTTGACCCCAGAGATGGCCAGCACCTTCTCATACTTCGGCGCCTGCATCCCTAGTTTTGTCATGGCCACCGTCTCGACGCGCTCCAGCGACTTGAGCCGGTTCACTTCCACCCGCAGGTGGTCAAGGGCGTTTTTCTCTTTGGTCAGTTCGGCTCGCAGTTGGTTCACCTTTTTCGCCTCGTAAGCCACGGTGGCGTACTGAGAGACGACAGCAATCCCGCAGGCCATCACCACCAGCGCGGCGGTGACGACTTGGCGCTTGTTTTTTCCGCTGACCTTCACTTTCGGGACGACTTTCGGCGCTTCTGGCGGAGGCGATGCCGGCCGTACATCCTCGAAATGGTCGAGCACACGGGCGGTGGCTTGTTTCAAACCTATGCAACCTCCTCGTCCACTAGAACAACCCTCTTTATCCTATCTTCTCGGCCGCCCTCAGTTTGGCGCTCTGAGCGCGGGGGTTCGTCTGCATCTCCTCATCGGAACCGACCAGCGGCTTTCGGGTGATGATCTTCACCTTCGGCTGGTTTCCGCAGGCGCAGACAGGGAAGTCCGGCGGACAGAGGCAACCTCTCGCCTGTTCCGCAAAAAAGTTCTTAACGATGCGGTCTTCCAGGGAATGAAAGCTGATCACAGCCAGGCGGCCGCCTGGCGCGAGTGTCTCCAGGGCGGCCGGCAGCGCATCTTCCAGCGCCCCCAGTTCATCGTTGACGGCGATTCGCAAGGCCTGAAAGGTCCGTTTCGCCGGGTGTCCCCCTTCCTGGCGGGCCGCCGCCGGGATGGCGGCGCGGATGATCTCCACCAGTTCCCCCGTCCGCTCCAAAGGCTGCTCGGCTCGGCGCTTGACGATAAACTGGGCGATCCGTTTCGCCCACCGCTCTTCGCCGTAGTCGCGCAGGATGCGGGCGATCTCCCCTTCCGGCGCCTCATTGAGCAGCTTCGCCGCCGTCAAGTCGCTCTCAGGGTTCATCCGCATATCCAGAGGGGCATCCATCCGGTAGGCAAAACCACGTTCCGCCTCATCAAGCTGGTGAGAGGAAACACCGATATCGAGCAAGATGCCATCGATTTTTCCCGTCAGGCCCAGTTCGGCGACGACAGCGCCAATGCGCCGGAAATTGGAACGTGCCAGCGTGACCTGATCGCCGAAACGGGCCAAATGACGCCCGGCCGCCGCCAGGGCTGCCGGGTCCTGATCAAGTCCGATCAACCTCCCTCTTCCCGCTGTTTTCTCCAGTATCGCTGCGCTGTGGCCGCCGCCGCCCACCGTCCCGTCCAGGTAAACTCCCTCGGGATGGGGCTGCAATACCTCCAGCACCTGATGCAACAACACAGGGATGTGATGAAAACCCATGGGGCGAACCTCCGTCCGTGATCGGCGACCCGTCGCAGACAGCCGGTCCGGCCTGGTCAACCTACAGGTCAAAGTCGATCAGTTTCTCGGCCACCTCTTCATAGGAGGGGGCCGCTTTTTCGTTGTACTCTCTCCAACGCTCCTGGCTCCAGATCTCTACGCGGCTGCCGGCGCCGATGATGACGACCTCTTTTTCCAAGGCCGCATGTTCGCGCAGGTGCGCGGGAACCAGTATTCTACCCTGTTTGTCCGCTTCACATTCGCCGGCGCCAGAAAAGAAGAAGCGTTGAAAAGCCCGGGCATCAGAGCGCGTGAAGGGCAGCGCCTTCAGCTTTTCTTCAAGCCGTCTCCACTCTTCCTTAGGGTATACAAACAAACAACCATCAAGCCCCTTGGTGGCCACAAAGGCCTCACCGAGGGACTCCCGCAAGCGGGCCGGCATGAACAACCGGCCTTTGGGATCGATGGCGTGCTGGTATTCCCCCATGAACATCGGCGTGTTCCACCACTTTAAACCACTTTTCTACCACTTCACACCACTTCATTCCACACTTCGCTCAGTTTTCCTGCCTCCACTGAGGAAAAATCAGGTTGAAAACGAAAAAAGGACCCCGGTCCTGCGCCCGGGGTCCCTTTAGTCCTATGAATTTATTGAGGGTCTCCCCATCGCTGAAAGAGCTGATGGGCGATGCCAGCCTGGTCGAAGACCTTTCCTACCACGAAGTCGACGAGTTCCCTCATCGTCGTGGGCCGGTGATAGAAAGCCGGCATGGCCGGCACGATTCGCGCCCCGGCCTGGGCCAAACGGCGCAGGTTTTCCAGGTGGATCAGGTGTAGCGGCGTCTCCCGGGGAACAACGATCAGCGGACGCCCCTCTTTCAATGTCACATCGGCCGCCCGCGTGAGCAGGTTGTCGGCGAGGCCGAGAGCCATGGCGGCCACCGTGTGCATCGAACAGGGGATCACGATCATGCCCGCTGCCGGGAAAGAGCCAGAAGCAATGGAGGCGCCCACATCGTGCACATCATGGAGCCGACAGCCCTCAGCCAGTTCTGCCAGGGACTTGCCTAACTCCTCCCGGACGACTCGTTCGCCCGCCTCGGAGACGACAAGATGGGGGCGCATCCCCAAATCGCGCATCGCCTCGATCAGCCGCGCTCCGTAAATGGAGCCGCTCGCTCCCGTGATCCCCACAATCCAATCCAATGCCGCCATTCCTCCGTTGTCTGCATCGTATCGATATATTGCTTTCAGCCCATGATTTGCCTTGCTACGTGTATGTCCATAACACCACTGTGCTGTTTACTCGTTCACGCCCCGATAAGGCGCGTATAGACCGCCTTCGCCCTGACCGGATCCTGAGTCCCCCGGATCATCGCCCGGCCGTCGCGAAAGAGCACCATATCCCCTTCGTCAGAGGTGAAACGGAGCAGGTAGGGCGTCACCTCCGCCTTCCCCACCCTCGACAGGCGCTCAGCCATCTTATCCAGATCCAACTCCGCCGGACGGGCCGGCGTGATCTGGACAGCGTTGGCGCCGCAGAGCGGTGTCGCCTGCATCTCTTCCCGGCCGGCGAGGAAGGGAAACTCCCTGAGGCCGCAAGAGGGGCAGTCGTCCCGGCGCGCCTGGGCCATATCGATCAAGTCATAGCGGTTGTTCCAGAGATCGACCGAGAAGAGCCCTCCGGCCAGCTCATCAACCCGTCCAGCCAGCAATTTCATTGCCTCGACCGCCTGAAAGGCAGTGATCATCTGGATCGCCGGCGCCAGAATGCCCGCCGTGTCACAGGTAGGCGCCGAACCCGGCGGCGGCGGCGAAGGAATCAGACAGCGCAAGCATGGCCCCTGTCCAGGCAGGATGACCATGGCCATGCCGTGGGCGCCTGTCACGCCTCCATAGATCCAGGGGATGCCTGCCTGCACACAAGCGTCATTAAGCAGATAGCGCAGGTCGAAGTTGTCGCTGCCGTCAAGGACGAGGTCAACCCCTTCCAACAGGCGCGGAAGATTGGCCCAGTTGATGTCGACCACAACAGCCTCGACGTCAATCTCTCCGTTGATGGCTTGCAGCTTCTGTTGGGCCGCCACCGCCTTAGGGACCATAGCCGCCACATCCGCCTCATCATAGAGGATCTGGCGCTGCAGGTTCGACAGTTCAACAAAATCGCGATCGACGAGCACCAGTTTGCCTGCGCCGGCCCGGGCGAGGGTGTTGGCCAAATGGGTTCCCAGAGCGCCCAGGCCGGCCACCAGCACCGTCGACTGGCGCAATCGCCGCTGACCGACCTCCCCGAAGGCGCTGAAGCGAATCTGTTTCATATAGCGTTCCATCATCATCCACCTCTTTTCCCTGCTGTCTCGGCCAAGGTGTAAATCATCCGCCAACTCCACTCGGCGATCCGCGCCAGCTTCTCCGGCCGAATCAGACTCAAGCCGTCTTGGGGCGTGTGATTCTCCTCCAGCCAGGTGGCAGAGAGGACAGTGAGCGCCGGCACCCCCTTGTCGATAAAGGGCTGGTGATCGCTGTTATGATCGCCACGATCCTGGGGATAGAGCCGCACCCCAGCCGCCTTTGCCGCTTCGTCGAGAAAAGACAGCCAGGGGAGGTGCTCCGGCAGCCAGCAGATGAAGTCGCGCTCATCGCCGTTGCCAACCGTGTCCAGGTTGATCAGGCCAATGATCTCTTCGAGGGGGATCGTCGGGTGTTCCACAAAATGCTTTGACCCGATCAACCCCCCCTCCTCGCCAGAAAACAGGAGAAAAGCAAGGCTGCAACGCGGCGGTGTCTGGACAGCCGCACAGGCCACTTCCAGCAACACGGCCACGCCGGAGGCGTTGTCATTCGCCCCCGGGTAGAGCGCCCTATCCCCGGCTCCCAGGTGGTCATAATGAGCAGATAACACCACCACCTTATGGCGCAAGCGAGGGTCCCTTCCGGGGATGAAGCCGATCAGATTGTCCGCCGTCCCCCCTTCCCCAGCTCGGGGTTGAAGGCGCATGCGGCCATTCACGTTTGTCAGGGAAAACGAAGGAACGGGGAAGGTTTGATAATAGGTTCCCCCTTCCCCTCTTGGTTGGATTCCCCACTTTTCCCAGAGTTGAGCGAAATACTCCCCCGCCTGGAGCGCCCCTCGGCTGCCGGCGAGACGCCCCTGCCAGTCCGGTTGCGCCAATAGCGCCACATGGCTGCGCATCCGCCCTAGGTCGAGACGCCTTTCCGGCAAAGCCACAGCCGGCGCGACAGCGGGAAGCGGCTTTTCTGCGTTCAGTTGGCGGCTGCCGAACCAGCCTGCCAACAGGGCTGTCACCGCCCCCATGGCGCCCACAAACATCCGGCGACGGCTGATTGCCGGTGATGACACCTGATCGGACGATGGGGGCACGCCGGGGGATTCGGCAAAGGTGTCTTCCTTCCCGCTTCCTAGTGATCGCTCCTGCCGGATCTGTTCCAATATGTCGGACCCCAAGGGGGGGTTGTCCCCCCAAGGGTTGCTCTTTTTTCGATTGCCGCCAATGGCCACCGGGCATGAACCCGCCTTTCCCCTACGATGATGGAGGGATCCTCGGTATCATCCAGTTTGACACGGGGCGGCGGAAATCCTCTGGAAAGACGCCGGTAATCCTAAGAGGCCGCCCCGCTGACGGCGCCGGAAGTCAACCGCTTTACCGTGGCCTGTCGGTAGAGGCTGACCGTCTGTTCCGCAACAGTATCCCAACCGTAGATCTCATCGACCTCCCGCAAAGCCTCCCGGACCATCGCCGCCGCCCCGTCGCGATCATCCAGAACCTGGACGATGGCGTCAGCTAACGCCTCAGCATCACCGGGAGGAACTTTGAGCCCGTTTTGACCATGACGGATGATCTCCCCAAGCCCGCCGGTATCGCCAACGATGACTGGCGTCGCCGCCGCCATAGCCTCCAGGGCCACGATGCCGAAAGGCTCATAGAGGCTGGGAAAGACGGCCACATCGGCCGAGGTGAGCAACCGGTTGCGGGTGCTGTCGTCGACAAAGCCAGCGAAGGTGACCTGCCCACTCACACCGAGTTCGGCCGCCCGGCCCCTCAAGTTCTCCAACAAGGGTCCTTTGCCGGCGATGACGAGGCGTGCCTGGGGGCGACGGCGCAACACCGACGGCATCGCCTCCACCAGGACCGGGGAACCTTTTTCCGTCACCAGCCGGCCCACATGAAAGATCACCTCTTCGCCAGGTTGGCAAAATGCCTCGATCGGCTTGCCCTGGCCGGGAACCGGTGCCACATTGGCCGGATCGACGCCGTTGGGGATGGTGCTGATCTCGGTCCAGGGGGCGCTGAAGAGAAGGGACACCTCGCGGGTCATGTAATCGGAACAGGCGATCAAGCCGTCGGCGGCGGCCACCAGTTCCCCTTCAGCCAGGTGGATGCTGCGCTGCAGGTCGTTCCAGAGTCCGCGCTGGCGGCCATGCTCTGTCGCGTGGATCGTCACAGCCAGGGGAATCCCGGTTTGTTTGGAGATTTCCCTCGCCGCCAAGCCGACCAGCCAGTCATGGGCATGGATGATGGAAGGCGCGCCTTTGGCGGCTTCCGCCGTCACCCCGGACAGGAGGGCCCTGTTGAAGCGATAGACCCAGTCGAGGAAATCGCCTTCCTGGGGAGCACCGGGAACAGCCAGGCGAATGACCGTCACGCCGTCAACGATTTCTCGATCGGCACAGCCAGGAACGGCGCAAGTAAAGACGGTCACAGGGACACCCTGCGCGACCAGGGCCTTGCTCAGATCAGCCACAGCGCGTCCCAAACCTCCCACCAAGCGGGGCGGGTACTCCCAGGTGAGCATCCAGACCGGTTCCGATTTGACAAAGGGCGCTGCCTGGGTGGAGCGGTTGAAGCTGACATAATCAAGATAATCGATCCCCGCAAAAAGCGGGTGCTTCCATTCGGCCTCGGTGAGGGCCGCCTCGTCGACCTTGCCCTCGCGCAAGGAATGGGCCAGAGACCAGAAAAGGCGAAGATGCTCCTGGAAGCGGCGGGTGACATATTCCACCGTTGTGCCTGTGTACATGATGAAAGGCCAGTCACTCGATTGAGCAAGCATCAGTTCCCTCGCCGCCTGGTTCAAGGCGCGCAAAGGCTCGCCTTCGGCCTGGGGAAACGCCTGGGCCAGAGCGACCATCTCTTTTTCGGCCCGGTGCAGGTGCCGGTAGACCCAGTCGTTCATATCGCTGAGCCAGACCTTGCCAAAGCCGTCTTCGCCCCAGGTGCTGAAGGCGATGCGCCCGGCCGGTCCGGCGCCGTAAGCTTCCCGATAACGGCGCGGCGTCGAAGCGGCTACAGGCGTATCCGGCTCGGCCATCCGGCGCAGCACCGCTTCGAGGAAATCGGGGCCCTCATACCACCAGTGGCCGAACAGTTCTGCGTCATAGGGGGAGACGATAATGGGCGGTTCCGCCATCGTGCCGCTCAGGTGCTCCACTTGGGCGCAGCGGTTGTCGACGAAATTGCCGGTATGGGCGTTGACCTTCCCCATGGCCCAGTCCCGCCGATAGGGTTCCTTGTGATCAGTCTTTCCGGTGATGCGGTAATACTTGAAGCCTGTATCGGAGGGCACATCCGTATCCAGGAAAGGCGCCACCGTCTCAAAAGGCAGGTCATAGCCAATGTCGCGGTAGAATTCGCGGTAGTCGTAATCGCCGGGATAGCCGCTTTTCTTGTCCCAGACCTGATGAGATGTCTCGGGATCGCGGGCGAAAGCCGAGACCTGGTGACCGATCTGCAGCGGCTGGTAGAAGCTGGCCGGTTCCGGCAAGGCGCGCTGAAAGGTGCCATTATCGACGACAAAGCAGCCGATCCCCTCCTGGGCGAGCACTTTTTCAACGCCGGGGACGTAGGCGCACTCGGGCAGCCAGAAGCCATGGGGCGCCATGCCGAAGATGGCCTTGTGCTGTTTGATCCCCGTCCGGATTTGAGGGCGCCAGCTCCCTTCCGAGGCATAGGGCAAAAAGGCGTGGGTGGCCGCCGAGGTCCACAGATCGAGGTGACCTGACTGGGCCAGCGATTTCCAGGCGTCCGTGATCCGGCAGTCCCACTCATCGCGAAAGAGGCGCAGGCAAGTCTCCAGCTTTTCCCGGTACAGGGCGGCCAGCGGCGCAAAATCCTCGTCACCTTGGGTACGCTCCTGCTCCAACGCCGCCAGAGCAAGCATTTTGTCTAGGTAGCGCAGGTAGCGTTGCTGCAACAGGCGGTCCGTCAGCATGGCCGCCAGCGAAGGCGTCACCGACAAAGTGACCTGGAAGGGGACCTGCTCCCGGCGCAGTCGCAGCCACGATTCGGTGATCGGCAGGTAGCACTCCGTCATTGCCTCGAAGAGCCAGCGCTCCTCCATATACTCCGGCTTTTCGGGATGTCGCACATAGGGAAGGTGCGCGTGCAGCACCAGCGCCCAATAGCCTTTAACGGTCACCAGATGGCCCCCTTTCGCTTTCCCCTTGATAAAGGGAGAAAGAGCTCAGCGGCGCTTGCCCCTCAAGGTTCTGCCGCTCCTCCATGTCTTCCAGGGCGACCGGCCGGATGCCGCCGGAGATGGCGAGGGCCCGGCCCAACCGCCGGCTTCCCGGCGCTAGAGGCGGAACATGGATGACTGTCGAAGCGAGAAGCACGATGAACTGTCCCTCAGCGGAAAAAAGGCCGATCTGGGCCCGATAGAACTCCCCCGGCGCCACCCCGTTGACATACCAGCTTGCCGCGCCGGGCGGCAACTCGGCCGAGTACGCTGTCGTCCAACCCGCGCCATCTTCCCGCTCCATCCGGAGTTGGCAAGGCCTATCGCTTTCGAGACCCCAGTTATGTAAAACTCGTTTGCGCGTCATTTCTGTCAATTCCCAGTAGATGAAGATGTGGTAGGGATCGCGGACCAATACGCCGATATAATCCTCGCCATACCGTTCCGGCAGACTCATGGCCATTGCATCTTCCTCCTCACAATGGATTGAAATCACCATTTTCCATTATAGCAAGAGATTGCCCTGACATGAGTTAAGATAAGGAAAAATGCGAAAAAAAAGCCGCCGGAGTTCTATCTCCGGCGGTTCCAACACGTAAAAAGCGCAATCATCATTGCTGTCGCATTCGGCGCAGCCCTTCGTCAAAATTGCAACCGGTGTGATTCGCCGTTACATGCTCACCGACTTGCGACACTCGGCGCAATGGCCGAAGAACTCGATTCGGTGCCCCTTGATCTCATGGCCGCTGATCTCCTCGGCCTGCCGCACCCATTGCTCCGGCGGTTCCATGAAAACGTCAAAGACGCGGTGGCACTTCTCGCAGACAAAATGATAATGATTTTCCACATTGCCATCGTAGCGAGAACTGGCGCCGGCATAAGTCATCTCCCGGATCAGGCCCTGCTGGACGAGCGCATTCAGGTTGCGATACACCTTCCCAAGGCTGATGTCGGGGATCTGCTGGCGCGCCTCCTGGTAAACCCAATCAGCGGTGGGATGACAGGTCGTGCCTTGAACAATCTCCAAAACAAGCGATTTTTGTCGTGTCATACGTGGTCCGATGGCGCCCATGGCAAGCCCACCCTTCGACAGAGAATATGAGATCAATCTCGATATCTATTACTATTATCATATCGAAAGGGGGCGCAACTGTCAACGACAGTTTTCAACCTTGCCGGGGACGCCCTTTTTCGAAGCCCCTTCGTCCTGTTGGGTGTTGGGGCCGAAGTTCACGCAAAAACGCCTATTCGCCTAGCGGGATCAATTCATAGGTGCGGCTGCCCAAACCCATATCCTCGGCATGGCGGAGCTGGATCGTCCCATCGACAGAGGGGTGGACGATGCGGAACTTATCGACACCGGCGGCTGGTTCCCCCTGTCCCGCATCGCCGAGCCGGCCGTCGCGCAAGCCGGGCGCCTGATTCACCAGGTCATAGCAGGCCTGGTCCAGGGCGACGGGATCGTCGGAGGCCAGGATGCCGATGTCGGGAACGATGGGCGCGTCGCTCCAGGAGCAGCAGTCACACTCAGGAGAAACGTCGAGGACAAAGTTGATGAAGGTCACCTTGCCCTTCTCCCGCTTGTCCTTCACCGAGGCGTAGGCGTATTCGGCCATCTTCTCCTGCAACAGTCCCACGTCGGTGTTCCAGTTGACGGCGATGGCTTTATGGGGGCAGGTGACGGTGCACTCGCCGCAACCGATACAGCGCTCTCCGGCGATGACGGCCCGTTCCCCCAAGGAGATGGCGTCAACAGGGCACCAGTGGACACACTTGCCGCAGACCTTGCACTTGTCATTGACCTCAGGCTTCACGTCCTGGTGCTGAACCAACTTGCCCGAGCGGGAGGCCAGCCCCATGGCCAGGTTCTTGATCGCCCCGCCAAAACCAGTCATCTCATGGCCCTTGAAGTGGCTCAACACGATCATGGCGTCAGCATCAAGGGGAATGGCGGCGATCTTCGCCTCCTTGAGGCGCTTTCCCTGGATGGGAACATTGCGGAACTCTTTCCCGTTCAACCCGTCGGCGATGATGACAGGCGCCTTCACCGTCGCGTAGGAATAGCCGTTTTCCATGGCCGTATCCATATGGTCGACGGCGTTCGATCGCGAACCCCGGTAGAGGGTGTTCGAATCAGTCAAAAAGGGGCGTGCCTCCTTACGCCGGATCTCGTCAACAACGGCGCCGACGAAGGGCGGCCGGATGGTGGCCGTATTTCCCCGCTCCCCAAAGTGCATCTTGATGGCCACGAGGTCACCCTTTCCGACACAGTCCATCGTGCCCCCTGCCTTGAGCAAACGGCGCAGCTTGTCCACAAGTCCTTTGCCGGCTTTGGCCCGCGGCGAAACAAAATAAACCTTTGCCATAATCCCGGTCCCTCCTCACGAGAAAAGCAGGGGTACTCCCTGCTTTGTTCTCTTGCTTCACTATTCAAGTATAACCAAGGGACACGGCTCCAATCAAGTACACAAGCGACAGCCTGCTCCAAATGGACACATGTCCGCCCCGTTGAGCCCTTCTGGCAAAGGATCTTCGACGGCATCCACCTGAGCAATCAGTCGCAGCGCGATTAGCCGCAACAGTTTCCGCCGGAAGCCTGACCTTCCTGCTTGATCAACTCATCTTTGGGCGCGCCGCACTTGGGGCATTTGCCGGGCTTGCAACGCTTGTCGATGACCTCGCCGCATTTTGCGCATTTGTAAATCGCCATGTTGTTCACCCCCCATTTTCAGTAACGATTACTATTATGTATGAATCTATCCTACCTCCCTTTCGGCAGCTTGTCAAGGCGTATTCAAGATTTCCCCGTAATAGGCCTCATATGCATCGACGATCGGCTCGGCCCGGAACCGGGTCACCGCCGCTTCACGGGCTTGCCGGGCCATGGACGCATATTCCCGCTCATCGGACAACAGGCGGACGGCGTAACGGGCCATCGTCTCCACATCGCCCACCGGCGCCAGAAAGCCAGTCACCCCCTGTTCGATCACCTCGGGCAGGCCGCCCGTATCGCTGGCGATGACCGGCACCTGGCAGGCCATCGCTTCCAGGGCCACCAGGCCGAAAGATTCCTTGGCTGACGGCAACAGGAACAGGTCGGCCAAAGGAAAGATCTCGGCCACATTGTCCTGACGGCCTAAAAAACAGACGCGCTCCTGCAAGCCCAGCGCTTCAACCAGGTGGACCGCCGAGAGCCGTTCCGGACCGTCGCCGGCCAGGAGCAACCGCGCCGGCACATGTTCGTTGACCCGGGCGAAGATGCGGATCACATCCTCCACCCGCTTCACCGGACGCAGGTTGGAGATATGGAGGAGGATTTTTTCATCGGGCCGGGCAAAGCGAGCGCGCAGGGCCGGGTTGTTGCGGGGACGGTACTCCTCGGCGTCGACGAAGTTGGCGATCACCCGGGGAAGGCGGCGCAAGCGGAAGGTCTCCGCCGACTCCTCAGCCAAGCTCCGCGACACGGCGGTCACGCCGTCGCTCGCTTCCAAAGAAAAGCGGGTGATCTCGTAAAACTGGGGGTTATTGCCGACGAGGTTGATGTCGGTGCCATGCATCGTCGTCAGCACCGGCAGGCGACGCTCTCCGGCCAGCATCTGCTTGGCCAGGTAGGCTGCCGCCGTATGAGGGACGGCATAGTGGGCGTGGATGATCTGCAGGTCAGCCTCGCGAGCCACCTCGACGATCTTGGCCGACAGCGCCAGCAGGTAGGGCGGGAAGCGAAAGACCGGGTAATCGAGAACCTCCACCTCATGGAAGCAGACATTCGCCTCAAAGTGAGAAAGGCGGAAGGGTGTTTCATAGGAAAAAACGTGGACCCGGTGGCCCCGACGACCCAGTTGGCGGGCCAGCTCGGAGGCGACGACGCCGCTGCCGCCGTAGGAGGGGTAACAGACGATGCCGATGTTCATGGCTTCTTCACTCCCACAAGGCTTCCAGGCGCCCGACCCGAAGGGGACCTTCCGGATATAAAGGCTCAGCAAACGCAACGCCGAGCAAACCGCCCAGGTAGCGGTCCCTCGCCTCCAACAGAGCGGGAAGGTCCGGCACATTCAATGCCAGGCGCGCCTCTGCCCGACCCCGGAAAAACTGGCTCCGGTAACAGGCAAGGGCCGACTGCTTCCGTTCGTAGAGGTCGCTTACATCGACGCCAAAAGGCACTGCGTCGTCGAGAGCGCCGTTGATGCGGTAGGCCAAAAGGCGCTTGGGTCGCCAGGGCGCCAGATCCGGGTCGCCGTATTTCGCGAGGCCGCTGTAAAAGACAGCCTCCCTGACGAGCCGGCCTGCCGCCTCGTGATCGGGATGTCGATCCGGCCCCTCCGGCGCCAGCACCAATCGTGGGCGGTACCGGCGCAACAGGTGGGCCAACTCTTCCACCCGGTTTCGCCACCGGACCGGATCGCTGAGGCTGCCGTCTTCCCAGCAACAGTTGAGGCGCTCACGGACGCCCAGGACCGCTGCGGCTTGTTTGGCCTCTGCACGCCGTTCCTCGACAGTTCCTCGTGATGCCAATTCGCCTTCCGTCAAGTCGACGACGACCGCCTGCCAACCCTGGCTGGCGGCCAGCGCGATTGTCCCGCCGACGCCTAATTCCACATCGTCGGGATGGGCGCCGATGGCGAGCACATCGGCGGCTACGGGATGGTTCAAATGGTCGTTCACGGTCCTACCTCGCTCCCGCCATCTGGATTCATTGAATTTGAAGAGTTACGACTAGCCGGCTGCCTAGATTTCAGCGCGCCACAGCACCAGCGATCGTCAACATTGCCTGAAAGGCCCGAAAGAGCGCAGGCAGTTCAGCTTGCTCCATCATGACCCGGCAGGGGCTTTCTCGCCGGGTCGTGGGCATGTAGGAGACGGCGTCTGCCATGACAGGGGAGGTAAACTTCACCTCCAACCGATAAGGCGGCTGAGGCGGCCAGGGCAGTTTTTCGGCGGAGAAGGTTTGCGTGGTGAGCGCTGCGACAGCCGCTGCCACCACCGCTTCCGCCGCTGCCGCTTCGATGCGCCGGCAAGCCTCGGCCGGCGTCAGTGTCCGAGTGGATTGACGTCCATAGGCGGTCTTCACCGCCACCGTCCGGATCCCGGGGAGCAGTTCCAGCGCCTCGTCGGCTGCCGCCTCATCGCCGGTCACCAGCCCCACCGGCACGTTACAGGCGTGGGACAAGGCCATGTTGAAGCCCAGTTCGCCCACCTCGCGCCCGTTCAGCCGCAGGCCCGCGATCGTAGTAGCGCTGTAGGAGTGGCTCAACAGACCGCCGCTGCCCTGGCGGGCATGATAGCCGATCAAAAAGGCCAGATCCCAGTTCCCGTCGATGCCGCACATCATCCCCAACGCCTTCGGTTTTCCGCTGATCACTTCAACAGCGGAGGGCAGTTCCTCCAGGCGCAGGTTGGTCATCGACTCATGGGCGTCGTTAATGACCACCTGGGAGGCGCCAGCCCTCTGGGCGCCCCGGATCGCCGCCGCCACCTCCGCCGTCATCCAGCGGCGGGCTTCCTCATAAGCCGCTCCAGATATCAACTGGGCCGGCGATACGACCCCGGCCACCCCTTCCAGATCAGCCGATATGTAGACGCGCACACAACCACCCCGTCTCCGTCGTGTTTCCTTACGACCTCCGGTTTGGGTTCATCAGGTACTGCGTCTCTATGATGCAAGCAACTGATTTTGCCGACTCTCCCTTTTTACAGGTTCTCCATGACGCACCGGCGGCGGTGAAAAGTGGCCACCTGGCGGTAGCCGACCGACCAAGCCAGGTCACGGGCCTTGTCCAGGTCGCGACCGACCTCATGAGCGAAATGAGCATCCGAACTGAGGATGATCGGGATGCCCAGTTCAAAACAGCGTTCCAGCAGCACGCGCTGGGGATATATCTCGGCGACAGGCTTGTTCAGACCGTTCGTATTGATCTCGCAAGGCAGCCCCGCCTTGCGGATCGCCTGGAGCGCCTCTTCAGCCAGTTCCTCAATCGGCCGCTTGTTGCGGAAATTGAAGATTTTGATCAGATCCAGGTGACCGATGAAGCTGAAGAGCCCCTTTTCCGCTACTTCCCGCACATGGTCAAAGTATGTACGGTAGAGATCGTCCATCTCCCAGCGGTCATAGCGGTCCATGAATTCCACGCAGTCGAAATCCCAGTCCTCGATTTTGTGGACCGAGCCGATGACATAATCGAAGGGATAGCGCGACGTCATCGCCTGAAGCTGCCCCTCGGCGTTCCGGATATAATCGATCTCCACCCCCAATCGCACCTGCACGTCGGGATAGCGCAGGGCGGCTTCGCGGATGGCCTCGATATCGTATTCGTCGAGGTAGCGGTCATGGTCGGCAAAACCCACCTGCGCAACGCCGCGCAGGCGAGCCGTATCGAGATAGGCCGAAATCTCCTCGACCGTATGGCGGGATGTGCCATGGCCCATGGCGTGAACATGATAATCGACCAGCATGATGATACTCCCTCCAGTTTTCCGTCCATCCCTCGCTCCTTTCAGCAATGGGCTGGACGCCAGAACCATTTTACCAAAATTGTCACTGGACTTCAAAGCAACACCTACAAGCCCAATCACCCTTTCGAAGAGTCCGCATAAGATACAGGGACTTTCAAGGAGGTGATAGCCATGCGCCGCAAGTCCTCTCTGTTTTTCGGTCTCGTCACCCTGTTCGTCACCGCCGTCTCTATCTTCCTCCACGCCGAGGTCCTGCCGGCCTTCAACTTCCAGCAGCTTCCCGACGAAGGGGAACTGGTGCGGCGAGCCTTGCAGGCCAAGGGCTGGGAAACGCTCACCCCGACCAGCGTCCTGCGACTGGAGGTCGACGCCTCCCCCCTTGACGGCGAGGAGATCATCCTCGGCATCAATGCCGGTAAAAACAAAGGTTTCCTGGCAGGCCTGCAAAAAACCGACGGGCGGTTGATCGGCCTATCGAAAGACCTTGCCTCGGTGCACCGCCTGTCGACAGTCGAACTGCCCGGACTCGACCAGAAGGGGATCTCCGTCGAAGAATCCTATGACAACCGGACCGGCGGTTTTGAAGAGACGACCTGGAAGCGCATCTTCCGCCTCGACGAAAACAACGCCTTCCAGCAGGTGTTCTCCCACGTCCAGAAAAGCGACTATTTCTGGCATGACGCCTGGGATCGACGGGACGGCATTTACTGGCACCGTGTCAAGGAAGAGAACCACTTCTCCGTCCCGTCGCCGGGGGTGATCGTCGTCGACCGCACCGTCTCCCGCTACGCCGTCCCGGGCGATCCGAAAAAGATGCCCACCCAGTACAACCTGGAGAGCGAAGAGAAGGAAAAGGTCCATTTTGAGTGGAACGCCGCCAGCCTCCGCTTTGTCGAGACGAAGCGAGAGTCGGTTCCGGCAAAAGCATAACCTCTTTTACCCGGTCTGTTGGACCGTCCTCAGGCCGGGTTTTTCGTTGCATCCTTCGTTATAGCATACGTCCGCCTCAGACTGCTCTGAAGAGCCTCCGGGACTGGACTACAGCGTTGTAACACTCCGGGAAAACGTTTTTGTGGCGCAAACATTGTATACCACGGGCGGACAGGCTATAATAGATAAAAATGTTTATCCCCAATTTGACATAACGAGAGGAGCTAACCAACAATGGAGCGCATCTTTAACTTCAACGCTGGCCCCGCCACCCTGCCTCTGGCTGTACTCGAAGAAGCCCAACGAGAACTGCTGAACTACAAAGGGACCGGCATGTCGGTCATGGAGATCAGCCACCGGTCCAAAGAATATGAAGCCATCAACAACGAAGCGGAAGCCAATATGAAGGAACTGCTCGGCCTGGGAGACAACTACCGGGTCCTCTTCCTCCAGGGCGGTGCCAGCACCCAATTCGCCATGGTGCCCATGAGCTTTCTCGGCGCCGGCCAGACGGCCGACTACATCCTCACCGGCAGTTGGTCCGAAAAAGCGCTGAAGGAAGCCCAAAAGTTCGGCCAGACCCATGTGGCCGCCACCACCCAGGAAGGCAACTATGTCCGCATACCCAAGGCCGACGAGATCCAGTTGAGCGAGGCGCCGGCCTACATACACCTCACCTCGAACAACACCATCTTCGGCACCCAGTGGCAGAGCTTCCCCGACTTCGGCGACATCCCCCTCATCGCCGACATGTCCAGCGACATCCTCTGCAAACCTTTTGACGCCAGCAAGTTCGCCCTCATCTATGCCGGCGCGCAAAAGAACCTGGGTCCCTCCGGCGTCACCGTCGTCATCATCCGCCAGGACATGATCGAAAAGGCCTCCACGAAGCTGCCTTCCATGCTCCGCTACGACATCCATGCCAAGAACAACTCCCTCTACAACACGCCGCCCAGCTTCTCCGTCTACATGGTCAACCTCGTCCTCCGCTGGCTCAAAGCCCAGGGCGGCCTGGCGGCCATGGAAAAACACAACCTGGAAAAAGCGGCCCTGATCTACGATGTCATCGACGGCAGCAAGGGCTACTACAAAGGCCACGCCGACAAGGACAGCCGCTCCACCATGAACATCACCTTCCGCCTGCCCAACGAAGACCTGGAAAAGGCCTTCGCCAGCGAGGCGACGAAAGCCGGCCTCATCGGCCTAAAAGGCCACCGCTCTGTCGGCGGCATGCGCGCCTCCACCTACAACGCCATGAGCCGAGAAGGCTGCCAGGCCCTGGCCGACTTCATGAAGGAGTTCATGCGGAAGAACGGTTAAGCGATTATCCGTTCTTCCGGAAATATAAGCGAATAAGTACGAACTTTACAGAAACACCGGCCCTCCATTCAAACGAGAGGGCCGGTGTTTCTTTTCTGGCGCCCGATTCTTTATCGCGCGACGATTATGTTCCGTAAACTTTTGTGATAAACTTCGTCTGGTGCTCCCGGTCTGCAAGATCGAGAAAGATCGGCTTTTCTAAAGTTCTGCCGCTGTCAAATAAAACAGATATAATCGGCCGAAATGAGACATTTTTATGAATATTGATGACGACGCCGACTTGGCCCGTATTGAGTTTGACAATGCTGCCTAACTGGTATGTAGCAATGTTTTCAATAAAGGCATTGATAATGTCTTTACGGAAAAGCAGGTCGCCGGAACCGAGGAGGTATTCGATGGCTTCGGCGGGGTTGTATTTTTCCCGATAGACCCTTTTGTGGGTGAGGGCGTCGAAGACATCGGTGACAGCGATGATCATGGCGGCCTCATCGATGTCCTGCCCTCGCAGACGTTTAGGGTAGCCGCTTCCGTCAAAGCGTTCGTGGTGTTGGCCGGCCATTCGGCTGACTACAGCGGGGAAGCCGGCTTCCTTGAGGATTCGTTCGCTGTGGGTGACATGGGTTTGTATGATGCTATATTCCTCGGCGGTAAGGGAACCGGGTTTGAGGATGATTTCCGAGGAGATTTCACGCTTGCCGATGTCGTGAAAGAGAGCGCCTAGTGCGAGATTGCGCATCTGATCATTGTCATAGCCGAGTCCGGCGGCAGTCGCCAAGGAGAGGACACAGACATTGACCGAATGTTCGTAGGTGTTGTCTTCCAGGATGCGCAACTCCATCAGCAGGCGTTGCACCGATTCCTCGCGAATAATTGTGTCAAGAATATCGTGGATGTAGAGGATGACCTCTGTCGTTTTAGGCGTCCGGTTGTTGGGGCGCAACAGGGTCTTGATGGCCACAGTGAACTGCTTTTTCAGGTGAAGCAACAATCCGCTATAGATGGAGTGAATCTGCATCGAGTCGTCGAAGATGGGTTTAAGGTCGGCATCATTGGCTTCAAAGGTTTCTTCGCCGGCCGGACGAACTGGATCATCGATAACGATTTCTATGTCCGGAAATCGCTGCAAGGCACGGATGTAATTGTCTGTCAGCATTGTGCCGGCCCGTACCAAGATAATCCCTTGTTGGTTGAAAACATCTTTTTTTACAACCATTCCAGACTTTAATTCAGAGATGTTTATTTTCTTCTTCATGTCATGTCTGTCAACCTCCAGTGTCGATTGTACGGCAACGGGAGGTTATAAAGGTAATGAACAGGTAAAGAGTATGTTATTTTTACTAAAGGTGTAACCTTTTATTGGCCCTTACGAGATAGTCCTTCTCAATGTTCCAATATCACAACGTTCACCCTATGGTCAACGGCCTCGATCCTTGCCTTTCCTCTGATGGGGAATGTATTCGTCTCATTTACCCGCTTGCTGCTGCCTGTTTTTCGGCGTATAATCGTCTTGTCACCAAAGATTGTCACCATTGATTTTTACGTTCAAAAAAATAAACTTGCTAGGGGTGCCGTCGTACGGCTGAGAGAGAAGGTCCCTTCTCAACCCTTCGAACCTGACCTGGGTCATGCCAGCGGAGGGAAGCAACCGGAAGCGCCTATATTCTCGCTTTCTGAACGGCTTGCCTTCGCGGCAAGCCGTTTCTTGTTGCTGTTTGATGTTGTCGTAGCGATTTGTAGATGCCGTTGCCACCGCTGTTTCGGAAAGGAGTGCCTCTATGAGCGCCACTGTCAACGGCGTCCCGGTGGAACTGCCAGGCGTCACGCCCTTGCTCGCCTTCTTGGCGGAACGCAAACTGGACCCCACCGTCGTCGTGATTGAGTACAACGGTCAGATCCTGCACCGGGATCGCTGGCCTGACACCTGCATCAGCGACGGCGACACCCTGGAAATCCTGTCATTCGTTGGAGGAGGTTGAACCATGGATCGACTGGTCATCGGCGGTCGGGAACTGAAAAGCCGCTTGTTCATCGGCAGCGGCAAATTCGCTGACGAGCGCATCATCGGAGACATCGTCGCCCATACAGGTGTCGAAGTCGTCACGGTGGCCTTGCGGCGCGTCAGCCTCTCCGGCGACGGTGAAAACATCCTGCATTGCATCCCCAAAGAGTGTGTCCTGCTGCCCAACACCTCCGGTGCCCGGACGGCGGAAGAGGCGATCCGCATCGCCCGCCTGGCCCGCGCCGCCGGTTGCGGCAACTGGGTGAAGATCGAAGTCATCTCCGACAACAAGTACCTGCTGCCCGATAACAATGAGACGATCATGGCTACCCGCGTCCTCGCCGAGGAGGGCTTCGTCGTCCTCCCCTACATGCACCCTGACCTCTACGCCGCCAAGGAACTGGAACGGGCCGGCGCGGCCGCCGTCATGCCCCTCGGTGCGCCCATCGGCACCAACCGGGGCTTGAAGACAAAAGAGATCGTCCGCATCCTCATCGAGGAGTGCCAAGTCCCTGTCATCGTCGACGCCGGCATCGGCAAACCCTCCGAGGCGGCCGAAGCGATGGAGATGGGTGCTGCCGCCTGCCTTGTCAACACGGCCATCGCCACCGCCGGCGATCCCCTCGTCATGGCGCGCGCCTTCAGCCAGGCCGTCGAGGCCGGCCGTCTCGCTTACCTGGCCCAGCCAGGCGAGACGACCGAATACGCCCGGGCCAGTTCGCCCCTGACGGGCTTTTTGGGGAGTTAAGTTCATGGACTCTTTTTATGAACAGATCGAGGCTTACGAAGGCTTCGACTTCGCCGGTTTTCTGGAGCGCGTCACCCTCCGGCAGGTCGACCTCGTCTTGAAAAAAGACTTCCTCTCCCCCCTCGACTTTTTAACGCTGCTCTCCCCCGCCGCCTCGGAACACTTGGAGGCGTTGGCCCAAAAAGCCCACCGCCTGACGCGCCAACACTTCGGCCGCGCCATCCAATTGTACACGCCCATCTACCTCGCCAACTACTGTGTCAACCGCTGCCTCTACTGCAACTTCAACCACCGCAACGACATCCAGCGACGGCAGTTGACGGAGGCAGAGATCGCGCGGGAGGCGGAAGCCATCGCGGAGACGGGTCTGCGGCAGATCCTCCTGCTCACGGGCGAAAAACCGGGGAAGGATGCCATCGATTACCTGATCCGTTCCGTGGAAATCGTCCGGAAACACTTTACCGCCGTTGGGATCGAAGTCAACGCGCTGGATGTGGACGAATACCGCCGCCTGGCTGCGGCCGGTGTGGACAGCCTCACCATCTACCAGGAGGTCTATGACCGGTCCGTCTACGACCGCCTCCACCCCGCCGGCCCGAAAAAAGACTACCGCTGGCGTCTCGACGCGCCAGAGCGCGGCTGCCAGGCCGGCTTCCGGGCCGTCAACATCGGCGCCCTGCTGGGCCTGAATCACTGGCCCTCGGAAGCCTTTTATACGGGCCTTCATGCCAGCTACCTGCAAAACAAATACCTGGGCGCGGAGATCGGCATCGCCGTCCCCCGCATCAAGGCCGGCCCCGGCAGCTACCAGCCAGAGGCGCCCGTTGCAGACCGCGACCTTGTCCAGATCCTGCTCGCCTTCCGCCTCTTTATGCCCCGCGCTGGCATCACCCTGTCCACACGGGAACCGGCAGAACTGCGCAACCACCTGCTCCCCCTCGGCATCACCCGCATGTCGGCTGGTTCGAACACGGCCGTTGGAGGTTACATCAACGACGAGGCCGACGAGGGCCAGTTCCGCGTCTCTGACGAGCGTTCCGTCGACGAGGTGCGCCAGATGCTGATCGCCAAGGGGTACCAGCCGGTTCATCAGGATTGGCACAGCTTGGCTTGAACAACTGCTTCCACTTCGTTGAACAACTGCTTCCACTTCGCAACAGAAATAAATTGCAGGACCATAGGGTACTTCCAGAACATAAGAAAGGGACCGCCGCAAGGGGGTCCCTTTCTTATGTTCCTCTTAGAGTCTTCCCTATCTCCGCTTTTGCTTTTTCTGAACGAAAGCGAACTTGGCACCTTTTTCGCAACGGCGCACTACACTAAATAGACATCCATATTTCCCCTCATACCCCTCCCTGCGCCATGGGGGGGCGGTCTTTTGTTCAAGGAGGTGACGCGATGGAAACGCTGCCGGCAACGGAATGGATCCCCCTTGATCAGGAGTACTTTTCTACAGTGCTCTTCGTCCTGATTACCTCCACTGTCGAACTCGTCAAGTACATGATGAAAAGCCAGTCGGAAAAATTCAAGGTGCTCCTGCCCTTTGTCCTCTTGGGGGCTGGATTTCTTTGGGGAGGTCTTTTCGGACTGTGGATGAAAGGCGCTTTTTTATGGAGCCATTTTAAATACGGCGCCGAACACGGCATCTACGTGGCCTGTGTCTCTGGTGTGTCTTACGGGGTGATCAAGTCGTTTCGCGAGGTGCGAAACGGCTTAGGCAATACCGGCGGGAACGGGCAGAAACCACTAAAAAAAGTGGAGGAAGACAACCAACGCAGTCGCCAAGACAGCACGGGAGCTTAATCCGCTATCGTCTTTACGCAGTCAATCGAATACAGCTCCCGCTGTCGGCGTCGGACGGAAGATGTTTTTTAGCGCGCGTCTCTTAAATCACCCATTGTCGTTTAACGGATATCGTTTTAATGATATCGTTTAACGGATCAGTTTCCCTTTCGCGTCAACGCTTCCCCAGCCCTGCCAGCAATTGCCCAATTCGCCTCGGCGACATGAACCTGCAGGCAGCGCCAAGTTTTTGCGCCTCTCCAGGCATGCCGAAAACGGTGCAAGTCGCCTCGTCCTGAGCGATGGTGAAGCCGCCGGCGTCACGGATGGCCTTGAGGGCAGCGGCGCCGTCCCTTCCCATCCCTGTCAGCAGGATGCCCCAGCTATCAGCGCCATACTGGCGAGCCAGTGACTCCAGCAGGACGCCTACCGACGGCCGGTGTCCCTCTACCGGCGCCGCACGGTTCAGGCGGAGGCAGCCGCCGCGTTCCACTTCCAGATGGTGATCCTCTGGAGCGAAGTACAGCCGGGCGGGACGCAACGTTTCGCCCTCTTCAGCGATCTTCACCTCAATGGGGCTAAACCCGTTCAGGTGTTGGACAAAGGACTGCATGAAACCGGCGGCGATGTGCTGGACTGCGACGAGAGGTACAGGCAGATGAGCCGGCAGTTCCCGCAGAATCTCAGAAAAAGCCGTCGGACCGCCTGTCGACGAGCCGATGCCGATCACTGCCGGGACAGTAAGCTTACCCTCCTGGCTCAACCCCTGTCCCCGCCCCGGCGTCAACGTGGCATGGCAACCGGCTGGGCTCCCCTGCCTGTGTCTCTTGCGAAACACCTTGACCCCAGCCAGGATGCCAATCTTTTCGATGATTTCCTTCGCTTTGTCGTTCAGTTCCTTCTCTGCCAATCCCGCCGGCTTATCGACAAATTCAAGGGCCCCCGCCTGGAGGACCTGGAAGGTCCGTTCCGCGTTACCATCGACAGCGCTCATGACCATGATCGGTTTGGGTAACTCCTCCATCAGCCGACGGGTTAGCTCAAGACCATCCATCTCCGGCATATGCAGATCGGTGCAGACCACGTCGGGGTCGACCATCGGGATCAGGGTCAAAGCTTGACGCCCGTCAGTGGCCGTTCCCACCACATCGATGTGTTCCGCCCGAGCCAGGATTTTTTTCAAGACAAAGAGCGCCACCGGCGAATCGTCCACGAGGACGACGCGGATCTTCTTCATAGTCGGCCTCCTTTGATGATGCTCCTGACCCGGGTTAGATGAGCCGTTTCAACGTATCCAGCAAAAACTTCTGATCAAAGGATGATTTGACGATATAGGCGTCTGCCCCGACATCGACACCGCGCTGCCGTTCGGCGTCACGGCTGAGCGAGGTGATCAGGATGACCGGGAGGTCTTTTAGGACCGGTGTCTGGCGGATTTTTTCCGTCAAGACGAAACCGTCCATCTCAGGCATCTCCACATCAGAGAGCACCGCCTGGACATCGCCCTTTTGCAGACGCTCCCAGGCCTCAGCGCCGTTCACACAGGTGATTATCTCATAGCCTCCGCTCTCCACAATCCGCTTGAGTTGCACCCGCGTGGTGATCGAGTCGTCCACCAACAACACCTTGGGCCTTACCGCCTCCTGCGGGATCAGGTCAGGCAGCGTTCGCCCGCCCCCCTTGCGCACCGTTCGGATGAGGTCGTGGGGATTGAGAACCATGCACACATCGCCGGTCCCCAAGGTGGTCGCCCCCAGCACATTGCGCACCCCTTTGAGCAGAGAACAGAAGGGCTTGATGATCACCTGGCCCTCGGTGACGAAGGCGTCGACGATCAGCGCCAGGCTGTCGGCAATCTCTCCCGTGGAGATGACGACGCAATAGCGCTGTTCCCCGCCGGATGCCTTGGCCGGCCCGTCCAGTTCCAGCAGCGCCCCCAGATCCGCCACCGAGATCGGCTGGCCTTGGTAACGGATCGTCGGCGCGCCGCCGCATTTGTAGATGTCGCCGGTGGAGATGCAGATCAGGTTTGCCACCATCTCCGCCGGTATTCCATAATAATAGCCTCTGGCCTTGACGACAACGATAGCCGTTGTCATCAAAGAGAGGGGGAGCCGGAGACGAAAGGCACATCCCTGTCCGGCAGTCGAGTCGATCTGCACCGTTCCTTTTAGATTCTCCACCGTGTGTTTAACCACATCCAGTCCGATGCCCCGTCCCGAGATGTTGGAAACAACGGTCCGCGTGGAAAAACCCGATTCGAACACGAGCATCTGCAGCTGCTGAGGCGTCATCGCCTCCAGTTCTTCCCGGCTGCGAAGGGACAAGGTCGTGGCCTTGCGCCGGATGGCCGCTGTGTCTAGACCGGCCCCGTCATCGACCACCTCCAGGCGCACATGAGTTTCCGTCTGGCTCGCCAACAAGCGGATCGTCGCCGGCACAGGCTTGCCCAGTTCCCGGCGACGATCCGACGGTTCGATCCCATGGTCGATGGCGTTGCGGATCAGGTGGACCAACGGGTCTTTCAGTTGTTCAATGATTAGTTTGTCGACCAGGATATCGTCACCGTTGACCTCGAGGCGGATCTCCTTGCCTTGATCGAGGGCCAATTCGCGGACGATCCGGGGAAACTGCCCGAAGAGGATGCTCAGCGGCATGAGGCGCAAGTCACGCACCTCGTCGTGCAAACGATGGGCGATGAAGGATAACCGCTCGCTGTCGGCGGAAAGGAGCTTGTGCAGTTCAGAAAAATCTCGGACAACCTGGGACAGACGACTGCGCAGCAGTGAAGGTGACGTCGATGGTCCATCGCCCGCGATCCGCAGACCCGCTGATGTGACCACCGCCTCCTCCAGGGAACTGAGCAACTGCTCGATCTGGTGTGTCCGCTGCTCGATTCGCCGCTGCACCACCGTCAGTTCGCCTGTTTCTTGGAGCAGGTCATCGAGGCGGGATGTGGCGATGCGCACCGTTTCAAAACGGCTATTGTCATGGCTTTCCTGTTCCCGCTGGAAGACTGGTCCTGCTGGCTCGCGTCGCAAAACCGGTTGTTCAGAAGGCGCATCTGCCGCCGCACCACCCGTCACTGCGATATTGGCCATCCTCCGGAGTCCGTCGACAGCACCTTCCAGTTCGGTCACCAGAGCGGCCGTGACCGGCAAGGCGCCACTTTTCACCTGATCAAAACAATCTTCCATCTGGTGGGCGAGGCGCTCCATATCTGCTTGTTCCACCAACCGGGCTGCACTTTTGAGACTATGGGCGTCCCGGTACAACTCCGCCAGCAGGGACGGCTCGGCGCCCGCCTCTTCCAGACGCAACAGATTGGCTTCCATGCGGTCCAACCGTTCCGTCGATTCGATCTGGAACAGTTCACGCAGTTCGTCGTCGCCGATCCGCATCTGTCCACCCTCGCCCTATACCATTTCTTTTAGCAGGATCCCCACTTTGTTGAGGTTCTGCATGCCGCTTTTTGTCTGAGTGATGGCAGCCGCCGTCTCCTTCGTACCCCGGAGGATCTCCTCCATGGCCGACGTGACGCCGGAGACCGCTTCTGTCTGCTGCTGCAGATTCAAGGAGACCTGCTGGATATAGTGGGAGATCTCAGACATGCTCTGGTGCAAACCGCCGAAAGCTTCCACCGTCTGCAAGGTAAGCTGCTCGGTGGCGTCCACCTTTTTCGTTCCCTCTTCCGTCACCATCACCGTCGTGTTCGTCGCCTTCTGCACCTCGCCCACGATGGCGCCGATCCGCTGGGAGGCCTTCTTGCTCTGATCGGCCAGCTTGCGGATCTCAGTAGAGACAACAGCAAAACCGCGGCCATGTTCACCGGCCCGCGCCGCTTCGACGGCAGCGTTGAGAGCGAGCATATTGGTCTGATCGGCCAGTTCTTTCACCGTGCCGCTGATGACGCCGATCTGTCCCACCTGTTCGCTCAGGTTCAACATCTGCATGGCAATGGAGTCGACCTTCTCCTTTAACTCCCGCATCTCCCGCGCCATCTCCTCGGCCGTCCCCATGCCGCCGACGGCTGCCTGGGCTGAGAGTAGGGCATTTTCAGAGATGCGCCGCGCCTGCTGGAAGGACTGGTCAGAGGAGATGCGCAATTCCTCCATCGTCGAGGTGATTTCCGCCACCGACGAGGACTGGGAGATGGCTGTTCGTTCATTTTGTTCTACGGAGGCCGCCACTTCCGCCGTCGTTGTGGCGATCGTTTCAATCGTTTTCTGGATGGGGCGGGCGATGCTCGTCGAGATATAGCTTGCTGTCAGCGCAACAATGATCAGACCAGCCAAGCTGATGATGAAATAGAGACGGCTCGCCTTCTCATGTTCCTCTTCCGCATTTTTCGTAAGCGCCGACGATCGGGTTAGATTTTCGTTCATCAACTCCCGGATCATGCCGTAGGTCTTTTCCGTCACCGGCGTCAACTTTTGGCGGTAGACAGTTTCCGCTTCGGTCAGCTTGCCGCTGTTGATCAAGGCGACCACCTCGGCGCCGTAGGCATGAAGCAGGCGATGGGGCTCCTCCATTTCCTTAAAGACGTTCTTGATCTCTGGCGGCAGCTGTTGGTACTCGGCAGTGGTCATATACTCATAGTACCAGTTCCCCAACTTGCATTTCGTATGATCCAAGCTGCCCGTAAAAGATTTTCCAGTCAACAAGGATTCCTTCAAATCGTTCGTCCAGACTAAATGAGCGTTCTCCAATTCCAGCATGAACTGGGCCTGCTTTTGCTGGACCATGGATTCATCCTGTAAGCTGATGACCCGGAAGGTGATATAGGTTTCGACGCCGAACAGTCCCGCCAGGAATAAAAAGAGCAAGGCAAATCCTCCGATAATCTTCGCACGCAGGTTTTTTAGAATCATCATCCGCCAGGCCCTCCTTTCTGCGATCATCGCAACGTTTTCAACGGCTTCTCATACCTCTTCTTGGATGAGCAAGTCCCCACTCGTCAGGATGCGGCTCACATCAAGGATGGCTGCCCTGGTTTTGTCACCGAATTGGATCTCCCCGCCGACGTACTCTTCCGGGATCGTCTGCAACGCCAGCGGTGTGGGGCGGATCTTCTCCGGTCGGATCGGGACGATATCGATCACCTCTTCCACCAGGAGGCCGGCCTGCACCCCTTCCGTCTCGACGACGACCATCTTCCCCGCCTCCTGGGAAAGCCGCTCTTTGGAAACCCTGAGAAGCGGTCGAAGATCAAAGACGGTGATCAACTGCCCTCGCAGCTTGCTGACACCAGCCACGAAGGCCGGCGTGCAAGGGATAGGGATCAGCGGGTCAGCCGGCGCAAACTCCTGAACCAGGCTGATATCGATCCAGAACCGTTCCTGGCCGATGACAACCACTGCCCCTGTCCGTGTAGCGCCATCACTGGCTTTGCGTTCTCGCTGAAGCGCCCTTGCCCGTGTCAGCAGGATCCGGCGTTGTTCGGCCGTCCACTTTTTGGCGATTTGTCTTCCGTCACCTGCAGAAGGGGCGCCGTCAATCGCTGTCCCCCCCGCCTCAGCGACAGCATCAGCCAGCAGACGGGAAAGGTCGATGATGAAATACATACCTTCCCGATCGACAAAAGTTCGTTTCATATACGAAGGGATGCGTGAAGGCCCCTGGAAGGAAGCAGGCAGTTCGATTCCCTCGTCAGAAAACTCGCGCATTTCCAAGCAATCTTCGACGACGACGCCAAAATGCTTCCCCTCCGCCTCCAGGACCACCAACCGGTCGGTTAGAGCCAGGGGGCGGTCGCGCCGTCCCAGGCAAAGGGACAGATCGAGCGCCGGAATCACCTGATCGCGCCAGTGTATCAAGCCAGTCACCGGTGGAGGGTACTCCTCGGCAGGCTGCAGATAGGGAAGGTAGCTGATCTGGCGCACCGCGAGGGCTGGAACGGCGTAGCGCTGTCCCTGGTGCAACAAAATCATATAGGCGGCATTCGCCCTCTCATTCCCCGTCATGGCTCATTCTCCTTCAGCATCTGGCGGAGATGGTCCATCTCCACCCGGGCCGGTCGATGATCCGGCACCAAGAACAGCACCTTTTGAAAAAAAGCATAGGCTGCATGGCGATCGCCCTGTTCCAGGCGAATCAATCCGAGCAGGAAATATACGTCTGGATAAAGGGGATTGGCCGCGATGACGGCGCGGCAGCATTCCTCCGCCTGAGCGTACTCGCGCCGGTCCGCAAAATCGTTCGCCTTTTCCAGGAGCGCTTCGAGTCCGCTCTTCTCTGGTGAACCGCTCGGCGAGACTGCCACCGGCGCTCCTCTCTGCCCTGCCGGCCTTCCCAACTTCGGCGTCTTAGGCACGGACAAAAGCGGCGGCAGAAAGGGAGGCCTGTTTGCGAGCCCTTGCGGCTCAGGCACCTTTAGCGCGGGCTCTTTCGGCGCCAGCGCCGGTGGGAACTCCTGGGGCCAACCATCCGGAAGAGAGCGGAAGGGCTTTTGCCAGATATGCCCCTCTGGATAGACGACAGCATCAAAGGGGAACGGTTCCTGCCCCGGTTTCAGACCGATCAGTTCTCCATGACCAGTCAGTAAAAAACCGCCAGGATTGAGGCAGCGAAAAAAGGCCTTGAGCACCTGCCGGATCGCCTCAGGATGAAAATAAATGAAGACATTGCGACAGAGGATCAGATCCATGGCGGCTGTGGGCGCGAACTCTTCCGGCAAGGTTCCCTCGAACAGATTCAACCGGTAAAAGTGAACCTTTGACCGGATCTCAGGGGTAACCTCCCACACCGCCTCAGCAACTCCCCGGCGCCCCTGACCGATGAGGTGAAAGCGATCTCGCCGCCGTTCCGGCCCGGTGGCGCGCAACGACCATTCGCTATAACGGCCCGCGCGGGCCGTCTGCAAGGCCTCTTCGTTGATATCCGTGCCGATGATCTCGATCGTCCACTCTGTCGCTGCCCCGATCAACTCATCGACCAGAATGGCCAGGGAGTAGGCCTCCTCCCCGGTGGAACAACCGGCGCTCCAGAGGCGCAGCACCTTTTTTTTTGCCCGCAACGCAAAAAGGGCAGGCAGGATGCGTTCACGGATCATGGCAAAGTGGCCACGGTCGCGGAAGAAAAAGGTCTCCCCCACCGTCACAACGCCGATCAGCCGCTGCCATTCTTCCGTCCCCGCTGGTCCTTTATCCAGGAGCAGGCGGTGGTATGCGCTGTAATCGACAGCCCCGCTTGCTTTCATGCGCCTCTCCAGCGCCTGTAAGAGATTGTCCCAGCGGGACTGGTCGAAGCGCCATCCCGTTCGCGCTGAAATCAATCGCTGGAGTTCGACCAACCCAACGGCCATGACGGGGCTATCCCCCCTCCCTCTCCCGGAAGGCCCAGCCTTTCACCACACGCAGCAGTTCGGCGGGGGTAAAAGGCTTAGACAGGTACTCATTCATCCCAGCCGCCAAAAAGCGCTCTCGATCGCCTTTCATCGCGTTGGCGGTGACGGCAATCACAGGAATCTCCTTCCAACGGGGATTGGCCCGGATATAGGCCACCGTATCACTCCCGCTCATTTCAGGCATCTGCTCATCCAACAAGACGAGGTCGAAGCGCTCTTTCTCCATGACTGCGAGGGCCTCTTTGCCATTGGCCACCTCGCGCAGCGTATAGCCCCAGCGGCGGAGCCAGGCGCCGATGATCGTCCGGTTGAAGACATCGTCATCGACGAGCAGAATATGGGCGCTCCTTTCCCTTTCCTCATCCAAGACTTCCGGCTTCAGATCCGGCTCCTCACTGGAAGCGCCGCCAGCGAAGGAGCCCCGCTCCTGCGCCGCCAGGCCAAAGGGCAAGTCCACATAGAATGTGCTTCCTTTTCCCAGGTCGCTTTCCGCCCAGACACGCCCACCCATATTCTCAACGAGTTGACGGACGATCGCCAGCCCCAACCCGCTACCGCCGAAACGGCGTGTGGACGAACTGTCGACCTGATAAAACTTTTCAAAGACCGCTTCCAGCCGAGTCGAATCGATGCCGATGCCGGTGTCGCGGACAAAGAAACGCAGGGAGACGCGCTGTTGCTCCTGTTCGAGGATATTAAGACCCAGCGTAACCTCCCCAGCGTCGGTAAATTTGACGGCGTTGCTCAACAGGTTGACCAAAACTTGAGTCAGCCGGTTGGCGTCACCGACCACCCTTTCCGGCGCCCCCGCCGGGATCTGGTATTTCAGTTGCAAAGCCTTGTCGCCGGCCTTGACGTGAAAGAGATCGATGGCACTCCGCAGCACCGACTGCAGTGAGAAGGGCTTCTTTTCCACGGCCAGTTGGCCGGATTCGATCTTTGATATATCCAGGACATCTTCCAACAGCCTCATCAGCGAATGGGCCGCCGACCTCACCATGCCCAAGTACTTGGCTTGCTCGGCGTTCAGTTCCGTCGTCAGGGCCAGGTCGACAAAACCCAGAATCGCGTTCATGGGCGTGCGGATCTCATGGGACATATTCGCCAGAAACTCTGACTTGGCCCGGTTGGCCACGATCGCCATCTCCCGGGAGACCTTCAGTTCTTCTTTGGCCAGCTTCAACTCCCGGATCAGCCCTTTGAGTTGGTGGACACGCAACTCCTGACGGGTGATATCGGCGATCTGGAGCAGGACGTAGCGCCGGTCGCCGATGCGCACAGGCTGGACTTGCATGTTCTGGCGTATGATGGGCAACAACGATTCATCGGCCGGCGGGATAAAATACTGGTGAAAGGCGCCGGAAAAAAACCGGTTTTGACCGTCAAAAAAAGCGCGCTCAAAGATCGGGCGAAAAACGTTGTGGTTGAAGCGCGGGAACAGTTCCACCAACTTTTTTCCTTGGACCTCGCCAGCTTTCTTTCCTGTCAGCCGTTCCAACCAGATATTCCAGACAAGGATCCGGTACTCTTCGTCGAGAACGGCAATGCCCATGTCCGCATTCGACAGGGCATGGGCGATCAATTCTGTGATTTGTCCTTTCGTCTGTCCATGCGCCGGTTCGGCAGCCGCTTCCTGAGTCCGTTCCGCAATCGGTTCAGCCATACAATTCCACCAGCAATTCGTCAATTTTCCCTAGCAGTTGAACAGCAGAATCGAGGTGCAACATGACGAAGATAGCGCCTTCAATCCGCGTATCATCGACAACGAAGGTGTTGCGAATGACAAGGGTGTAGAAGCCGTCACCGAGAACAGGGCGCTGCTCCCCTTCACAGAGATAGAGAAACTCCACCTCCGGCAGGGAGTACTCAATGCGCGTCTCCAGCAGGTTGCCCAGGCTGCCCACGATCACGTTCAGCAGAACGTTGCCGACTTCCTTCATGGCGTCTGTGTCTGTCTCCGAAAAGCCGTTGTCACTGCTTTCCCCGCTGCAGAGCAGTTCTTCGCCGAGGAGGAGATTGACGAGAAGCTTCCCCTTATCTCTCGGAAAGACCAACCGGGCGACGCCGTTGCAGCCGATCTCGAAGCGCAACACCGAAGAGACGACATGGCCCGTCAGGTATCCCGAAAGGCGTTCAACGGCGTCTGTCTCCTGCAAGTTTTGCAAGAGATAAACCTCCGGCACCTCGAGGCGCACCTTTTGATTCACCATCTCCGAGAGGACATTGCCCGCTTGCCCGATGGTGATGTTCATAAACTCTTTGAGGGCGTCCTGCTGAAGCGGCGACAACATCAGTCACGCCCCCTTGATCAATTTGGCTACCTGTTCCGCCTTTTCACGGGTAATCGGCTTGTGCAAAAAGGTAGCCCCCAGTTCGCGCACCTCGGCCTCGATGAACTTCTGGATGTCGGCCGTCAAGACGATCACACGAGCCTCAGGATTTGCCTCTTTGATCTGTTTCAAAACCTCCTGCCCGTTCATGCCCGGCATCAGCAGATCGAGCAGCGTCACATCCGGTTTTTCCTCTATAAACTTGGCCAATCCGGTCAAGCCGTCACCGGCAGTGACAAAATCGGCCTCTGGAAGGCTATCCCGCAGGAGCTTCACGATTTGGGTCCGATAGACGATGGAATCGTCGACAACCAGGACTTTCATTGGGATCCCTCCCGGGGTTGTATTCTATATATCATTCTTTTTTTTAATCGCTTATCCTGCCGGATTGTGAAAAAAATGAGTAGGACCAGCCGTCACCGGACTGCTTTCTGACCGCTTCTTTGCCAGAAAAGGCGGTTCTCGCGGATCGCCGTCTCCAACCTGCCCTGCTGATGCAGAAAAGTTAGATAGGCTTGGATAGAGGAGCGGTAAAGGAAAAAACTCCCGACAGAGGCGACCTCCTTGCCGACGCGCGGGCAAAGGCGGGCTAAGAGCGTCTCCAGCTCACAAGGCTCTTTCAGCAAGGTGTATACATCGTCGACTAAGGCCATCACCTGCTGCTCGTTAATGCGGAGGACCTCTTCCAGGGCGGGTCGCTGAAGGGGCTCGCCATGGCAAGGCAGCACGGTGGTGTACGCAGACCGGGCGATGCGAGCCAGGGAAGCCAAGTACCTTTCAATGTCCACGTTGAAAGGGATACCATGCAGTTCAAGCACATCGGGACCGATGAAGGCGTCGCCGGCGTAGAGCACATCGCCGCAAGCGACGCCGATCTGCCCGCCCGTGTGCCCCGATAGGTCGATCAGGGCCAGTTTGGGTCCGTCGGCGCGCCCCGGCCAGGGAAAAGGGCCTGGCAACAGTCCGGCTGTGACGGTCGAGGCGGGCGCCACGAGAAATTTGTTGTTCATCTCCCGCCAGGGGGCGACGCCGCCGATCAGGAAGTAGGCCATGAAGATGGGGTGCTTGACAAAATCCCGCTCCAGATCGGGCGCAAAAACGGGACAGCCGAACTGTTCGACGATGACGCTGTTGCCGCCGATGTGGTCGGCATGGGTATGGGTGTTGATGATGGCGACGATCTGCCAGCCGGCTTCCTTGGCTAAACGGCAGATCCGCTTGCCGGCCTGCGCTTCCAGGCCCGTATCGATGATCACCGCCTCGCCCTCATACACGATGGCGCCGGTGTTCACCCGGGCCGGAAGGTACCACGTTTCGGCGGGGGCGCCGTGGGTCAGCGGGACAAACTTCATGCCTGCTCACCGCCGGCGCTTTCCAGAAGCCTCTCCATGGCCTCGACCGGGACCGGTTTATTTTTGTATGCGCGGACAGGCCGGCGCTGCCCGATGGCTACCAAGACATGCATCGACAGAAACCCCTTTCAGCATAGTAATGCTTTTTTGTTCATTATACGACAATCCACCCGGCAACCGAAGTATCCCCACTGTGGGATTCCGCTTAGAGATTCGCGGTTTTTTACATGATTTCAGCAGGATTGTGTTCATCCATTGAAGAAGTAGTTGGGACTTTCAAGACTTCTATCCCATTGTTTTCTGTCCCCTCCTTTCTCATAGATACTTGCATCGTTTCTTACATAGTGCCGCTACCGTCAATTCTATCGTATCTTACAATGGGGAGGTGAATCTCTTGATAGGCATCGGCCAGTTGGCCCAAGCAGGTCAACTGCATGAGTTTGAGGCCGACGATGTGATTTTTCATGAAGGCGACGCCGGACAGGAGATGTACATCGTCCTTACCGGCCAGGTCGAGGTGTTCATCCACTCTGTCGACGGTTTCACCATTCCCGTCGCTACCTTGAAGCCGGGCGACTTCTTCGGCGAGATGTCGCTACTGGAGGAACTGCCCCGGAGCGCTTCCGTGCGCGCCCTGGAAAAAGTCATCCTCCTCGTCATCAATCAAGGAAACTTCGATAGCATCTTCTCGCGGCAACCGAGCCTGGTTTTCAAGATCATGAAAGGGATGAGTTCCCGCATTCGGCAACTCAATGAGGAGCTGCGCTACCTCAAACAAGGCCAGCGCGCTCATCCCGGCTCTCCTGCCACACCGCCAACGCCCTCCCCTGCCGCTGTGACAACATCGCCGGCAGGAACCGCTGCGGGATCGGCGAAAGGGCAGCCGGCTCACGCTGCCGCTCGTTCCGGCAACGTTTCCGCTTCCCCTGGCGCTGTTGGGTCCGCTGCCGACGCTGCCACTTCTGCTGCCGCCGGCGCTCCTGTCGGCGCCGTTGCTACTGCCGGTGCCACAAGCGCCTCTTTGACCGCCGCTCCCGCTGTCGGCACCCCACTCCCGCCGTCCATCGCCGGCTCGGGCCTTTTCCCGGAAGGACATCGTCTGTACAGCGCCGCAACCACCGTCGCTGACGACGTCTACCTCTTTGATAAGAAAACCGCCTGCCCGATCTGCAACCACAACTTTGACATCAAAGCCATCCGTTCCTCGAAGCAAAAGTTAAAAAAAGTCGACCCTGATTTTCGCCAGCACTTTGAGGACTTTGAACCCCTCTGGTACATGATCTGGGTTTGTCCCAACTGCTACTATGCCAATTTCAATTTTGAGTACAGCCAACTATCGGAACTGGTGAAAAAACGCTTTCGGACGAATCCCGTCCGCATCTCTTTTCCTCGCCTCGCTTTCCAGTACAGCCACCCCCGGACAATCGATCAAGTCTTTGCCGCCTACTACCTCACCCTCTTTTTCCTCCAGTCGGGCATGCCTGATCCCTCCCGGATCGCCAAGGTCTGGCTGCGCATCTCCTGGCTCTATGACGACGTCGGCGATGCAGCCATGTCCCGGATGGCCGCCCTCAAGGCCCTCGAGTTTTTTCGCCAAACCTACTACGGGTCGAGTCGAGGCACATCGGTCGACCAGGATCAGCGGTTGTCTATCCTCCTGGGAGAACTGTCGGTGCGCAACGAAGATTACGAAGAAGCGATGAAGTTTTTCCGCGGCGGCATCGCCCGCCGGGGCGGCAATCCCACCTTAAACCGTCAAGCCTCTGACCGCTATCAGGATGTAAAGAAGATCCTCTCCGAACTCAGAGCGGCCCAGGGAAAACCGACGCCTGCTGACGAGGAAGGCGAGCCGTAGGAACAACAACCGAAAAAGAAGCCCCGCAGCTTGGCGCAGATCAGCGATTCGCCGGCTGTGGGGCTTTTTGCATGTACGGCAGAGGCTCACGGCGCGTATACTTTTGCAGGAAATATTTTCATGACGATGATGGCAAGAACGGGGTGTGGGGTATGGAATGGGCGCTTCACATGCATGATCTCCCTCTGCTGTCCGAGCCATGGCAAGGGCTTCCTCCAGAAGCGTCAGCCATTGGGGAAACGGTCACATCTTTTCCGGAATTCAACCGATTCTGCCGACTTTATTTCGGTACCGAAGTCTGTGAAAAAAGGCTACCCTCGCTCGATTCGCTTCGGGAGGCCGTAGCAGCAGCCCGTAGAGAGAATATGGAATTCTCCCTTGTTACGCCTTATGTAACGGAAAGCGGACTGGAACGACTGACCTTGCTATTCGATGAGTTAAAAGTCCTCCACCCTCATTGCGAAATCATCGTCAATGACTGGGGAACGCTGCACCTGCTTGCCCGCAAGTACCCCGACTTTACACCTGTCCTGGGACGACTGATGAACAAACAGATTCGCGATCCGCGCATGCCCCTCGCATCCCCGCTTACAGCCGATTTCCGGCGCTGCGGTCTCACCGCGCCTTCCATGCAAACCCTCTTGCGACATAACCGCGTCCGGCGCATCGAGGTCGACCTGCTCCCCCAAGGGCTCGACGAAGGCATGTCCCGCTGGGGCTATGACCTTTCGATGTATCTCCCATACGGCTGCATCGCCACCGGCCGGATCTGTTTCTTCGAGTCAATTGGCAAAGAGAAAAATGATAAATTTCAGGCTTCCTCCGCCCCCTGCGCCGGACTTTGCCGCAACTATTGGATGGAGGTATACGATTTTTCCCACCAAGTGCCCGTAAGCGAAAACTGGGTTCTCATTCAAAAGGGCAACAGCGTCTATTACCGGCAAGAAGCCCCCTTCATCCGAGAAGGGCTGGAGCAGGCTGTTGCTCACGGCATTGATCGAATCGTCTTTCAGCCCGAACCGATGTGACGGGAGGGGTCCTACGGTGAACATCCTCGCCCCTGTTCGCAGTCTGGAGGAAGCGGAGATCGTCATCGCCGCCGGCGCCCAAGAACTCTATTGCGGGATTCAGCCCAGCCCTTGGTGGAAGCGCCACGGTCTTCACCAGTGGAACAACCGCCGGGAATCGAAAGGTAACCTGGACAACGCGACTGCCCTCCATGCATTGACCGCCCTATCCCACCGGATGGGCGTCCCGGTCTTTCTCGCCCTGAATCAGACGACCTATCTGCCAGAGATGTATCCTGACTTAATTTCATTCGTCAGAGAGGCAACGAGCGGCATCGACGCCGTCATCATCGCTGACCCCGGTCTCATCATCGCCATCCGAGAAGCCCTTCCTGATGTGACTATCCATGTTAGCAGCACAGTTGCCGTGCTCAACCATGCAGCCGCCCAGTTTTTTCATTCCCTCGGGGTCTCGCGGATCATCTTTCCCCGTTACCTTCCCCTGTCCACCATGCAAGCAATCATCAATACCGTTGGTCCCACAATGGAATACGAGGCATTCATGTTAAACGACGGCTGCGTCTTCGAGGAGAGCTTCTGCCATGCCTGCCACGCCTTTGGGGGCGCCTTTTGCCATAACCCCGTCTGGTTCTACCGGATCGTTCCGACGACAGGGGAACTCTCCGAAGCAGAACGGCTCGCCTTCGAAGACCACCTGCAAGATTACCGCCAGTGGATCTGGCAGGGCATCAAAAACAGCGGCGTCGAATTAAGCCCCTCCGGCCTTCCTACAGGGATGTGCGGCTTGTGCGCATTGCCGGCCCTCCAGTCCATGGGCGTAACCTCCCTTAAGATCGTCGGTCGTGAGAGCTCATTAGAGAAAAAAAGGGCCAGTGTCCGCTTGCTCAAAAGCGCCATCGACCTGCTCGAAAAGTCGGCTCCGCTGGACTTGGCGGACTTTCAAGCGAAAGCGAGGGCATTGCGAGGAAACTGCGCCAGCCGCTACACCTGTTACTACCGCGATAGCGGATGAACCAGCGTCGACAAACAGAACGCTCTTTTTATTGATCGTGGTTTCAAGTACAATCAATGATGTACAGGTTCCATCGGGTACTACTCGTTCTCCTCGTTCTTTTTCTCCGTACGCACGACTCAATATTTCCCAACCGGAGAGGAACCTGAACAAAAGAGCAAAGGAGGATCTTCCGTGCAAAATGGCGCCCTGAAGGCCCTGCAACTGATCGACCATGACTTTGAAGACCTGGAACTCTGGTATCCTGTGTTGCGCCTGCGCGAAGCCGGTGTCACCGTCCACCTGGCCGGAGAAAAAGCCGGCGAAAAGTACATCGGCAAATACGGCGTTCCGGCCGTGGCCGACCTCTCCTTCGACGACGTTGACCCTGACCACTATGACGCCCTGCTCGTCCCCGGCGGCTGGGCACCTGATAAACTTCGCCGTTTTCCCTCGGTGCTCGAACTGGTCCGCCGCATGGACCAGCAGAAAAAGCCGATCGGCCAGATCTGCCATGCGGGCTGGGTATTGATCTCCGCCAAAATCCTGCAAGGTCGACAGGTCACCAGCACACCGGGCATCCGCGACGACATGGAAAACGCCGGCGCCACCTGGTTTGACGAACCGGCTGTTGTGGACGGCCACCTCGTATCCAGCCGCCGTCCGCCTGATCTGCCCCAATACATGCAAGCTTTTTTGGAAGTGCTTTTAAAGGGCGGCTGAGTTGTTCAAAGGATGACCCGAGGCTTTTCCGGTAAGTAAGATCTTTTTTAAGGTAAGCAGTAAAAGGAAGCCCCGCTCGCCTCCGATCAAGTCGATCGAAAGCGATGCGGGGCTTTTCCGTGTCGCTCATGACTGCGTGCAAATCCCTGACGAGACGCTATCCCTAGTTCATCGCCTCCTATGATGCTGCCCATTTCAGCAACCATAGGATCGGACGCGAAGGAAGCACACAGGGGGCTCAAAAACCTGTTTTGATGACTAAAAAATATGAATAATTGTTTCTCTATCAACACTTTTCGACAAAAATCCCATCCCTTCTAGAGTAATATAATAAGTTGTAACCATTTCGTAACACGAGGGGAAAGTGGATGGTCAAAAAAAGACGGGTGAAGAAAAGAATCCCCTGTATCCTGGGCAATGTTCAAAAAGAAGCATCTGAAGCGTTTTTAGACGCCTGGTTTTACAGTCCCTTTGTGTGCTATGCGCTTCTCGACCAAAACTTCAACTTCATCCGTGTCAATGAAGCCTTCGCCAAAGCCGATGGAAAAGAGGTCTCCTACTTCCCTGGCAAGAACCATTTTGACCTTTATCCATCGGACGGAAAGTCGATTTTCGAACATGTTGTGGCGTCCAAGCAACCCTGCGTAAGGTATTCGCGCCCCTTCACCTATGCTGCAAGTCCCGAGCGCGGCGTCACCTACTGGGATTGGTCCCTGACACCGCTGCTGAATAAAAAGGGGGACGTGACGCGCCTCCTCCTCGTCCTCATCGACCGGACGGAACGCTTCCACACAGAAGAGGTCCTTACGAATTTCTTCTCCCTCTCTACGGACATGTTCCTGATCATCTCCCGCAATGGCTCCATCGTCCGAAACAACGGAAAACTGCGCCTTTTTCTCGGTGTCACCGATGAAAACATCGCTTTCGATACCGTTTTCTCTGTCGTCCCTTTTGTACACCCCGATTACATCGAGAAAGCCAAAGTGACCTTCGGCCGAGCGTTTCAGGGAGAGACACTCCGCGAGGTCGAGGTGTCATATACCTGCGCCGATGGCGCCAACCGCTGGATCTCCTGGTCGCTAAGTCCGCAGATTGAGCGAGGCATCGTCTACTGCGTGGGACGGGACATTACCGAAAGAAAGCGCATCGAAGATAAACTGGAAGCATCGAACGAGAACTTATCCAACCTCCTAGCAAGTATCACCGACATGTGTTTCGCCGTCGACGCGGAGTGGAGACTCACCTATCTAAATGATGAGGCAGAAAAAAACTTCGAAAGACCACGAGCGGAATTATTGGGAAAGAACCTGTGGGAGCTACTCCCCTCTGTCGTTGACACTATTTTCTATAGGGAATACCACCGTGCCGTTGCCGAAAAAAATCCGAGCAGTTTCGAGGCATACTCGCACGTGTTTCGACGCTGGTATGGGATCCGGCTTTACCCCACCCGCAACGGCCTGCTGGTCTTCTCCCGGGATATTACGGAACAAAAAGAGTTGCTCAACGAAATGGCGCGCCTCGATCGCCTGAACCTGATCGGTCAAATGGCTGGCGGCATTGGCCACGAAATTCGCAACCCCATGACGACGGTGCGCGGCTTCCTGCAACTCCTCGGTTCCAAGCACCCCGAAAGCAACGAGCATTATGAACTGATGATCTCTGAACTCGACCGCGCCAACACCATCATCACCGAGTTTTTATCGCTTTCCAAGACGAAAGCGGAAAATCTGCGGTCGCAGGATCTCAACTGGTTGATCGAAACCATCTTCCCCATGATCCAGGCCCACGCTTTCCGAAACAACAAAGAAGTGTTATTGGAACTCCAGCCGTTGCCGGAGGTGCTCATTGACGAAAAAGAGATCCGGCAGGTGCTGCTCAACCTGGTGCAAAACGCCCTGGATGCGACCGACGCCGGCGGGAAGGTTACCGTCCGGACCTTTCTGCGAGAAACGCAGCATGTCACCCTCGCCGTCATCGACAGCGGACCGGGAATCGCCCCGGACAACATCGACCGCATTGGCACGCCCTTTTTCACCACCAAAGCCGCGGGAACCGGTCTCGGCCTCGCCGTCTCCTACAACATCATCAACCGGCACGGCGGTAAAATCGAGTTCAACACGAGTCCCCAGGGGACAACCTTCTACGTTCATCTGCCCTGCGTCAGGTCAGAGGTCGATAAAGGAGCATGAACTCCCTAAATTTGCTTGTGACTCTTTTTCGGTCCTGTTAGATCATATTAGTTTCCCTTGTCTTTTTGGATATCCACCTTGAGTTGTTGAAGCTGCTTCGCAAGCTCATGATCGACCGCCTTGTCGATGGCCTGCTTTTGGCTTTCAATGAAGGAGGACTTTTCATGATCCATCTGGGTTTGGACGGCGTTCACCTGTTCATCGAGTGTCGCTGTGGCCTGATCCACCTTCGTCTTGGTATAGGCCTGTAACTCTTGGTTGATTTCATTTTTCGTGCGGTCGATGTATTGGTTCAGCTTGTTGCGAGCTTCCGCTTCTTTATTCGCGATGGCTTCCGACACCGACTGGGTGTGCCCCGGTAAGAGGCTGCTCCATACGCTGCGGATCACTTGCAGGATCTCGGTATCTGCCGAAACCGCGTAGACGGCAGTTCCAATACTCCCTACCAGGACGACCGTTACAATGCCAACTGTCAGTTTTTTTAGGATGGTCAAACTAAATCCCCCCGAATTTTCGTTGATGGTCACGTTTAAACATATTCGAATCGCATTCGTTTTTTTGGGGGGGAATCTGAGGTGAACCTGTTTTTTGAACCGAGGCTTTCCTAATGGAAGGTTACACCCTAAACTGACGGAGGCTTGCCTGCAATTCGATCGCCAGGTTAGATAGGCTGTGACTGGAAGCAGCGATCTCTTCCATCGTAGCGGAATGCTCCTGGGTCGCTGCGGAGACGGTTTGGGCCTGCTTCGCCGTGTCATTGCTGATCTTGGCGATGTCGCGAACCGAATCGGCGATCTGCTGACTTCCGCCGGCCACCTGTTGGATGGCCATGGATATTTCTCGGGTTTTTCCGGAAACCTGGGCGATCAATGTGGCGATCTCTCGGAAGGCCCTTCCGGCATCGTTGACCACGCCGGCGCCTTTTTTCACCTCATGGGTGCCTTCCTTCATGGCCACAATCGCTTGTTTCGTGTCTTCCTGCACCTCTCGGATCAATCCCGCAATTTGCTTTGATGCGGCCTGCGACTGTTCGGCCAATTTGCGGACTTCTTCCGCCACAACAGCGAAGCCTGCCCCATGTTCACCGGCTCGGGCCGCCTCAATGGCTGCGTTCAGTGCCAGAAGATTGGTTTGGGAGGCGATCTCCGCGATGGTCGTGACGATTTGATCGATTTCTTTGGATTTATCACCGAGCTTCGCCACCACGTCCGCTGATGTCGTGACGGTCTTTTCAATATTCATCATCTGACTGACGGCGGAATCGATGGCTTTTTCTCCCTTTTGGGCCGATTCATCGGTGCTGTCCGACATGACCGCCACTTCGTTCGCATTCACGGCGATCTGTTGCATGCTGGCGGAGATCTGCTCGACGATTCTCGATGTTTCCTGAATCGCTGAACCTTGTTTTACGGCCCCATTGGCGACGTCGCCGATCGCCATGGCCACTTGACTGTTCGCATGGGCCGATTGTTCGGCGCTGGCCGACAGTTCTTCCGACGAAGCCGTCACCGTTTCCGCGGAGACGGTCACTTGCCTGACCAGGTTGCCTACATTGACCAACATCAAGTTGATGGCGTTCCCCAGTTGACCGATTTCATCGGTGGCGTTCACCTTCACCTGGGCAATCGATAGATTTCCCTCGGCCACCTGCTGAATTCGACTCACCATTTCTACAAGCGGATTGGCGATCAATCTGGCGATCATCAATCCAATCGCCAACGATACGATGACGGCCACGACGGTAATGGCGATGATCATCGTTTTCGCCGCATCGCTGCCGGCAAGGGCCTGTTGGTTTTGCTCATCCGCCTTTTTGCTTTTATACTCCGCCAACTCATTGAGCGCTGCGTTCACTTCCATCATGAGGGGCATGGAGTTTTTGGAGAATTCATCGTAGGCGATGCTTTTCTGTCCGCTGACGGCCAGGTTCAGCACTTTTTCATGCTGTACGCCATAGGCTTCCAGTTTCTTGCGAATGAGCGTAAGCTTTTCAGACTCAAAAGCATCGAGGTGGGTCGTTTCATATTGATTCAGCAGCGAGATGATTTCTTGAATCTGACTGTTTATCGTGGCTAAAGAATCCGTCTCTGCTTTTTTGTCCAGATCGGTCAACATGATTTTCATCGACAACTCTTCCGTCAACCGGTTGTTGGCCCGGACTTGATTGAGCCATTTCACAGGGAGAAGGTTGTCATGATACATGGTGGTGATGCTCGCACTGACGATATGGGTATAGCTGTAACCCACGAACCCTACGCCAAGCATGAAGACACTCATAAGGACGATGAGGCTGACGATTTTTTTCGCCGTGCTGAAATTCCGGAAGGTCTGCATCGGGAAGCCTCCTGACGTTTCTCATCTTTTGCCTAATGATGATTGTAATCGGGTATTGTGTCCAACGAGTGAACGAGGTGTGAACGTTTGTCATCCGCGAAAAAAGCTATAATAAAAATCAGCAGCCGTATGCACTTATTTGCATACGGTTGCTGCCCTTTTGTGTATCTGGTTCATGCGCCAGACTCATGCTGGACTTTAATCACTTCGTCCGATTACAAATCCGATTCGCCTGAGACACCGCTTTTCTTCACTCTTTTCGGGCGCCCTTTCCTTCCCGTTACTCATCTCATCCCAGGATCCTTTGTAGAGACAACGGGACTGGAAGTAACGAGGCATTTCCTTACTCCAGTAAGGAAATTGTAATCGAATCCGTTTTTCTCGTCAATGTGCTCTACAAAAACGGTTGATACAATCTATCGCGAAAGTCAATTCTCTCTTTATTAAAAAAAATTATCTTCAAAAAGCGCTAAAATGTATACGCAGAAGATAACCATTCGCTCAAAGGCGCTGCCGGGAGGATTTTTCTTCCCATTAAGAGAAAAATATGCTATAACGCCAATGAGGGCCCCTCCCCCGACTCCATTGTATCCAGGCTGACCAGGGAAAAGGGGCTTCCCCTTGATGCGACATCTGGGGTGCAGAGCCGTTTATTTCAACAAATTTGCCTATAATCAATCAATTTGCACCATCTCGATATAAGGCATCGCTGAACCACTTCGTCACCGAGTACAATCACATGGTTCGTGAGTGCGAAACAGATATCCCTATCCGCTTTAAGGACCGTTCATCGCATTAATGCGTTAATCACGTTAATCATGTTCATCGCGTTCATCGCGTTAATCACAGGATGGAATCGGCAATAGAAATAACCGCGCGGGGAGTGCTTTCCGATGAAACCGCTATTGGACATCATCCACAACGAGTTGACCGATGACTGGAGCGAGAAAAACCAGCAAGCCTTTCAGTCCCTCTTTGGCGCGAACGGCGGCCGTTACCCGGACAAAGCGAAAAAATCGGTGGCCCTCCGTGCGCCCGGTTTCAATAAGGGCTCTACCGGCGTGCCTTTTTCCGCCTATATTCATCCGTCCAATCCCGATTCCGGCGCGTATGGCGGCATGAGTTTTGTCCTCTTCCCGGTGGAAGACGCGCCTTGCCTGGTGGCGCTCGTGGTGGGCACGCAGGGATTAAGCCCCGATGAAGAGGTGCTGTCCCGGCCCGGTCACGGGCGCAAGGTGGCGGCCATCTGCCGCTGGCTCAACCGTTCGGTCGGCAAGGGACAGATGTTGGCCTGGGCCAAGCAGGAGCCGGTCCGCACCGACTTGGACGTGCCCGAAGGCATCCGCCGGATGTTTCCGGCCTACCGGTCTGTCTTTGACCGCTACGGCAAGGTGATTTACGGTTTTTATGCGCCGATGAAAGAATATGGGGAAAAAGATACGGAAGTGGCGCTCAAGGCTTTTTTGGATCTCTTTTTCTCCGAACGGGGGCAGTATCCCTTAAAGGCGGCGGAAGCCGAGGCGGAGCGGATTCGCGGCGACTACTTTGCCCACCTCATGCCCGATGCCGGTGAAGCGGAAGTCCGGCAGTTGCTGGCCGAGCGCCGCTTTGTCATCCTCCAGGGACCGCCGGGGACGGGCAAAACGCGGATGGCCCTGCGGCTGAAAGAGACGGCCTATGGCGGAAGCGGCATGACCGTCCAGTTTCACGCCAACACGACTTATGAACAATTCGTCGGCGGCCTCGCGCCCGTGGAGTCTGACGGGGCCATCGGCCTTCAGTTTGCGCCCCGGAAGGGTTTTCTCATGGAGGCGGCGGAAGCGGCCCAGGCGGCCTTCGCAAACGGGGGAAAGCCGTACCTGTTGCATATCGATGAGATCAACCGGGCCGATTTGGCCAAAGTCCTCGGTGAGGCGATTTATCTGTTGGAGGCGCAAGCGGAGACGCCGCGCCGGGTCTCCCTCCCCTACGATTTCGGCGCGCCTTTTGGCCGAGAACTGTCGCTCCCGGAGAATCTACATATCCTGGGCACGATGAACAGCGCGGACCGGAGCATCGCCATCGTCGATGTGGCCGTGCGCCGGCGCTTCGCCTTTGTGAAGCTCTGGCCGCAGTACCGGGTCGTCGAGAGCCAGTCCGGCCCGCTGATGAAAAAAGCCTTCATCGATCTCCTGTCCATCTTCGTCGAGTACGCCAGTGACGACGCCTTGGCCCTCGTGCCCGGTCACTCCTATTTTCTTGAAGCGGACGATACGCGGGCGGCGCAAAAACTGCGCACCAACCTGTCGCCGCTGTTGGAGGAGTATCTGGCCCAGGGCTATGTGGCCGGTTTTGAAGAAGCCATCCGTTCCTATCTGCAATGGGTGGAGAGCCTATGAGCCGGACGGGCGCTCGGGCCGGCAAGTCGCCCCTCCGGCCGGTGGAGGCCGGCGAGAAAGTCTGTTTTGCCGTCGATGATTCGTCAGCGGTGCGGCTTCCCGCCGATTTTTTGCTGCGCGGGGGCGCGCCGCGCGATCCGCAGCCGATGACGGCGCGCCTGGCCCACCAGTTCGTGCGCATCAACCAGGGGCTGCTCCGCAACTTCGGCATCACGGCCGATGTGGGCTACGATGGCCGGGAGGTGGAACTGCGCCTGCAAACGGGCAGCCGCGTGGGCGCGATCCCGCTGTTGTCGCCCACCAGCGGCAAGCCCGACTACGGCCTGGTGGTGCAGCCCCGCTTTGACTGGCCCGGCATCGGTCCCATGCTGGCCCGGATGGGTTGGCGCGTCATTCCCGAACCACTGCGACTGCCTATGCTTCCCCGCTCCGACCGGAAGGTGCCGCCTTGGGTGCTGTCAACGATGGTGCTCTTTCGCATTCGCGCCATGTTGGAACGGCTACAGCGGCGCTTTACCATCGGCGAAGCGGAACTGACAGCGCCCAGGGGGACCGTCGACTGGGGGCGCTACGCCCGGACCAAAGTGCCCACCGGTCGATGGTTGGAGGTCCCTTGCCGCTTTCCGGACTTGCGCGACGATGCCGCGTTGTTGGGCGCCCTGCATTTTACGCTGCGCCGTCAACTGGCCAGCCTGGAGAGCCAGCGGGCGACGGGGACGGTGGTGCTCCCGCTGATCGCCCTCTGCCAGGGCCTGCTCGATCGGGTGCGCCATGTGCCGCCCCGCCGTCCGACCGACCGCGACCGGCTGCTCTGGCTGCGCACGCCCTTGCAGACGGAGGTCTTTCGGGACGGGCTGCGGGCGATGGAGTGGACCATCGACGAACGGGGACTGGCCGGTCTCGCCGAACATACCGGTCTCCCCTGGGTGATGTCGATGGATGCCTTTTTTGAAGCCTGGTGCGAATATGTGGTGACGGAATTGGCGCGCCACTTTGGGGGGCGTGTCCGTGCCGGCCGGCTGCGGGAGACGGTTACACCTCTGCTCTGGGAACCGTCCTTTACCGGATCACAGCGCTTTTTGATGCCAGATCTGGTGTTGGAGCGAGACGATGAGACGATCATCATCGACGCCAAGTACAAGAGCCACTGGGAAGAGTTGAGCCAGGACCGCTGGTTTGACCTGGAGACAACAGTTCGAGAGCGCCACCGGAACGACTTGTTGCAGGTGCTCGCCTATACGACGTCTTATGCGACGAAACGAGTGACCGCCTGCCTGCTCTATCCCTGCCGGAAGGCAACCTGGGACTCGTTGCGGCAGCGCGGTCGACTCGTTCACCAGGCCGGGTTGCACGCGGGCGTTCGGGAGGTGAGGCTGTTGTTGGCGGCGGTGCCCTTTGATGTGGTGGTGGATGGGGTGGTTGGGGAGATTGGGAGGGTGGTTATGTATCAATTAAACGCGAGAAATGTATTAATTACACTTTAGAAAGACTATAATTTACCATTGGTTTTACTCCATTATTCTTTAATCGTACAGATCATCTTCAACCGAATCTTCATCCGAATCATCATCATATGTTACTGCAGTCTGTTTATAGGAATTAATTTCTTCAAGTATTCGAGTTAGTTCCTGATTATCTGGCATTTCAGCTAGTCCTCTTTTTATATACGTCATGTGGAAAGTCGGCGCGATGGAAAAACCGGAACGCGTTGTGTTTCGTGTTGTGGAGCGGACCATCTTATCGAATGGCCAATATTTGCTGCTTCCTCATTTGGAAGTGGCAACATACTGGACTTCGCTTCCCGATTCACCGGAAGAGATCATCCGATTATATCGGGATCACGGAACCAGCGAGCAATTCCATAGTGAGTTAAAGACAGACCTTGATCTGGAACGGTTGCCCAGCGGTAAATTGAAGGTCAATGACCTGGTGTTTCATTTTGGCGCCGTCGCCTATAACCTGCTTCGCATCGTCGGTCAAATGAGCCTACACCATCTCGACGCCCCTTTGAAAAAGAAAGATCAGACCCAACGGCGCCGCATCCGAACGGTGCTCCAAAATCTCATCACGCTGGCCTCTCGCCTGGTCAAGCATGCGCGACGAGTGAAGCTTCGGCTTGGGGCGCATAGTCCCTGGTATGCAACGTTCCGGGATCTTTACGCCGCGTTTGCCTAAACGAGGCAACTCATTCCGAACCTTGATTTCAACATCGAGCGCCCTCTGAGAAAGTCACTGGGCTAGCTTTGCTATACTTTTTTCATGCGCTATCCTGATTATCGAGACCCGCTTGAAGACTACTATTCCCGTAGGTTGAATATTATTAAGCTCAGATTTGTTCAACAATTCTTTGATAACTTTTGTACGAAACTCTTGATTTGGTTTTAATCCTTGAATAATTTCTTCAAAACTATAATATTTTCGAAGGGTTGAGCAAATAATTGCCGCCAATGGATGCCCTTGAACTAAATTAAGGATTGTTTGCGGTATGTGGGGTTTCTCAACAGTATTTACAATATCATAATATCTTAAACAGTTCTCAAATATTTTTTCCACAAACCTGTTTTTTAATGGTTTTAACTTAAACGGAAAATAACTTTGTTTTAACTTCTGAGGAAGATTTATTTTAATGTCACTAATTATAATGATTTTTATTTGGCTTTTTTTGTCAATAATGTCGTATATAAATTCCTCAATTTTATTGCTGTCAAAATTATTCTTTAGCATTAAAAAGTGAAATTCATCCAACACAAATAACTGCACTTGCAATAAAAGTGTCTCTTTAATAATTGATGCTATTCTATCTGGATCGTTAATTAGTAACCTCGGGTCAATTCTAAGTTTTAATTTCTCAGAAATAGTTAATAAGAACCTTTGATATCCCATGTTTCTAATTGCAACAATTTTTAAAACTTTAATATTAGTTTTTTCTTGTCGAAGAAAATGATCAATTAAAGATGTTTTACCAATGCCTTTAATTCCATCTAAATAAAATATTTTTTTATCCGAATCAAAGAATCCTCTTAAAGCATAAAATGCGAAACCTCTATTAACAAACTCAGTATTCGGAATTGCATCTATTTCATCATCCGTAATTCTAGAATAAAATTGCTCACAATAGTTTACTTTTTTAATCGATGCACCATTTGTTTGCAATGTATTTTCTTTGTGAGATAAAGCCAACAATACCTTTAATATAAGAGTTTGATCTTTATGCGTTTTAAGAAGGGAGATCAAGGTGCTTCGGACGTGATTAATTAAAGATAGTCTTAAATCACCAGGAGATAGAAAATCACTTGAAATAGCAACGGCATCGATTAACTGAAAGGCTTCTTTTTTGGTAGCCCTACCACCTTCAAGCATATCATATAGTTTTTTTAATTTAAAACTTAAAAATTTACTAAAATCAACTAATCTAACATACGTTGAGACAAACTCTTTAATTTCAGTTACAGAATTTATATTTAAGCCTTTTAGCTTCTCGATATAGTTTCCTACTATTGGATTCATAGATTCATATAAAATAGGTGTCATGAACAGTCCTTCTATGGGCTGGTACACTTTAGTTGTGTGTGTTTTTTCAAATTGACCAAACAAATCAATTTGAGCACCAATTATTATTTCTTGATTATTTATATCCTGTGTTCCATCTTTTACTAAAAAGAGGTTATCTGACTTAAAACCGCGTCTTGCAAATATTTTTGATCCACCATATTCAGCTGTATTGCAATAAACTGTTGGGACCTCATTAATTAATTTCACTTGTGCAAATTGGGAAAATGGTGTTACTGTTGGAGAGTATGAAGGAATAATAATTATATCGGAATCATCCAATCCATTCTCATGTAATACTTTGAACTTTTCATCGCTTATAGCATCTATACATAAAAGTACCGCAAGTTTTACCGATACACCGGGATAATCTATCGATATCACTTTCCAGTCATCATTGACAACCATTTCTCCTTCCCATTTTGATCGATTCATTTTCTTTACTACGTGCGTTATTTTGGGTGCGAATATTGGACAAATAGACTTACGAACACAGTCCTCAATTGGTTCACCGTCTAACATACCTTCTATCAATAATTCACAATGGTTGTAAGTTTCAATACTTTCATCGTCTATTGTAACTGAATGAGATCCGGCTACAATAATTATCTCTTTGCTATTTGCGTATTCATAGCATAATTTTAATAATTCCATTGGAATTGAGTACTCAGGAAATACCACTAAATGAATTTGATTGTTGCAACAGTAATCCAGGATATTTTTAACTTTAATCCATTGATTAGATATATTATAATATTTATTTTGCCTCCTAAGTAATCGTATCTCGTTAGAAAGTGAAAGATAAAGTACCGACTCCTCAGTTTCTTCGAATAACGTGGGCTCTTCCAAGCAACTACCCTTTTGCCCCACATAGGACGGTAAATAATTAATCTGGGCTAATGCAACTCTTAGTTTATGTTCCATAAATATTACACCTCAATGAATCATGATAAAATATAGTATAATAGATTATTAGCGGGAAATTTGTCGTATTATGACGATTCGAATATTTTTTTTATGGGCAAGAATTAGCACACGTTTTTTGATTCTCTACCCCTTCCCTACCAGGAACACCATCTCAAATCTTAGATAATACACCCCTATCTTTTCACCTCACTGTTTTCTCTTATTTATATCTAAATCACTTTATAGTATCAAAAAAAACAAGCTACTTAAGAAAAGTAGCTTGTTGAAAAAATTAATACTCATTCGGCAGCGTCTTCAACTGCGCCAAACTAAACACCGGCCCATCGAGACAAACAAAGCAACTCCCGATGTTGCACCGCCCACACTTCCCGATGCCGCACTTCATCCGCATCTCCAGGGTGGTGATGACGTTCTCCGGCGTGAAGCCCAGCTTGTCGAGGACGCCCAAGGTGAACTTGATCATGATCGGCGGACCGCAGAGGATGCAGACCGTGTTCTCCGGGCTCGGGTACAACTGTTCGATGAAGGCGGGGACGAAGCCCACATTCCCCTTCCAGTTGTCGTCGCCCCGGTCGACGGTGACGGAGACCTTGAAGTCGGGCACTTTTGGCCAGGTCTCGAAGAGGTCGTATTTGAAGACCAGGTCGTCATAGGTGCGGGCGCCGTAGATCAGGTGCAGGTTGCCATAGTCTTCCCGGTGGTCCACACAGTAGCGGACAACGGAGCGGACTGGCGCGAGGCCGATGCCGCCGCCGATGAAGAGGACGTTCTTCCCTTTCATCGCTTCCATGTCAAAACCATTGCCGTAAGGTCCCCGGATGCCGACGGTCTGACCTTCGCAGATTTCGTGGAGCTGCTCCGTGAGCAGGCCCACTTTTTTTATGGAGATTTGCAGGTGATCGGGCGCGTCAGTGGCCGAGAACATGGCCTCGCCGACACCGGCCAGGGAGAGCATGGCCAATTGGCCCGGCCCGGTGTGAAAGGGAGCGGCCGGTTGGCCGTCTTCGCCGATGGTGGAGACACAGAAGGTCTTTACATCGGAAGTCTCTTCGATGATCCGGGTCACCCGCGCCTTCATGGGCACCAGCGGGTTGATGCGTTTCACATCATCCACTGTCGCCAAAGGCAGGGGATTCGCGGCGTTCGCGTGATTCATAAGATCAGCCATCGATCTTCGCCTCCCTCACCTGCTGGATCACGTCGGTGATCTCCAGGTTGACGGGGCATTTGGCGATGCAGCGCCCGCAACCGGTGCATTGAAGTTTGCCGTAGCGTTCGGGGAAGTAGCGGAGCTTATGCATGAAGCGCTGGCGGACACGCTCCTTTTTCGAGGGGCGTGGGTTGTGCCCGCCGGCCATCAAGGCGTATTCGGAGTACATGCAGGTGTCCCAGCACTTGATCTTGACGCCGCAGTGGGCGTTGCGCTTCTTATCAGAGATGTCGAAGCAGTGGCAGGTGGGGCAGATATAGGCGCAGGCGCCGCAGTTGAGGCACTTGCGGCTGAAGGCGTCCCAGAGGGGGTGGTCGAACATCTGTTGCAGCTTCTCGGTGACGCCCTCGGCGTCGACCTTCAGGACAAAGTCGCCTGTCGGCAGGGGAGCTTTGTCCGATTCTACGAGCAGACCGGCGGCTTCCAGGGCGCTCACCAGCGCCTCCCCTTTGGCCCTCCGGGCCGCGATGCCGTAGGCGTCGCCCAGGTCGAACAGCTGGGCGTCCGAGGCTGCATGCTCGGCCGGATTGACGCCCATGGCATAGCAGAAGCAGTCCGGGCCAGGGGTGACGCAGCCCAGGGTGACGAGGGTGGCCTCCTCCCGCTTCTTGGCGTAGTAGTCGTCCACATAGCCGCGGGTCAGGAAGACATCGTCGAGGCAGAGGATGCCCTGCATGTCACAGGAGCGCAGGCCGAAGAGGATCTGGGGCCCCACTGACGGGTCGACGGGCGTGAATTCGCCGTCGATGCCGTAGGCGCTGTATTCATAGATCTTTTCCGTCGCCGGAAAGAGGGCTCCCTTGGGGCTCATGACGGTGTTGGCGCTGAGTTGGACCTCCCGGTCGGGGCCGTAGGGCGCGAAACGGGAGACGCCGGCGACGACCGAGGGGACCCAGAGGGTGGCCTGCTTCGCCAGGGTGTCCAGTACCGCCGTCAGTTTGTCTTTGGGAAAGGCTTTCAACAATGCTGCACCTGCCTTCCGTTTACCTTAGAAGAACGCATCGCTGCGAAAAATCGTTACATAAACGCTTCCGTTACATAAACTCTTCCGGATCATCGAGCTTGAAGGCGCCCAGCGGCGGCTTTTCCTCCGCCTTGACACCGGCGTCATAGGGGCCGAAGAGTTCGTTCAGATCGCCGATCAGCTTGCGGTTCATGGCCATGATCGGGATGTCCATGGGGCAGACGCGCTCGCACTCGCCGCACTCGACACAGCGGCCAGCCACATGCATGGCCCGGGTGATGCCGAAAAAGGCGTTGTCCGTCGGCGTGGCCGCCTTGTTGACCCAGTTCTTTTTATCGGAATCGAAGATGCACTCGCGGCAGTTGCAGGCCGGGCAGATGTTGCGGCAGGCGTAGCAGCGGATGCACTTTTCGTTTTGGCCTTGCCAGAAGGCGTAGCGCTCGTCGGGGCTCATCTTTTCGATGGCCTCCACCTGGGCGAAACGGTCCGCCTGTTTGCTGCCAACGCCGCGCCCTTTCGCCGCCTCGGCGGTCGCCCCAAACGGCGCTGCGTTAGGCTCGGTCGTGACGGTCACCGCGCCGATGGTCCGGTCGGCCAGGACCGGGTTCGGGTAACGGCATTCGAGGCACTTGGCCAAGAGGGGCAGTTCCTGCGCCTGGCGGGGATCGGTGACCGCGCCCTTGTCGCCCATGCCCGGGCAGGGGACGCCGATGACGACGATGTTTTCGCGCTTTACTTGGTTGTCCTGGACGAGGCGGACGATGCCGCGGCTGTCGCAGCCCTTGACGAAGATGGCGATCTTGTCCTGGCTGTCGCGAAAATCCAAGAGCAGGCCCGTCAGGTTATTGACGGCGAATTCGTCATAACAGAGCCGGTCGGCTTCTTCCGGCTTCGTGATGAAGACCGGCGGGGTCAGGTACCAGCGGCTGCCCTTGGTCCAGCCGAAGAGGCCCTTCACTTCGCCGGAGGCGAGCAGTTCCCGGGCGAGGTCGCCCATCTCCTGGGTCAGTTTCGCGTTGATATCGCGCATGTTGTCGCTCATAGCTCCTCCCTCAGCTTCCGGTTCGGCCCGAGGGCCTTCACCTCTTCCGCCATCTGGGTGACTACGTCGCGGAACTTGGGCGCTTCCGCCCCCGAGATCCAGCGGGCCTGGAAGCGGCGCGGGTCGATGCCGGAGAATTCAAGGAGCCGCTGGAAGAGCAGGAAGCGGCGGCGGGTGAAGTAGTTGCCGGTGGCGTAGTGGCAGTCGCCGGGGTGGCAGCCGGCCACGAGGACGCCGTCAGCGCCTTTTTGAAAGGCCCGCAGCACGAACTGGGGGTTGGCCCGGCCCGAGCAGGGGACCCGGATCAGTTTCACGTTCGGGGGGTATTGCATCCGCGAGAGGCCGGCCAGGTCGGCGCCGGCGTAGGTGCACCAGTTGCAGGCGAAGCCGACGATGTTGGGCTCCCAGTTAGGATCAGGCGCACTCGTCGCGCCGGAGAGTCCGGTTGCGCGGGAGTCGCCTGCGCCGGGGGCGCTGGCTGCGCGGGAGGCGCTGGCCGTCCCGGCAGAACCCGTAGCGGGGGCAGCGCCGCTCGCACAGGTCCCACAGGCTGCGGCGGCGGCGTTTTGACCGCCGGCCCCCTGCCCCGCCGCGTTCACTTTTTTCTCATCTACCGCTGACACAGGGCATCCACCTCCGCGAGAATTTGATCGTTGCTGAAGCCTTTTAGGTTCATGGCGCTGGAGGGACAGGCGACGGAGCAAGCGCCGCAACCCTGGCAGAGGCCCTGGTTGACGCTGGAGACCTTGCGCTCGCGCGTGCCGCCGTGGACCCGCTCGCTGATCGACTTCAGTTCAATCGCCTTGTAGGGGCAGATGGAGACGCAGAGGCCGCAGCCGGAGCAGTAGGCTTCGTCACAGCGGGCCGTCTGGGCTTCCGCCGTCAGTTCTTTTTTCGAGAGAAGGCCCGCCGCCTTGACGGCAGCCGCCGAGGCCTGGGCGACCGAGTCGGGGATGTCTTTCGGCCCCTGGCAAGCGCCGGCCAGGAAGATGCCGGCCGTGTGGGTCTCCACCGGACGCAGCTTGGGATGGGCTTCCGTAAACCAGCCGTGCTGGTCGTAGGAGATGCCGAGGGTGCGGGCCAGGTCCTTGGCGTCCTGCTGCGGGTCCATGCCGGCGGCCAGGACGACCAGGTCGGCCTCGATCTCGACGGGGCGGCCGAGCAGGGAGTCTTCGCCGCGTACAATTAATTTGTCGCCCGCCTGGAAGATCTTCGAGACGCGGCCCCGGACGTACTGGGCGTCGTACTCGTTCTGGGTGCGGGCGTAGAATTCTTCGTAGTTCTTGCCGGCGGTGCGCACATCCATATAGAAGATGTAGGACTTCGATGTGGGGATCTTCTCTTTGATCAGCGTGGCGTGCTTGGCTACATACATGCAGCAGGCCCGGGAACAGTAGGGGCGGCCCTTTGCCTCATCGCGGGAGCCGACACACTTGATAAAGACGATCTTTTCGGGGACTTTGCCGTCGGAGGGGCGCTTGATCTTGCCCATGGTGGGGCCGGAGGCGTTCATCAGGCGCTCCAGGTGCAGGCCGGTGATCACGTCGGGGATGCGGCCGGCGCCGTACTCTTCATACTGGGAGATGTCGAACTGGTCAAAACCGGTGGCGACGACGATGGAGCCGAAGCGCTCGACGATGAGCTCGTCTTTTTGTTCAAAGTCGACGGCGCCGGTGGGGCAGACTTTTTTGCAGACGCCGCATTTGCCCTCCAAGAGGTAGCGGCAGTTTTTGGCGTCGATGACGGGCTTGTTCGGCACCGCCTGGGGGAAGGGCACATAGATGGCCTTGCGCGTGCCCAGGTTCATCTCAAACTCGGAAGAAACCTTTTTCGGGCACTTTTCCGAGCAGAGGCCGCAGCCGGTGCACTTGTCCACGTCCACATAGCGGGCTTTCTTGCGGATGGTCACATCGAAATTGCCGACGAAGCCGTCGACAGCCTGCACCTCGGCGTAGGTGACGATCTCGATGTTGGGGTGTTGGGCCGCCTCGACCATCTTCGGCGTCAGGATGCAGGCCGAGCAGTCGAGGGTCGGGAAGGTCTTGTCGACCTGGGCCATTTTGCCGCCCATGGAGTGCTCCCGATCCAAAAGGGTCACGGGGTAGCCGGCGTCGGCGATGTCGATGGCCGCCTGGATGCCGGCGATGCCGGCGCCGATGACGAGGGCCCGCTTGGTCACGGGGATGGTCGTCGAAAAGAGGGGCTCGTTTTTGGCCACCTTGGCCACGCCCATGCGGGTGATGTCGATGGACTTGTCGGTCCCTTTGGTCTTGTCGGCGTGGACCCAAGAGCACTGCTCCCGGATGTTGACCTGTTCCACCATATAAGGGTTCATGCCGGCCCGCTCGGCGCACTTGCGGAAGGTCGGTTCGTGCATGCGCGGGGAGCAGGCGGCGACGACGTAGCCGTCCAGGTTGTGTTCGCGGATGGCCTCCTGGATCATCACCTGGCCCGGTTCGGAGCACATATACTTATAGTCGCAGGCGAAGACGACGCCGGGAAAATCTTTGGCGCTTTCAGCGACTTTGGCGCAGTCGACCGTGTTGGCGATGTTGGTGCCGCAATGACAGACAAAAACCCCGATTCGTTTCACGCCGTTTCCCTCCTCACCGCTCCGCCGGGGCCGGGGCAGCCGGTTTTTTGATCAGGGCCGTCGCCTCTGTAAAGTGACGGTTGATGCCCAGTTCTTCCGCAGGCAGGCCGAAGGCCGCGCCCATCAGTTCCGTGAAATAGTAGATCGGCAGGCCGAGTTCCATGCCGAGGACCTTCTCCGCCTCTTTCTGGCGCATATCCAGGTTGGAGGTGCAGAGCGGGCAGGGCGTGGCGATGCAGTCGGCGCCGGCTAACTTTGCGTATTTGAGCACTTGGGCCGTCATGCCCACCGCCGCATAGGGGCGGGTGATGGCGAGGCTGCCGCCGCAGCACTCGGTCTTGTAGGGCCATTCCACCGGCGTGGCGCCCAGGGCCGAGATGAGGCGGTCCATCATCATCGGGTTTTCCGGGCTGTCGATGGCCAGATCGGCGGGCTTCACCAGCAGGCAGCCGTAATAGCAGGCGACTTTCAGGCCGTTCAGCGGCTTGACGACGGCCTTCTGGAGCGTCTCGGGATCCAGGTCGTTGGCGAAGACCTCCAAGAGCGCCCGGGCCTTGGCCGTGCCTTTGATCTCCATCTCGATGACCTCGGCCACGTCGCGGCGCTCGGCTGCGTCGGCGACGGCCCGTTCGGAGGCCTTCATCCGCTGGTAGCAGGCAGCGCAAGGGATGGCGATATCGGTGAGCCCCGCTTGCTCGGCCAGGGCGAGGTTGCGCGCCGGCAGGGCGATGCTGAGCAGGTGGTCGCGGTTGTGGGCCGACGAAGCGCCGCAGCAGTTCCAGTCGGGGATTTCGACGAGTTCGATGCCGAGGCGGCGGGCGACGGCTTTCGTCGACATTCCGTATTCGATGCCGGTGCCGCTGGCCGAGCAGCCGGGGTAGAGTCCGTATCTCACTTGTTGCCACCTCGCTTCTTCTTGACGTTGGCGAAGATGCGGGCCACCGCGTCCGGGTTCTGGTTTTTATGAGGCAGGATGCTCAACTTGCCCTGGCTCAAGAGGCCCGGCGCGTGAAGGGCGTCCTTGAAGAGCTGGCGAGAGAGAATGTTGAAGCGGGCCATCAGACCCACCTCGTGCAGGCGTCCGTTGCTTTGGACCGATTGCAGGAACAGGTCGTGAAAGAGGTCGGCCTCCTGGTCGGAAACGAGGCCCTGCTTTTTCGCTTCGATACGCAGCGCTTCCATTACCTTGGCCGGGTCGACCTGGCGCGGGCAGCGGCTGGAGCAGGTCTCACAGCCGGCGCAGGCCCAGATGCTGTAAGTGTGGAGGGCTTCCTGAATGAGGCCTGCCTGGACCATCCGGATGATCTGGCGGACCGTGTGTTCCATGGCGAACGCCGCCGGGCATCCTGCCGAACACTTGCCGCACTGGTAGCAAAGGGAGATGTCGGCGCCATAGGCCTCTTTTAAGCGGTCACGAAAGCCCTGGCTGGACACCACCGTCGTGGAGAGTTGGACCGGTCCCATAAAACGACCTCCCGTCGGTTTGAAGAATGAGCCACATAAAAAAAACCAGGCGGACTCGCTTTGTATACATAATACATGCGAGTTGCTGGAACCGAAGCCCTTGGCAAGGTGAAACTTCAGTGCTGTCATTTGTTTGATCGTTGATTCGATGCTTGGCGCAGTTTTCCCTCTAATCTGAAAGTAATCATTTTCACTAAGCGAATGTGGTATTTTTCGGTCATTGGCGCCGCTGTGCCTTTATTTTATAACATCAAAATAGTAGAAACAAGGATGAGGCTTGCTGCTTTTGGATGCTTCTTATTTCCATACAGCTGTTGTAGGATAGGGAAGAAAAGAAAAAGCTCGCTCCGCGAATCGGACGAGCTTTCGTTGAATTTTGTTCCTCTATGAATTACTTCTGTAAGAATGTCTTTTCAATGATGTCGACGAGTCCGGCGGCGTTGTTGATGTCGCAGCAGGGAACGCCGATGTCAAAGGGGGTGTCCGAGGCGATCGCCACCAGTTCCTCAGGGCTGCAAAGCAATTCTCGCTCCATGCAGGCGCGGTAAACCTCGATCTTCGGTTTGTTACCCCGTTTATACCCCTCGGTGAGGATGATGTCTACATCGACGATGCGGGCGATGACCTCGTCGAGAGCGCGTTCCCGCTCAGTTTTCTCGATCATGGCCACCTTGCCGGGGGACGCGATGACGACCACATCGGCGCCGGCCTGGGCGTGGCGCCAGGTGTCCTTGCCCGGTTTGTCGATGTCAAAGCCATGGACGTCATGCTTGATCGTCGCCACCCGGTAGCCGCGCCGCTTCAGTTCCGGCAGCAGCTTTTCCAGCAGCGTCGTTTTGCCTGAGTCAGAGGTTCCGACGATGGATAACACAGGGATGTTCTGCATGTGGGCCTTCTCCCCTTTTTTCCCTACTTACTTTGCCTTGGTTATATGTAGCTGTTCCGCTTGGGCAGCCAAAAGACGGTCGTCTCCCGTCCGGCCGGCCAGTCCTGGACGCCGGCAGGGACCTCCACCAGGCAGTTGCTTTCCAAAAAAGATCGCATGCCGCCACACTTCTGGTTTTCCAGCAGTTTGACCCTAAGCCGCCCCTCCCGCTCCTCCGCCTGCCCCCACAAAAAGCCGCGCAATCCCTTGCGCTTTGTCAAAGGGGCAGCCAGCAGAGTTGTCGATTGGGGTAACGTCCATGAACGACCGGACAGCGCCGCAATCGCTGGCGCTACCAGCAGCAAAAAGAGGATGGCCGCTCCGGCCGGGTTGCCCGACAGGCCGATGAGCAACCGCCCTTCCATGGAAGCGGCGACGGCGGGCGCTCCGGGTCTTATTGCCACCTTCCAAAAAAGCATCTCCGCGCCCATCGCGTGGAGGGCATCCTTGACCACGTCGTGATCGCCCGCCGAAACGCCGCCGGTGGAAAGGATCATGTCCAGTCCGGCTTCCAAACCGGCGCGGAAGGCGGCGGCGACAGTCTCCTGCTGATCGACTGCCGTCCCCAACAGGACCGGCTCGCCGCCGGCCTCCCTCACCAAGGCAGCCAGTGCGTAGACGTTGGTCGGGCGGATTTTGCCGCGAGGCGGCGTCCCCTTTCCTTCCCAAAGTTCATCGCCCGTGCCGATGAGGCCGATGCGGGGCTTTCGGCGCACAAGGACGGGGTCGCAACCCAGGGCTGCTAAAAGGCCCATCTCCGGCGCGCCGATAACCGTTCCCGCCGGAAGAACCACTTCGCCGGGGCGGTATTCCTCCCCGCTCGGGGCGATGCCCTGTCCAGGGAGAACCGGTTGATGGAAAAAGACAACTGTGCCTGCATGATTCTCTGCGAAGCGATTGTCTGCTGCGCCGATCTTTGTTAAACCCTTCTCCGATCCGGCGGTGGTCCATTCATGACCGACGACCGCGTCAGCCCCCTCCGGCAACGGCGCTCCCGTCATCACCTTGATCGTCCTTCCGGCAGTGACCGGTTGGGTGGCTTGGTAGCCGGCCGGCACCGCTTCTAAGAGGACCAGTTCGACGGGCTGCTCCGGCGAGGCCTTGGCAAGGTCGCAAGTCTTGACGGCGTAACCGTCCAACGCCGACCGGTCGAAGGCGGGAAAGGCCGCTTGCGCCCGAACCGTTCCGGCGATCGTCCGGCCCTGGGCGTCGATAAGGGAGACGGCCTCTGCAGGCAGCGGCGTTATTTTTTCCAGGAGCAACGCTCGCGCCTCTTCCAGCGGGATCAACACCCGGCCATAGTGACCGGCCTGCCGCGCTTCCTCCTCCCTCACCGTTCACCCTCCTCCCCTCCGGTGATGCGCCAGGGGTGACTGTACACGTTCATCCGCTTTCCCCGCACAAATCCGACGACCGTCATCCCCAACTGCTCGCCCAGCCGGACGGCTACGTCTGTCGGGGCCGAACGGGAGGCGATCAGGGGGATGCCCATCTTGGCCACCTTCAGCAAAATCTCGGAGGAAATCCGGCCTGATGTCAGGAACAGCTTGTCGTCTGTGGCGATCTGTTCACGCAGACAGGCGCCGGCGATCTTGTCGGCGGCGTTGTGGCGACCGATGTCCTCCCGGTAGAGCAGGAGCCGGTCCGTCTCGCAAAGGGCCGCCGAATGGACGCCGCCCGTCTCGCGATAAAGGCCGGAAAGGGCTTGCATTTCGGCCATGCGCGATAGGAGTTGTCCGGCCGTGACGGCTGTTCCGACAGCTTCGAGGCTGCGTGCGTGGCGGGCGTCGGTCACATCGTAAAAGGTGACGCCTTTGCCGCAGCCGGTCGTGATATATCGCTTCATGAATGTCTTGCCGGCCGTCCGGACGGACTCGGCTTCCACAAAAACCTGCCCGTTTTCGTAGTCTCCCCGCAGGGCTTTCACTTGTTCCGCCCCTTGGAGAAAGCCCTCGGCAGCCAGAAAGCCGACTGCCAGGTCTTCCATATGTTCCGGGCTGGCCAGCAGGGTGACCAGTTCCTCTCCGTTCAGATAGAGGGTCAGGGGCCACTCCCGGACGAGCTGCTCCTCCCGCTCGACGCGTTCTTCGACGCATTCCGCAATTCGTTCCTCAGTTCCATTTTCGACTTGTTCCTCCACACAACTCGCGACTCGTCCCAAGCCGATCGCTCCTGTTCCCGTCAACTCCGGGACAGTGACGCGCAAGGCTATGATGCGTTCGACCCGCCGGTCATTCGCCTCTTGCCCCTTTGCTTTTTTTTTTCTGCCGGACCTTCTTCCACCGCTTCTACCTCCTTCCCACCGCGACGCATTTCGTCCGCGCGTGATCTTTCCCAGAGAACCTTATGTTAGGTCCTAACGCTATTTTCCGTCACAACGTGGGCGACCCCTTCCGCCGCCGCCAGATCGGCCGGCGTGTTGACATTGAAGAAGATCCGCTCCGGATCGCCCCACCGGCACAGCAAGGCTTCTCCGGCATAGCGAACGCGGACCTGGGGGTAGAAGGAGATGATTTTGCGGATATCGCTGTGCAAGCAGGCCTCGATGGGCTGAATGCAAGTTTTTGCGTAGACGGCGAACAGGGGCTGCAGGTAATCGCGCCATTGGGGGACGACCACATCATAGCCAGGGGCCAGTTCCAGCAGCGCCTGAGCCAGCGGCGCTTCGACGAAAGGCATGTCACAGGCGAAGACGATGTTATCCCGGTAAGGGGAGGCGAGTAAACCGGCGTGGATGCCGCTCAAAGGACCCTTGGCAGGGATGATGTCCTGTGTCAATCGAACGTTCAGATGCCGGTAATCATCGGGGTTGTTGGTTACAACGATGATTTCGGCCACCACCGGCCTGAGTTTCTCGATGATCTGCGCGATGATCGATTTTCCATGGACAGCGACGAAGGCCTTGTTGCGGCCCATCCGGGAGTTGCGTCCGCCCGACAGGATGATGGCCGCTGCGTGCATGCTGCTCGTTTCTCGATCCCCCCCGATCCTCGTACTCTGAAAAACCTGCCCGTCGCTTCCCTTCCTTTCGCTTCGCTACTCCCCGCAAAGGCATCCGCAAAAGGGATAAAGCCATCGAATGCGCCGAAAACTAACAGCGGCGTGTGACTAATGAAGGGAGGCGGCCTATGGCGCGTCGCAGACCCGTCATGTCAGAGCAGCTCAAGTATGAACTCGCTCGGGAACTCGGCTTCGCCGATGTGGTCGAACGGGAAGGTTGGGGCGGCGTCACCACCCAGAACGCCGGCAGCCTCGTCCGGGCCGCCATCGAAAGGGCCGAACGCTCCGTGACGGCTCCCCAAGCTTGACCATCACGCGCCGGCCAGAGCGGATCAGCAATCCTGCTCTGGCTTTGCCTTATCTGCATGATTTGCCTTTTTGACAGGAGAGGGGGCCCCTCGCCTTAGCCTTGCCCTGCTTCGGCTTGGCCCGGTGGCTGGGGCGGCCCTTCGTGTCTCAGTTTGTCCGGAAGGCTTTTTTCCCGCATCGATCCAGTATACAATCTACTTCAGGCTCTGGAGCTTGCTGTTGGTGGCGCTGACGCCGATGCTCGGCAACTGGTTGATCCGTGATGAGGGCTCGGCCAGGCCGAGACCGGAAAAGGAAGAGGCAAAATAAGCGCCTAAGCCGAGGGAGAGCGCCGAGAGCAGGACCGCGCTCACCAGGGCCAGATCGTATTGACTGGGATCGAAGAGGTAAGGGTAAATATCCCACCGGTAATCGGCAAAATCATTGAAGAGGACCCAGGCGGCCACGGCGGCCCAGACCTGCCGGGAGTAGCGCAATCGCGGCCAGAAGAGGAGCGCCTGGAGGGCCATGCCGAAGTGGGACAGGCCGAGCATCCAGTTCTCCCAGGTCGGTCCGGCTATCAGGGCCGCATCGATATTGATGATCACCGCCCAGAGCCCGTACTTGACCAGGACGACCGGCGCCAAGCACTCCAGCCAGGGCCAGCGGATCCCCAGCAGCAATAGCGCCAGCAGAAGTGTGAAGTCTCCCGAGGCGAGCGGGCTGTCCGGCACCAACGGCCAGAGGTGAAGCCCTGTCTCCGCCAGTTGCATGCGGTACCACCAGAAGCCGTAGAGGGTCCCCAGGAAGTTGACGGCGATCAGCGCCATTGTCGCCTCCGAAGAAAAGAGCCAGGCAACCAGGGGATGATCCTGCCACGTTCGTTGTCTCGTCATATCTACATCGTTTCCCCCTTAGTCGATCGCAAACCGCTCCACCCGGATCAGCCCTTTCGCCCTGTCATAGAGAACAACGCTGCCCCGCCGTTCATCTTTCGGCTTTCCCACCGAGCCGGCGCCGATGATGTAGCGTTTGCCGGGATCCAGGGTATAGAGCCCCGTCTCCGGCAAGGCCACCGTCTCGATGTGGCCATCGTTTCGGCAGGCAAAGGCGGTGACTCGGTGCTCATGGCCATGAAAACAGACGGCAAAGTCGCGGACGCGGAAGTTTCGCCAGGCCGCCTCCTCCCCATTCACCCGCTCATGGAGAGGATCGCGCGGGCCGCCATGGACGAAGAGCAGGTCGCCGTCGACGATCTCCTCGGGCCAGGCGGCGTAGTAATCCCAAAGGGGCACCGGGATCTCCGGCGGCCGCCGGTGGGACAGCATGTAGGCGTCACAATTGCCCCGCACCGCCAGGGCACCTTCGGCCGCCAAAGCCTGCAAGCACTCGGGCATGCCATCGGTGTCACGGTATCCCGGAACATCCCCCAGAAAGATGATGCGGTCCACATCGTGCAGCAGGCGCAAAGCCTTTTGCAGCGCCTCCGGCTTTCCGTGCGCATCGGCGAGGATTCCGTATCGCATGGTCCACTCTCCTCCCTTTCCGGCTGAGCGACTACAGTTCAGTAAAAGGATCCTGACTCTCCCGATGGACGATCACCTGGAGACGTGATTTCTCTCGAACCGTCCCCTTTTCCCGCGCCGTGGCCTTTTCCCGGGCCGCCCTCTCTTCCAGGTAGGCGGCCAGCGCCTCCAAGACAGGCTGTTCGGTGGCAAAATGACCGGCGTCAAAGAGATCGATCCCCAGAGCCTGGGCCGACTGGGCCTCATGATACTTGATGTCGCCGGTGATGAGCGCCTGTGCGCCTTTAAAATGGGCGCGGGCGATGGCCGATGCGCCGGAGCCGCCGCAGACGGCGATCTTCTCCACCCGCCGCCCCTTGTCGGCGCCGGTCCAGCGAACCCGGCCCACGGCGAGGCTCTTTTTAATTCGCTCGGCCACCTCTTCGATCGTGGCCGGTTCCGGCAAGCGGCCCATGCGCCCGAGGCCGGTCTTTTCGCCGGTGTTCAGCAACGGATAGAGGTCATAGGCGACCTCTTCATAGGGATGGGCCTTCAGCATCGCCTTCAAGACGCGGTTCAACGCTTTTTTGGGGACGATCGTCTCCAAGCGCAGCTCTTCTACCTCTTCCAAGACACCTTTGGCGCCGATGAAGGGATTCGTCCCTTCGAGGGGCAAAAAAGTCCCCTTCCCAGCGCTGCGGAAGCTGCAATGAGAGTAATTGCCGATATGTCCTGCGCCGGCGTCGCCGATGGCCTGGCGGACTGCCGCCTCATGCTCGACCGGGACGAAGACGGCGATCTTGACCAGTTCCTCCTGTTTATCATCAAAGAGCGGCTCAATCGCCTCCAGGCCGAGTCTTCTGGCCAGGATGTCGTTGACGCCGCCCCGGGCCGAATCAAGGTTGGTATGGGCGGCATAGACCTGCAGATCGGCGTCGATGATGGCTTTGAGCAACCGTCCCTGCGGTTGATCCCAGCGCAGTGCCTTGACCGGTTTGAAGAGCAGCGGATGGTGAGCCACGATCATCTGGCAACCCTGTTCCACCGCCGCTTGGACGACCCCTTCGTCCACGTCAAGGGCTACATAGACCTTCTCCACGGGGCGAGCGGGATCGCCCACCTGGAGCCCCACATGGTCCCAATCTTCAGCCAACCCTTTCGGCGCCAGCCCTTCGATCCATTCAATTATGCGCGCGCAAGCAATAGCCATGCTTTCACCCTTTCTAAGGCCTTGATGCGGGATCCGATCCGTTCCATCTTCGCCTCGTCCGGCTGCCGGGCCTGTTGAAGGCCGGCAAGGGCCCGCCTTTCCCGCTCCATCCGTTTTTCGACGACCGGGAGCAGCAGCGGATGCCGCCGAGCAAGCAGCAGGGGGCCTAAATCCCAGTAGAGTTCCTCGGCTGCCTCATTCGTTTCAGGACCGAAGATCATCCCGATACTTTCTGTATGGACATGCCCATCCCGTTCCAGCCCGGCCATGTCCACTCGTTCAGAGTGGGCGCCTGGTTCACCCGGTTCCAGCATGATCACCTCATAGATGCGAGGCCCTTCGGCCACCAGATCCTCATCGATGATCCGCCATCCCCGGTGATGGAGCCAGCGCCGCAGTTCGCCGGCGCCTTCGAGGGGCTGCAGGATGAGGCGGCTGACGCCAGCCAGTTTGCCGGAGGCGTCGCCTTCGGTTAAGATGGTCTGCATGGTGCCGCCGCCCATGCCAGCGATGACGATCGTGCCGACCTCACCCGGTTGCAACGGCGCCAATCCGTCGCCGGCCCGGATGTCGACCTTGTCTTTGACGCCATAGGCGGCCACATGCAGGCGCGCCGCTTCCAGCGGGCCGGGATGTACATCCACCCCCACCGCATGCGGGATGGTGCCGCTTTTGATCAGGTGGACCGGAATATAGGCGTGATCGGTGCCGATATCGGCGAGCGGCTTGCCAGGTAGCGCTAACTGCGCCAGCCGTTGCAGTCGAGGGCTCAGTTCCAAGAGAATCCATCCTTCGCAATCGTCTATACTTCTCAATCATCAATTCTTCACCGATGAGAAAAAGGGGTCGGAAACAGGCAGATAAACTGGGGCGAAAAAAACAAAAAGCAGGCCCGTGAAAAAGCAAAAACCCGTCTGCCGGTCAGGCAAACGGGCGAAGATGTGTATGTGGTGGGCCCACCAGGGATCGAACCTGGGACCAACCGGTTATGAGCCGGCCGCTCTACCGCTGAGCTATAGGCCCGTTCGACATCCCCAGGTGGGGGATGCCATAAAAAGCGTCTATTCGATTATACGCAAAGAGCCGGCCGTGGTCAATGCCCCAATTGCATCCAATCGAGTCTTTGGGGCATACAAAGCAGCGCATCCTAATCCAGATAGTCCTTCAGCTTTTTGCTCCGGCTGGGATGGCGGAGCTTGCGCAACGCCTTGGCCTCGATCTGACGGATCCGTTCGCGGGTGACGCCGAACTCCTGGCCGACCTCTTCGAGGGTGCGGGAGCGGCCATCATCGAGTCCGAAGCGCAAGCGGAGCACCTTCATCTCCCGCGCTGTCAGTGTTTCCAGTACCTCTTCCAATTGCTCCTTGAGCAGGATGAAGGAGGCCGCTTCCGCCGGCGCCGGGGCATCCTGGTCTTCGATAAAATCGCCGAGGTGGGAATCTTCTTCTTCGCCGATGGGCGTTTCCAAGGAGACGGGCTCCTGGGCGATCTTCATGATCTCCCGCACCCGTTCTACCGGGATATCCATCTCTTTGGCGATCTCCTCAGGCAACGGTTCCCGTCCGTACTCCTGAAGAAGTTGGCGGGACACGCGGATCAATTTGTTGATCGTCTCCACCATATGAACCGGGATGCGGATCGTCCGTGCCTGGTCGGCGATGGCCCGGGTGATGGCCTGCCGGATCCACCAGGTGGCATAGGTGGAGAACTTGTACCCTTTGCGGTAATCAAACTTTTCGACCGCCTTGATCAAGCCCAGGTTGCCTTCCTGGATCAAGTCCAGGAAGAGCATGCCGCGTCCCACGTAGCGCTTAGCGATGGAAACGACGAGCCGCAGGTTGGCTTCGGCCAGGCGCCGTTTGGCCGCCTCATCGCCTTCTTCCATCCGCTTGGCCAAGTCGATCTCCTCTTCCGCCGACAGCAGGGGCACCCGTCCGATCTCCTTGAGGTACATGCGGACGGGATCGTCGATGCCCACACCTTCTGGCACGGACAAATCGACTTCAATCTCTTCCTCTTCCCGGATGATTGGTTCTTCAGCCTTATCCAAGGATTCGGCCTCGGTGTTGTCCGGCACCACATCGATTCCCATGTTGCCCAATTGCTCATAGATATCATCGACTTGGTCTGCCGTCATCTCGACACCTTGCAGCGCGTCCATGATCTCCTGGTAGGTGAGGACCCCTTTTTTCTTCCCTTTGGCAATCAGGTCTTTTACTTTTTGTACTTGTTCTACCTGTTCTTCTTTCTGCTCTTCCTTCATCCGTGGTTCCCCCCCTTGTACCAGGGCCGTTGATCCAATCGACCGCCAAAAGGCATGGCGCCCTGTCTGCGCGCCGCCCGGCTACGGGCTTGTTGCAACTTCGACAGGCGGGGCAGCAACCGCTGCATCGCCTCCATGTCACCGCTCCGGGAAAAAGCGTCTACCTGGCTTTCCAAGCTGGCGATTTCTTCTGTCAACCATCCATATCGCAGTGTATTGATGCAATCTTCTATCACCGGTTCCTGGCAGAGGATGTCCTCCACCAACAGCGCGCTCAGGTATCCCCTGGCGCTGTCGGAAGAGAGGCGATCCGCCACCCGGCCGGTCAGTAGGCCGGTCAGAGCACCTCCGCCGCCTTCATCGCATACAGCCGTCAAGGCGGCAAGGATTTCACCGAGAGGACCTTCGACCTGGGGGATTTCCTCACCCAACCGTTCAAAGACCCAGCGGACCCGGTCGGGGTCCCCGATCATCCAGTAAAGGAGATAACGCCAGGCCTGTTCTTGTCGGTTTGCACTATGTTGTCGTTGCTCCGCCCCAGCGGCTCCGCCAGCGCTGCCTGCCACCCCGAAAGGGCCGGCTGTCGCGTTAAAACCGGTTCCCCCGACCTCACCGGCCATCGTCGGCCTCTCAGGTTCCCCGGCATTCCAGGCGGGGGCAGAAGCAGAAATAGTATGTCTAATATTTTCCTTTCTCATCCCCGGCGATCGGGTATTGCGGGCGTGTCCCCGGACTTCTTCCATCACCGCCGCTTCGGAGATCCGCAGTTCCCTGGCCAACCACTGAATGTCGGCCTCCTGTTCCACCGGACTGGGAATCGCCAGCAAGAGCGACGCCAGTTCGCGAACGACTGTCACCTTGCCGGCAGCGGACGATAAGTCCTGACCGGCGGCGACGCGGGAAAAGCAGAAGGTGAAAAAGGGCGGCGCCTGTTCCGCCGCCAGCCAGAAGCTGTCGGCGCCGTGGCGCTGCAGGTACTCGTCCGGATCCTTGTCTTCCGGCAGGGTCAGCACATGGATCTGCGCCCCCAGACCGGTCAAGATCTCGCCGGCCTTCACCGTCGCTTCGATACCAGCCCGGTCGCTGTCATAACAGATCAGCACCCGGGGTCCGTAACGGAGAAGCAGGCGGCCCTGCTCCGGCGTCATGGCCGTGCCGAGGCTGGCTACTGCCTGCCGGATGCCATGCTGGTGACAAGCGATGACGTCCATGTACCCCTCGACCAGAACGGCCACCCCTTTTTCCCGGATGGCGGGACCAGCCTTGTTCAGGCCGTAGAGGTGCTGCCCTTTCTTGTAGAGGGGTGTTTCCGGCGAGTTGAGGTACTTGGGCACTTCGTCGTCGAGGACGCGGCCGCCAAAGGCGACCGGACGCCCTTGGGCGTCAAATATCGGAAAGATAATCCGGTTGCGGAAGCGGTCATAGTGGCCCTCTCCCCCCTGACGGGGCACAATCAAACCGAACCGTTCCAACTCTTCCGGGAGATATCCTTCTTGCTGTAATCGGGTGGCAAGAAACTCCCATCCCGGCGGCGCAAAACCGAGTCCGAAATCCACAGCGACGCTGTCGCTCACACCCCGGCGGGCCAGGTACTCCCGAGCCGCGCGCGCCCGCCCATCCTCCCGCAGGCATTGGAAGTACAGTTCCGCCGCTCGCTTATGGAGCGACCGCCCGCGTTCGACGGCTGTGCGCTGGGCCTGCTGGGTCGGTGTCAACTTCTGTTCCGGGAGAGTGACGCCGGCACGTTCGGCCAGCTTTTTGAGGGTTTCCGGAAAGGTCAGGTTCTCACGGAGCATAACAAAGGTAAAGACATCGCCACCCGTACCACAACCGAAGCAATGGAAGTATTGCTTATCCCGCGATACGGTAAAAGACGGTGTCTTTTCGGAGTGAAAGGGGCAGAGCCCAGCATACCGCCCGCCCTGCCGTTTCAGCGCCACGTAATCCGCCACAATTTCGACAATATCCAAACGATGGCGAATCTCATCGACGATCTGGGGATCTCGCAAAAACCATCACCCCATCATGCATTCGCCGTCTGGCGCTTAAATCCTTCTTCTCCCGCTTTGCTCTTCTCCCGCTTTGCAGCAGCCTGAAATCCTTTCTTGTTATTCGCGGCGGAGTTGACATTTCCTCCAGAGATTCGACACTTTTTTACCGGTTCCCGTTCGTATGCCCCGACTCCTCTATATTATACCTACCCTCCCGGGGTTCTAATCCCAGCGGTTAAGCCAGGGCGAGGGCAGAAAAAGCCGTTCATAGACCTTGACGGCAAAGCGGTCGGTCATGCCAGAGATGTAATCGGCGACGGCCCGCTCCATCCCCTCGGTCTCGATCATGTCCTGATACTCCTGGGGCATGGCCCGCGGGTTGTACTTGAAGTAGCGGAACAGGGAAAAGATCAGTTCCTTCGCCTTACTCTCTTCCGCCTTGGCCCGGGAACCGATATAGACCTCGTTGAACATGAAGCGCCGCAGCTTCAGCGTCGCTTCCTCCACCTCAGGACTGAGTCGGATCTCCGGCTGATCCCAGGAGGCGCGCACCATGTCCATGACCATCCTGTTGATCCGGGAGCGGTGATTGCCGCCGAGGACGCTGATGCAGTCGGCTGGAAGGTCTTTTTCGCCGATGATGCCGCCCCGGATGGCGTCGTCGATGTCGTGGTTGATGTAGGCGAAGCGGTCGGCCCAGCGGACGATCTGCCCCTCCAGCGTGTTTGGCTTGCCGCTGCTCGAATGGTTGACGATCCCGTCGCGGACCTCCCAGGTCAGGTTTAATCCCACCCCCTGTTCCAACGTGTCGACGACACGCAGGCTCTGCCGGGCATGGGAAAACCCTTCCTTGAGCGTCTTGTCCAGAGCGTCTTCCCCGGCATGACCGAAGGGGGTATGGCCCAGGTCATGACCGAGGGCGATCGCCTCGGTCAGATCCTCGTTGAGCCCCAGCGCCCGGGCGATGGTCCGGGCGATCTGGGCCACCTCCAGGGTGTGGGTCAGGCGGGTGCGGAAGTGATCCCCTTCCGGGGAGATGAAGACCTGGGTTTTATGCTTCAGCCGCCGGAAGGACTTGGAATGGATGATCCGATCCCGGTCGCGCTGAAATGCCGTCCGCATGGCGCATTCCTCTTCCGGTTTCAACCGCCCCTTGCTCTGGGCGCTCTTGGCTGCATAGAGAGATAAGAGACTCTCTTCCCGCTGCTCCAGTTCTTCCCGAAGAATCATGATCACACCTCGCTCAACCAGGGGGCCACGCCCCGGTGTCCGTTGACAGACGATGAGAAGGACTTTTTGTTTAGCTTTTCCTGCAAGAGCAAGCCCGAGCCGCCTCGACAACCCGGCGACCGAGGATCCGCGCCCGTTTGAGGCCGTCGGCGTCAGCTTCAGCCGGTTTTTGCGCCGAAGCCCCGAAGTGACCGCAATCATCTTCAAGATAACCGTCGCCGACAAGGGTCATACCCTGTACCAGCATCATGTCATGGATCGCCCGGATCGTCGTCTCCTGGCCCCCGAACCGGGAGGCCCCACAGGTGACAGCGCCGCCGGGGATGCCAAGCCAGGCTTTTTGCCCACGGAGCCGGCGGGTCTTGTCAAAAAAGGCTTTCAACTGAGCGCTCACTGTTCCGAAATAGACTGGGCTGCCGACGATGACACCATCGGCGCTCGTAATCTCGGAAAAAGCCTCTTCGAGGGCGGTTCCTAAAAAGCAGGCGCCTGTGCAAGGCGTCGAACAGGCCGTGCAAAAAGGCCAGCGGGCGTCATCAAGCGCCTCGGCTACCTCAATCCGGCGCACCTCTGCGCCAGCCTTGACGATCTCTTCCGCAGCAGCGTCGAGCAATGCCGCCGTGTTCCCCGACCGGTTGGGACTTCCGTTCACCAGTGCTATCTTCATGAGAAACCCATTCCCCTTTCACCTTCTACTGATCATTGATAATACCTAATACTACCCGTACCCTTCGATTCCCTTCCAAAGGTCACAAGGAAAAAAGCCGGGCTTTCCTTCCCGGCTTTTTCTTTAGATGATGATGCAGATCAGGCCGCCATTGCCCTCGTTGACGATGCGCTGCAATGTCTCCTGCAATTTCCCTTGCACATTCTCCGGCATGCGCTGCAGCTTGTTCTGGACGCCCTCCCGGACCAGGTCATGGAGCGACTTTCCGAATATGTTGGATTCCCAGATCTTCTGGGGATTCTCTTCGAACTCTTCGAGGATGTAGCGGACCAGTTCCTCACACTGTTTTTCGGTTCCGATGATGGGCGTGATCTCGGTGGTGATGTCGGCGCGGATGATGTGCAGCGATGGCGCGCTCGCTTTCAGCTTGACGCCAAAGCGGTTCCCCTGCTTGATCAACTCCGGCTCTTCCAGGTACATCTCTTCCAGGCTCGGGTTGACGACGCCGTAGCCGTTTTGCCGCACATCCTCCAGGGCCGTCGCCACCTTGTCATACTCGCGCTTGGCCTTGGACAATTCCTTCATCAGGCGCAGCAGGTCGTGTTCGCCCGAGATGGTAAAGCCGCTCTCTTCCTGGAGCACCGTATAAAACATGCTGTCTGGCGCCGTCATTTCGATGGAGGCCGCGCCCGTCCCCAGGTTCATCTGCTGCAAGAAGACCTCTTCTACGAAGTCATATTCGCCCAGCGTCTCTACGGCGATGTCGATGTCGCGCAGGCGTTTCACCTGGGAGATCGTATCGCGGACGGCGTTTTCGAATTTCTGCCGCATCGTATGTTTCACATCCAGTTCCTCGATCCAGAGCGGCAGGTTGACGTTCACCTCGGTGACGGGGAATTCGTAGAGCGCCTCTTCCAGAAGTTTCAGGATGTCATCCTGATTCAATTCCGATACGTTCAATGGCAGTACAGGTACCTGATAGCGGCCCTCCAGGGTGTAGGCCAGTTCCGCTGTGTCGCGAGAATGGGGCCGCATGGAGTTCAAGATGACAACGAAGGGCTTGTGCAGTTCCCGCAGTTCTTCGATCACCCGTTCCTCCGCTTCCATGTAGGCATCGCGGGGCAGTTCGGTGATCGATCCGTCGGTGGTGACGACGAGGCCGATGGTGGAGTGATCGGCGATCACCTTGCGTGTGCCGATCTCGGCGGCGTCCTGGAAGGGCATCTCCGCTTCCGACCAGGGTGTCATCACCATCCGCGGACCTTCCTCTTCCACGTAACCAAGGGCGCCATCGACGGTGTAGCCCACACAGTCGACCATGCGGATCCGCATCTTGAGGCCGTTTTTGACGCCGATCTCCACCGCTTCATTGGGGATGAACTTCGGCTCCGTTGTCATGATCGTGCGCCCGGCGCCGGACTGCGGGAGCTCATCGCGAGCCCGCTCCTTGTCATGGATGTTCTTGATGTTGGGCAACACGAGATGTTCCATGAAACGTTTGATAAAGGTGGACTTACCCGTGCGGACCGGGCCTACCACCCCGATATAGATGTCGCCTCCGGTGCGGTCACTGATATCACGGAAAATATCCAGTTTCTCCATCGCGGTTTTCCCCTCCTTATCGGACTGTTTGGCCCTGGCCGCTCGGTTGGGTCTCCACCCCAAAAATTTCCGTTGACAGGCCTTAACGCTAAAATTTATATGAGCCCCTGCGTGTCCGTATGACTGTTCTATGGCGGGGAAAACCGAAGAATCCCGTCCAACCCAAAAACCTCCGCCACAGAGGCCCCATTTGTATGGTTATGTTGCGGGAGTATCCGCTAGAACCAAAAGAAGAAACGCCTGCAATTTCTCTCCGTTAGAGCAGGATTGCAGGCGCCTTTTTTCGTGAACCTCCCCCATTAAAGTTGACGATTCACCGCATGAGCGACAGGTTTCAGCTCCTTCATCAGTGTCTCGAATCCTTCGGGATCAAGAGACTGGGGGCCGTCACAGAGGGCGCGGCAGGGCTCGGGGTGAACCTCCACCAGCAGGCCGTCAGCGCCGGCGGCGACGGCCGCCTTCGACATCGACTTAACCAATCTTGATGCGCCGGTGGAATGGCTGGGATCGACCAGGATCGGTAGGTGGGAAAGCTCTTTCACCAGGGGGATGGCGCTCAGATCGAGGGTGTTGCGAGTCGCCGTCTCATAGGTGCGGATGCCCCGCTCGCAGAGGATGACCTGGCTGTTACCTTCCGAGAGGATGTATTCGGCGGCCATCAGCCACTCCTCGATGGTGGCCGACAGGCCCCGCTTGAGGATCACAGGGATGCGGGCGCGTCCGACGGCCTGGAGGAGACGGAAGTTCTGCATGTTGCGTGCGCCGATCTGGACCATATCGAGATACTGGCAAGCCAGTTCCAGGCTGGGCTCGTCGATGACCTCGCTCACCGTCGGCAGACCGGCGAACCGGCCAGCGATCCGCATGATTTTGAGCCCCTCTTCCTCAAGTCCTTGGAAGGCGTAGGGCGATGTGCGCGGTTTGAAGGCACCGCCACGCAGGATCTTCCCGCCGCACCGGCGCACTTCTTCGGCAGCCCTCATCACCTGCTCGACGCTCTCAATGGCACAGGGACCGGCGATGACGGTGACGTCGTCGCCGCCGATAGCGACATCTTTGACATAAACGATCGTATTCTCTTCTTTGGCCTCCCGGCTGACCAGCTTATAGGGGCGGCGGATGGAGACCACTTTTTCTACGCCTGCAAGCGTCTCTAACCCTAATGAGGCGATAGCCTGGCGGTCGCCGACTGCACCGATGACGATGCGGTTCACCCCGGTGATCATGTGTCCGGCAAAACCGTATTCGGAGAGGACCTGGTTGACTTTTTCGATTTGGGCTTGGGTGGCGTGGGGGGTCATGACGATGACCATGGCGTATTCCTCCTCTTTTTTGTACCGTTTCGGGTTTTTGGTTTTTCGGATATAAACAATGGTCTCTTGTGGATGGGAATCAGCGCTTCGGGCGGGGGCGCATTGGTCTGCTCGCTAAGGGCTGCGCGGCGGCTCGCTCCGCTGCTCCGCTGGTCGCGTCAAAGGCTTTGGAGTTTTTCTGCATGTCGATGGCGCTCCCGACGCTGCGCAACTGCGCTCGCTATTCGCCGCTTCGCCCAAACCGCTCGCAGACCAATGCGCCCCACTTCCTCCTTTGGAGCAACTCCGTTTGGGATTAATCCTTTTGGATTGGTTTGGCGTTGTGAAAACAAAAAACCCGTAGCCGTCCCTTGTTAGGGACGAATGCTACGGGGCATCCGCGGTACCACCCTGGTTGACCGCACGGATAAAACGTGCGGGCCGCTCATTTACAAAAAGAGTACGGGAAAACGAAGCGACTAAACTGCATGAAGAGGATGGCCTTACGGCCAACGGGGCCATCGCCCGTTGTGGGTAAAACGCTGTAGAAACAAAAAACGCCTTTCATCCCTACAGGGACGAAAAGCGTTGTGCTCTCGCGATACCACCCTGGTTGATCCTGCTTTTCCGAAGAAAAGAGGGATCCACCTCCATGCAGAGTACGGGAACGTCGTTCCGATACTCCCTTCCAGGTAACGTCGGAAGTCTACGGCCTGACCTACGCGCCACGGCAACCAGGGGTTGCGGCGGTTTCAGCCGGCAGCTCCAGAGGGAACTTCAGTCCGTCATGCGATGAAAACGCTCTCAGTCTATGGCGTTTCCTCCCTGTAAGGCTGGGGCCGACCTACTTTTCTCTGTCATCGCCGTTGTCATTGTGAAGTTGGATATACTCTACCATATGTTTTTTGGCAATGCAAGGGCATTCCCGAAAAATCATTTCCAGACTTTATTTTTTCCGCCGCTCTGTTCCAGCACCGTTCCAGTACGATTTCGATAGCGACCTACATTAATTCCAGCCTTCGACGCCTTCCTCCACCTCATGGGTCTTCAGGCGGCCCATCAACGTCCCGACGGCGTCAGCAGGAGAAGCCCCTTCAAAGAGCACACGGTAGCATTCTTCGGTGATCGGCATCTCGACACCCTTTTCGCGGGCCATCTGGTAGGCGGCGTGGGTCGTGCGGATGCCTTCCACCGTCTGTCCGACGAGGGCCAGCGATTCTTCCACCGATTTGCCCTTGCCCAGGAAGCTGCCGAAGCGCATGTTCCGGGAGTGTTTGCTCGTGCAGGTGACGACGAGGTCGCCCAGACCGGCGAGGCCGGCAAAGGTGGTCTCCCGGGCGCCCATGGCCGTGCCCAGGCGGATGATCTCGGCCAGACCGCGGGTGACCAGGGCTGCCTTGGTGTTATCGCCAAAACCCAAACCTTCGGCGACGCCGCAGGCCAGGGCGATGATGTTCTTCAGGGAACCGCCCAGTTCCAAGCCGAGCAGATCGGGGTTTGTATAGACACGGAAATTGGGCCGCATCAGCAGGTCTTGGGCCTGTTCGGCCACGGCCCGCTGTTCCGCCGACACGACAACCGTCGTGGGGATGTCGCGAGCCACCTCTTCGGCATGGCTGGGACCGGAGAGGACGACGACGCGGTCAGCCAATTCCTTGGGAAGCTCTTCGCGGAGGATCTCCGAAGGGCGCTTGAGCGTCTCCGGCTCGATCCCCTTGGCGGTGCTGATGATCAAGGCATCGCTTGGCGCCTTTTCACGGATCAGCGCCGCCATCTCCCGCAAGGCAGCGGAAGGAACAGCCAGCACGATCGTGGCGGCGTCTTTGAGCACCTCATCCACATCGGCATAGGCGCGAACCTTGGCCGGCAGCAGAACGCCCGGCAGATAGCGGCGATTTTCCCGGTAGCTGTTGATATCCTTGGCCAGGTCAACCCGGCGGGACCAGAGGTACACCTGTTTCCCCTGCTGCACCAGCAAGCGACCCAGAGCGGTGCCCCAACTGCCAGCGCCGAGTACAGCGACTTTTTCTGATTGCATGTGATGAATTTACCCCCTCGTCTATCTTTGCGTCATCTTTATTTATGTTGCTTGCGCGTGATGGGATTTTCTGTTCCCGCCAGCAGCCTGCGGATGTTGGAGGTGTGCCTGTAGATGACAAAAAGGGCTGTGACTAGAGCAAATAACTGATAGGGAACCGGTTTGTCGAGGAAAAACATCAACAACGGCAGCAACGCCGCCGCTGTCAGGGAACCGACGGAGACGTATTTTGTGAGAAACACCGCCAGCCCAAAGGCCAGCAGACAAATGAGCGTCACATCGGGAACGAGCAATAGCACGACGCCGGCAGCGCTGGCGACGCCCTTGCCCCCCTTGAACTTCATGAAGGGAGAAAAGGTGTGTCCGAGGATCGCCGCTAACCCGGCGATGACGGCCATCGTTTCGCCGTTCGCCAGTCCCAGCCAAGCGGCCAAGGCCCCTTTTCCCGCATCGAGGAGGAGCGTCAAAGCGCCAAAGCCAGCGCCTAACACCCGGAAGGCGTTGGTGGCGCCCACGTTGCCGCTGCCGTGCTGGCGGATGTCGATACCGCGCAGTTTCCCGACAAGATAGGCAAAAGGAATCGACCCGAGGAAAAAGGCGAGCACAATCAGCCCTAGCGATGATGCGTTAATTATCGGGTTGATCATTGTGTTCATTGCTGCTCGGGATCCTTTCTAGTCCTTTTCCTTCTCGCGCTCGCGGATGATGATCCGCATCGGAACGCCTTCAAAGCCGAAGGTCTCCCGGAACCGGTTTTCCACGTGGCGGCGATAGGAAAAATGGAACAAATCCTCATCATTGACGAAAAAGACAAAGGTGGGCGGTTTTACCCCTGTTTGGGTCACAAAAAGGATCTTCAACCGTCGTCCCCGGTCTGTCGGCGCCGGCGTGACCCGCTGAATATCGGCCAGGAGTTCGTTGATGACCGACGTGCTGATGCGGCGGGTCGCCTGCTCGGCTACAAAGTCGACCAGTTCCAGTATCTTCGGTAGACGCTGTTTCGTCAAGGCGGAAACATAAATCGTTGGTGCATACGCGAGAAATCCCATCTCGGAACGGACAACCTTGTCGAAACGGTTCATTGTCTTGTCGTCTTTGGGGACGAGGTCCCATTTGTTTAAGACGAGGACGCAAGCCTTGCCGGCTTCATGGGCGTAGCCGGCGATCTTTTTATCCTGCTCGGTCACGCCCTGGGAGGCGTCGATGACCATGAGCACCACATCGCTGCGGTCAATGGCCCGCAAAGAGCGCATGACGCTGTAGCGCTCGACGGCCTCATCGATTTTCCCTTTGCGGCGCATGCCGGCCGTATCGATGAGGATGTAGCGCTTGCCGTCACGGTCGAAGGCCGTGTCGATGGCGTCCCGCGTCGTCCCGGGGATGTCGGATACGATCACCCGCTCCTGGCCCAGGATGGCGTTGACGAGAGACGATTTGCCCACGTTGGGCCGCCCGATGACAGCAATCTTGATCGCGTCCGGGTCTTCATCGTCGCCATTGTTCTCCGGCAGGACGGCCACGACGGCGTCCAGCAGGTCGCCCGTGTTCATGCCGTGGGAGGCGGAGATGGGGATGGGATCGCCCAGGCCGAGGGAATAAAAATCGAAGTAACGTTCTCTTTGGGAAAAGTCCTCGATCTTGTTGACGACAAGGAAGACCGGCTTCTTCGCCTTCCGCAGGATCGTGGCGACGGCCTCATCGTCCGAGGTGATCCCGCTCCGGCCGTCAACCATGAACAGGATGACATCGGCCTCTTCCATGGCCGCTTCAGCCTGCTTATGGATGATCGCCGAAAAGGGATTATCACGATCACCAAAATCCAATCCGCCAGTGTCAACGACGGTGAATTCCCGCTCCAGCCAGTTGGCGTCGCGGTACAACCGGTCCCGGGTCACCCCCGGCTGGTCTTCCACAATAGCCACCCTTCCCCCAGTCAACCGGTTGAAGAGTGTCGATTTTCCCACATTGGGCCGGCCTACAATGGCCACAATCGGTTTGGCCATAGATCTTCACCTTCTTTCCCGCTGTTTCTCTCCGGGAAAAAGCGCCGCAAAAAGGGCGCCGCCCTCGGCGTCAACGACTTCAGTGTGGACGCCGCCGAGCGCCTCAGCGATTGCTTCTACCGTATAGTCATCAAGGGTGATGTCACCCTCCGCCCGGAACATCACCGAAGGGAGCAGCACCCGTTCCCCTGTTCGCGGCGGTTTGTCCAACCCCCGTAAGGCATCGATCACATCGCCCGCCGTCAGCAGTCCGGCCACCGTGACGGTGGGGCCAAAGCAGCGATTCGGCACACCGATCAGCCGGATGCCCGCTTCTTCGACCTTCGCGCCGTATCGCTGGCACACATCTGTCAGCAGGTTGTCCAAAAAACGCTGTCCCGACTGGCCGGTGACGATGAAGGTGCGCCCTGCCTGCCAGTGATCTCGATCGGGCGAATCATCTCGATCCAGCGGACTATCTTCACCCGACAGAATTCCCTCTCCGGCAGATCGACTTTTCGTTAGGGCGCCCTGCTTTCTCTGCGATCGCTCAGCCGCCTCTTGCCAGTCTTCCCAAAAAAGGCGGCAAAGTCCCACGCCGTTTTCCAGTTGAGCATAATCCTCATAGACCTCAGCCGACGGAAAAGGAAGCCCGGCCAAGAGGTAAAACTCATCGGCGGCAAAAAAGACCGTTTCGCCACGCTCCTCCTGGGCGCGTTCCTGCCAGGCGCTCACTTGAGCGACGACAGCCGCCGCCTCGACTGGCGCAAAGGGCCGCAAGGGGTAAAGGCCCTCCCGGTGGCGCGTCAGACCGACAGGCACGACAGCCACACTGGCCAGCGCGTAGCCCAGGGACCAGAGGTCTGCCAGCGACTTGTCCAGCACTGCGCCGTCATTGAGGCCGGGACAACAGACGATCTGCGTGTGCAGTTGAATCCTCGCCTCCGCCAACCGGCGTAGGCGATCCATGATCTCACCGGCCCGGTGGTGCCGGAGCAGACGCTGGCGCACATCGGGATCGGTGGCTTGCACGGAGATGTAGAGAGGACTCAACCGCAACGAGAGCAACCGCTGAAAGGCCGCCTCGGACAGATTGGTCAAGGTGATGAAATTGCCGTGCCAGAAGGAATGGCGGTAATCGTCATCTTTGGCGTAGAGGGAGGGTCTCATCCCCGGCGGCATCTGGTCAACAAAACAAAAAAGACAGCGGTTCTGGCAACGCCGCAGGCCATCGAAGGTGGCCTCAGAAAAGCGGATGCCCAGATCGTCGTCCTCATCCTTCTCGAACTCAAGCTGCCGGATTTCCCCGGTGGCCTTGTCGAGGACTTCCAGACTGACGCGGGCATCGCGGATATAAAAGCCGTAATCGAGCTCATCGTGGATGGCGTGACCGTTGACGGCAACAATCCGGTCCCCTCGCCGCAGACCGAGTCGGCTTGCCAGACCTGCCGGATCCAGGTCCTCAATCGAGCCGCCTGCAGGTTTCACGGCTTAGGCCCCCTTATGTCCGTGATTCTTCTAACCATTATGACGGACCTGGTCCCGTTCGTCAAGGAATCGGGTTCCAGCGCTGCCGCCAATCCCCTCGCCAGGGCAACCGATTCACTGGGGTGGGCGGCTTCCGGGAGCAACACATCGACCGCTCGGGGCGAGAGATGCTGCCCCAAGCGGCTTCGAACAACCATAATCACGGGACGCTCCGCCGCCGGCAGGCTCTGCTGCCAGCGGCGGGCAAAGCCGAGGTTGGACCAGTGGCGGGGATGGACGGCTTCGATGAGCAGCTGCGCCCTGTAGCGGTCGCTCCCTGTCTCCTCCCAACCGCCCTCGGGAGACTGCCGAATCCGCACGATGGCCGCAAGGGACGCCATGGCCGCCTGACGAATCGCCCGCGCCGAGTCGGCGTCCGCCCCATCGTACCGGGAAACGCAGTAGCCCTCCCCTTCCAGCACCTTCTGCCATACAGCCGCCTGGGCGCCGTCCAGGCCAGGGACGAGCAGCGCGACGGCACCCTTTGACCCGTCCGGAGGAGAGGAAACACTGACAGGACAGAGCGTCGGCTGCACCACGGGATCGGAACGGTTTCCCGAGAGGATGCCTTCCCCATGAACCTTTACGGTCTCCGCACTCGCCACACGATCAGCACGATCCGTGCCCACAACCCGCCAATGCCTTCCCTGAAGATCGATCAACCCTTCACCCTTTTGCCAGGGCCACCGGCAGGCGCCCAACGTCTCCCCGTTGTCAGCGACGACCGCTCGCCAAGGTGTTCCCGGAGCAAAGGACAAGGGCGTCCAACTGACCCGCTGAAAAAGCAGCCATGCCAGAACGGCAAAGAGGCAAAGCCAAAGAAATCCCGTCACCAGTGAAGGCGTTACGAAGAGCGAACGTGGGACATCAAAGCCCTTATTCCGGCGGTCCATCGTTCTGCTTCGCTCGCGTCAGTTCCTCATTGCGGCTCTCGACGCGCCGAAAGAGAGGGAGCGTCCGGGACAGCCAGCGCATCCGTTCCGCGCCCGCCTCCCGCAGCTTGGCCGGTTTCCATTCCCCCACCCGTTCCGACAGGGACGTGAGAAAGAAGACGAAGAAGGCCGAGAAAACAATCCGGTCATAGACGATGCCGCCTCCCAGGATGCCCGCCTTTTCCGCCGGCATCAGGCTCCAGTACTGGTTGACGAAGGGGCCCACTGTTTCAGCCAGCACCGAGCCGAGCAACACCGCCGCCAACGCTCCCCGTGTCTCCGCAGCGACCGTGACAGCCCCCACAACGCCCAGCAGGGTGAACAGCCAATGGCCGTCCCAGAGGAAGTGGTCCGATTCCAGGCCCAGCACCTGCATCCCGATCAGTCCCGACAAGGCGACCGTGGCCAGGGCGAGCCAAAGACGGCGAGCCTCCAAGGTCGTCTTGCCACTCAAGGCAAAGCCGTAGATCAGCGGGAGCAGGACCCCACCCAGGTTGACTCCCTCCCAGGGCAGATCCCAGCCGATGGGAATGTCGACGAAAAGAGCCAGCCACCAGAGCAGCAGGGCGAGCAGGAGCGTTTTTACCGTAAAACGCAGCCTTCGGACAAGCCCCTCGCCCATTCCGAAAAAAAGAGCGATCATGGACAACAGAATCAGCATGGCGCCGATCGGGTACCGTGGCAACGCGCTCACCTCCTCTCCTAGGTTGCCCGGGGAGGCGCGGGAAAGATTCACAGGCGAAAGCGCGTTATACCGTTCCAGATAGCCCATCAAAAAAAGCCCCGGCACTTATGCCGAAGCTTGATCATAGCCATTTGATGTTTTCGCTGTTCCATCGATTCTCCCTTATCCATCCGATTCTTCTTATTCGATCAGTCCTTCTGTATGCCAGATCTTACGCTTCGCCGGACGCCGTGCCCAGAAAGCTGCCGGGATCCCCCGCAGGTCGAGCCGCTCCCGGAGGGCGCCTGTCAGCAGGCAAGGGCGCTTGCGCAGATCATCAATGCAAGCAGTGCCTGTCAGGGCCAAGCTTAGTTGGAGAGCGTGGCGGAAGCTGTCCAACCAGCCTTGGGCGGTCTGGTCGCCCGTCTCGTCCCCGGCGGCGCTGAAAGCGCCTGGACCGCCGCCGAGCAGGCCTTTGAGGGGCGCGCCGGCGATGCCGACAAGTGAAGCGCCCATGGCGAAGGCCTTGGCCGCCTCCCAGCCGTCGCGGATGCCGCCGCTAGCGATGATGGTTGCCCTCTCGCCGGGAGGCAGATAGCGCTCGACGGCCCAGACTGTTTCAGCCAGACTGGCCGCCGTCGGTATCCCCCAGGCTTCAAAGGCGGCGCTCTGTTGGCCCTGGCGGCGCAGTTCGATGGCCACAAAGTTGGTGCCGCCGGCGCCGCCCACATCAATGTTGCGGACGCCTAGGTCGAGCAGTCGCCGGGCTGTCTCCAGAGAGATGCCGGCGCCCACCTCTTTGACGATGAGCGGAACGGGGCAATGGCGGACCAACTCGGCGATGTTTTCCTTCCAGTGGCGAAAGTCGCGGTCCCCTTCCTCCATGGCCAACTCCTGGGCGGGATTCAGGTGAACCTGCAACCCGTCCGCTTCCAGCATGTGGACCGCTTCCAACGCTTTTTCAGCAGGCGTGTTGGGGTTGACATTGGCGAAGACCACCCCATCAGGGTTTTCGTCGCGCATCACTCGGTAAGAATCGCGTAAACGGGGATCTCGCAGCGCAGCAGCCTGGGAGCCGACGGCCACGGCCAGCCCGTTCCGGGCCGCCAGCCTGGCTAGTCGGCGGTTGATCTCCGTCACCAGCGAAGTGCCGCCGGTGATGGCGTTGATCAGCAAGGGCATGGACAGGCGTTTTCCCATCCATAAAACAGAGAGATCGATGGTTCGGAAATCGACAGCCGGAAGGGCGTCATGGAGGAGCTCTACATGGCGAAAACCATTCGAAGCGGGACCGTCGTCCAGGGCGAGGGCTTGGCGGATGTGATCGAGTTTGCGTTGCTGGCGGATATCCAAGTCATTTCCCCCTAGAAATCGCCCAAGCCGGGGCGCAATTGCCTTTTTTACGTTCCACTCAACGAGACGTTACTATCTCCTTGGTGCTCACTCGGAATCCTTGGCGGCGCCAGGCTTGCGTGAGAGGGCCACTTTGCCGGTGCGCACCATCTCGACGATACCGTGGTCGGCCAGGACCTCGCAGAGGGCGTCGATCTTGGTCTCTTCACCGGTCAGTTCAATAACCATCGTTTCCCGATTCACATCGACGATCTTGGCTCGGAAGATCTCGACGATATCGACGATGTCGGAACGGGTCTCCGGTCGGGCCTTGACCTTGATCAGCGCCAGTTCCCGCTCGATCGATGGCTCTGCCGTCAGTTCCACGATCTTGATCACGTCGACCAGTTTGGAAAGCTGATTGACCACCTGTTCCAGGTTGCGGTTGTCGCCTTCCACCACGATGGTGATCCGGGTGATGTCGGCTTCCTCCGTGTAGCCGGCGGTGATGCTCTCAATGTTGAAGGCCCGCCGGGCGATGAGGCCGGCGATGTGCACCAGCACGCCAGGGCGGTTTTCGACCAGCACAGCGATCGTATGGCGCATATCACTTTACCTCCCCGTTGATCATCTGGTCCAAAGGCGCGCCGGCCGGGACCATGGGCAGCACGTTCTCGTCACAGCAGACGCGGATGTCCATGACGACAGGGCCTTCTGTCGCCAGCGCTTTGGCGATCACCTGGGGCATCTCTTCCGGCGTCTCGGCCCGCAGGCCGGTGGCCCCAAATGCCTCGGCCAGGCGGACATAGTCGGTGCCGCCGTTGGCGAAGCGGGTATAGGAGTAGCGCTGGTTGAAGAAGAGCTTTTGCCACTGGCGCACCATGCCCAGGACGTTGTTGTTCAGGATGGCCACCTTGAGCGGCAATTGGTGCTCCACGGCGGTAGCCAGTTCCTGGCAGTTCATCAGGAAAGAGCCGTCGCCGCTGATCAGCACCACCGGTTCCTTCGGTTGCCCCATCTGAGCGCCGATAGCCGCCGGCAGGCCGAAGCCCATCGTGCCCAGTCCGCCCGAGGTGATAAAGTTGCGCGGTCGCCGGAAGCGGTAGTACTGAGCCGTCCACATCTGGTGCTGGCCCACGTCGGTGACGACGATCGCCTCGCTCTTTGTCTGGCGATCGATCTCCTCGATCACAGACTGCGGTTTGATCACCTCATCGCTCAACTGGTAGCTCAACGGCGCCGCTTCGCTCCAACCGGTGACCTGCTGGCGCCATTCGTCCCAACGGGTTGCCGTGCCTTCGCCAGTGGAATCGGCTAGGGCACTTTCCAGGGCGGCCAGGCTCCAGCGCAGATCGCCGACGACAGCCAGGTCGGCGACGACGTTTTTGTTCACTTCCGCCCGGTCGATATCGAAGTGGACCACCTTGGCATTGGCGGCGAACCGCGCCAACAGACCGGTCACGCGGTCATCAAAGCGGACGCCCACACCGATGAGCAGGTCGCATTCCATGACAGCCCGGTTGGCCGCCACCGTGCCATGCATCCCTACCATGCCCAGGAACAAGGGATCGTTCGTAGGGATGGCCCCTAAGCCCATGAGGGTGCTGATGACAGGGATCCGGTGGGTTTCCACAAGCCGGCGAAAGAGCGGGGCGGATTCCGCGTTGATGACGCCGCCGCCGATGAAAAAGAGCGGCTTTTTCGCCTCACCGAGGGCCTTGACGACGGCGTCGACCTCGGCGGGATTGCCCTCCGCCTGGGGCTTGTAACCGCGCAGGCGAACCGTCTCGGGGTATTCAAAATCGATCGTGGTGGTCATCAGGCACTTGGGCACATCGATGACAACCGGACCCGGCCGCCCCGTCCGGGCGATGTAGAAGGCTTCCTTGATCACCCGGGGCAGGTCCTGGGCGTTCTTGACCAAGTAATTGTGCTTGGTGATCGGGGCAGTGATCCCCGTAATGTCAGCCTCCTGGAAGGAGTCCTTGCCGATGACGGAAAGGGGCACCTGCCCGGTGATACAGACCATCGGCACAGAATCCATATAGGCGGTGGCGATGCCGGTGATCAGATTCGTCGCCCCAGGACCTGATGTGGCAAAGCAGACGCCCACCTTGCCTGTGGCCCGGGCGTAACCGTCAGCGGCATGGGCGGCGCCCTGTTCGTGCCGGGTCAGAACATGCCGGAGTTTACAGTCATAGAGGGCATCATAGAGCGGCAGCACTTGCCCGCCCGGATACCCGAAAATCAATTCCACCCCTTCCTTCTCAAGACTGGTGACGATGGCTTGCGCTCCGGTCATCTTCATCCCTGACACCTCATCTTTCAATTATTCCTTTTGTGTAGAAAATAGAAAACCCCCGCCTCTTGAGCAAAGCAAGAGGCGAGGGATCTTTCGCGGTACCACCCTTGTTCGGCCATCCCGAAAAACAGGAAAGCCCTTCGTGAGGCAAGACAGGCTTGCCCCGGTCCAGTAACGGCGACCAGCCGGCTGGGCTTAATCGGGCATCGCCCTTTCAGCCTGCTCCTTGGAGAGGATTTTCCCGCCGGAGGCCGCAGTGCCGTCTTTCAGCCAGGGACGGCTCTCTGGTGACTGCGGTGGATCGCGGTACTCTTTCTCCGCATCGGATTTACCATCGCTTATCGAATTGTGTGCGAAGGTTGGACGAAGCTTTTCTTCGCCCATCCTTTCGCAGGTTATTATTTGATTAATCAGTCACGGTTGAATCTTTCTTGATCAATCCGTCAACGGTTGTTTCCTTATATTCTATACAGGAGCCGAAATCCTTTCAAGAGGATCCCGTTAAATTTCCGTTAACCGCCGCCATGGGGGCGATTGTGGTCCCTTCCCCTCTTTGTTACAATATAGCTGGCAGAACAGGTTCCTCAGGGGGCAACGTGATGGGCGCATTGAAAGAGACGGCCCAATGGGTCGTCACGACTTACGGCGATCTGGGTTTATTCATCGGACTTTTTCTCGAATTTATCGGCTTTCCCTTTCCTGGCGAACTGTCACAAGCCTTTGCCGGTTTCCTTATCTCCCAGGGTCATCTGAACCTCTATGTCACCCTTCCTGTCTGCATCGCCGGCAGTCTCTTCGGCTCCATGGCGGCCCATGTCATCGGCAATCGCTACGGTCACCGGCTCCTCTATGAATGGGGTCCCCGCTTGGGACTGAAACGACGCTATATCGAGAAGTCGGAGAAGTGGTTTCGCAAAAACCGCCTTTCCATGATATTATTCAGTCGCTGGGTCCTCGGTGTGCGCCATGTGACCCCCTATTTCACCGGCCTGGTCCGCATGCCCTTCTGGGAAGCCTTCTTCTGGAACCTGCTCGGCTCCCTCCTCTGGTGCGTCCCCCTGATCTTTATCGGCGTCCTCGTCGGAGAGGCCTACGAAGCCTTCATGCATGAGTTCCATCGTTATCTAAACCTGCTTGTCTGGGCCGTCGCCTTATTGGGTGGCTTCTTCTACCTCTTTTACCGTCTGGTGAAGCGGCCGAAGCTCAGGGAAAAGGAAGCCAACGCCGAGGAACCTCCGAAACCATAACCGCATTGGGAAACCGAAACTGTATCGGGAAACTATAACTGCATCGGAAATTCGAAACTGCGTCGAGAATCGCTCGACGCAGTTTTTTACTCCATCTTGGGAGTACACCAGATACTTTTTTCGTTCGAGTTTTGCAGGTGCACTCATCTTCAAAACCGGACCAGGACGAGGCCGGCGAAGGTGAGCGCCACCGCCAGCGACTGCAAGGCCGTCAAACGCTCTTTGTAGACCCCGACGGAGAGGAGCACAATCACCAGGCCATAAAGGGAGAAAACCGGCGAGATCACCGAAGCCGGCCCCAGCGAGAGGGCATAGGCGTAGAGTTGCAGCCCGCCGAAGGAACCGACGCCACTGGCCAACCCCCAGCCAAGTGTGGGCAAGAGCCTCCCCGGAGGGATGTTCGCAAACTCGGCCCGATGCGCGATGAGGAAGTAGAGGAGCGGGAAGAGATAGCTGAAAAAGAGCACGGCGCTGTTGTCCATGGCCATCTCCTGGGTCACCTTGAGCCCGCCGTTTCGAACGGCAAAGAGGAGCGTGCTCAACAGGACCAGAGCCAGCCAGTAAAGGGAGCCGCGCTCTCCCCCGGCGCCGCCGGGCCGCAGGGCGATCAAGGCGATTGCGGACACGATGAGGAAAACGCCAGCCGCTTTGAAAGGACCGACTGTCTCTCCATAGACCAAGACTGAGAGTAGGATGACGAGAACCACGTTCATGTTGACGATCGGCGACGCCAGACTGGCCGGACCGGTCTCAAGGGCGCGCATGAAGGCGAAGTTGCCGCCGGCAGAGCCGAGGCCGATCAGGAGACCGGCCACCAGAAGGGAGATCCCGACGGATGCTCCCCCAGCCAGCCAGGTAAAGAAAAAACCGAGGGTCCCCGTAAGGTACAATCCGATCAACACCATCGAAGAGGGCACGCCGCGCATCTGCCCCACCTTCATCCCAAAACCGGCAAGCCCGAAAACGACGGCGCTGAACACGGCCAGGAAAAGCCACATGAACTCCTGTCACCTCGTTTGAGCAATTGTGGCGCAAAGAGGCGCCTGTCCTGCCTGACTGGCAAGATCGAGGCGCCCGGCTGCTGTGCTTATTCTTTTTCCCTATCCGGATTCCATGCGCTTTTTGCCGGCGGAAGGTTCTGATCCTTCGTCAAGGCGAAATAGCCCACCAGGGCGAAGGCAAGGGCGATGAGAATCGTGAGCAGGTGCGCAAAGGACCCTTTCACTGGTTAGGCCTTCGCCCTCTCGGCGGCGACAACCTGGAAAGCCTCTTCGGCGGCGGCGATGGTGAAGTCGAGGTCCTCTTTCGTCATGGCCAAGGAGAGGAAGGCGGCTTCGAACTGTGAGCATGCCAGGTAGACGCCGCGGTCCAGCATAGCCCGGAAGTAAGTGCCGAAAGCGACCGTATCGGAGGTGCAGGCGGAAGCGAAGTCGACAACAGGCTTGTTAGTGAAGAATCCCGTCAGCATGGACCCGACGCGGTTCGTCCAGACAGGGACGCCGGCTTTTTCAGCAGCCTTGGCCAGGCCGTCAGCGAGGTAAGCCGCCTTCTCGTCGAGCGCAGCATAGGTTCCAGGCCGTTTAAGGAGCTCTAAGGTGATGATGCCAGCGGTCATGGCCAAGGGGTTGCCCGAGAGGGTGCCCGCCTGGTAAATGGGACCAGCCGGCGAGACTTTTTCCATGATCTCGGCCTTGCCGCCGTAAGCGCCGACAGGCAGGCCACCGCCGATGATCTTGCCCAGGCAGGTGAGGTCCGGTTCAACACCGTAGAGGGTCTGGGCGCCGCCGAAGTCGACGCGGAAGCCGCTCATGACCTCATCGACGATCATCAGCGCGCCATACTGGCGGGTCAGTTCGCGGACGCCTTGCAGGTAGCCTGGTGCAGGCGGCACAACACCCATGTTGCCGGGAACGCCTTCGATGATGATGGCGGCGATGTCATCGCCGGCCTCTTGGAAGATCGCCTTCAGTGTCTCCAGATCGTTGTAGGGGGCGGTGATGGTGTTGTTGGCGATGTTGGCAGGCACGCCGGGGCTGGTGGGCACGCCAAGGGTCAGCGCCCCCGAACCGGCCTTGATCAGCAGGCTGTCGGCGTGGCCGTGGTAGCAGCCTTCGAACTTAACGATCTTGCTGCGGCCCGTGTAGCCCCGGGCGAGGCGCAGGGCGCTCATGGTGGCCTCAGTGCCCGAGTTGACCATGCGCACCATGTCCATGGCCGGGAAGGCTTCCAGGACCAGCTTGGCCAGGCGGCTTTCCAGCTCCGTCGGCGCGCCGTAGGAGGTGCCCCGGTCGATGGCCGCTTTCAGCGCCTCCGACACCTCGGGATGGACATGGCCCACGATCATGGGGCCCCAGGAACCGACATAATCGACATACTTGTTGCCGTCCACGTCATAGAGGTAGGCCCCTTCAGCCCGCTCAATGAAGACCGGGTTGCGCCCGACCGATTTGAAGGCCCGCACGGGGCTGTTCACCCCGCCAGGGATCAGGGTTTTCGCTTCGGCAAAGAGTTGTTCCGAACGATCGTAAATCCGGCTCAAAAAAGTCGCCCGCCTTTCCAGTGCGTTTATATTAGAATGCTTCTTTTCGCCAAGAGATCTGAAAAAACCTTTTACGAAAGCAGCACCCACGCGGGGCCGGCAAGGGCCCCGCCTCGCGGGTGCTGAATATGACATCGATATAGTTTTCTTTTCCCTATTCCTCTTCGGTAAAGTAGCGCATGCTCGTCTTCTTCAATTCCTCTGTGGAGAAGAGCAAGCGATAGTTGGTGATCCCCGTCGCGGCAGAGATGCGGCGGGCCACCGCTTCACAATCGTCACGGCTCTCGCCGTGGATCATGGTGAAGTGGCTGTAGGGCCAGCCGTCGAAGCGGGGGCGCTGGTAGCAGTGAGATGCCTCGGGGAAGGTGGCCATGATCCGGCCTACCTCTTCAGCCCGCTCCTCCGGCACATCCCAACAGCCCATGCCGTTGGCGGTAAAGCCCACTTCCCGGTGGCGTAGGGCGACGCCAAAGCGGCGCATCAGCCCTTCCTCCTGGTAGCGGCGCGCGCGGGCGATCACGTCCTCTTCGGTCAGCCCCACCTGTTCGGCGAGGGCCGCAAAAGGCCGCGACACAACAGGCAGGTCCTCTTGCAGGAGGCGAATCAGCTTCTTATCGGTTTCCGTCAGCATTGCCTGAGGTCCCTCCCGTGCGTCATTCCGCCGCTGCGGCAGCGGTCGGGCTTTGCTTGTCCAGTTTGAAATCGACTTTGATCTTGAAAAAGCGCACCGCCGGCAGGTTGTGAACCTCACAGCCCGTCTTTTCTCGGATCTCGTCAAGCACCTTGTCCATGTACTCCGGCGAAGGCGTGATCAACGTAAACCATACGTTGAACTCGTGCTCCCGCAGGTAGTTGTGGGTGACGCCGGGGTAGCTGTTGACGACCTCAATGGCCAGGTCCAGTTTATCGGCAGGCGCTTTCATGGCGCAGAGGGTCGACTTGTAGCCGAGAGCGCGGGAATCGAAGATCCCGCCGATGCGCCGCACAAGCCCATCGTCCTTGAACCGCTGCACCCGCTCGATCACATCAGATTCGGTCGTTCCCAGCGTTTCGGCCAGTTGCTTGTACGGTTCGGCGACGATGGGAAAGGATGACTGGATGATGGTGAGTAAGCGCCGATCCAGGTCATCAAGGTTCATGGCTTAGTACCCCTTCCGTCCGTGGTAGAGGCACCAGGGTTCTTCGGCCATAAAGTTCTGGTTGTGGTAGTAGTAGGCGCGAGCCCGGCAGCCACCGCAGGAATAGCGGTATTTGCAGGAGCCACAACCGCCTTCATACTTCAGCGTACGCAGTTCTTCGAAGATGGGGGCTGTTTTCCAGATCTCCGAGAAGGGCGTCTCACGGACATTGCCGGCGGAGATGTTCAGGTAGGCGCAGGGTTGAACGATGCCGACAGGTGAAATGATGCAATAGTGGGTGCCAGCCAGGCAGCCACGGGCATAGCGCATATCCATGCCCATTTCCTTGGCGATGCGCATGAACTGGGGCGCGCAGGTCGGCTTCAGTTCGATGTCGACCGTCTTCTGTTTCTCCATGATCTCCGTCAGGATCTCTTCATACTGCTCCGCCTTCAGCGACTCTTCCTCGATGCTGACGGCCCGGCCGGTGGGCACCAGGAAGAAGGTGTGGTGGCCGACAGCGCCGATCTCGACAGCGAAATCGGTGAGCGCATGGACTTCATGACGGTTCCAGTCCATAACGGTCGTGTGGATCTGGAAGCCCAGCCCTTCCTCACGGCAGTTCTCCATCCCGCGAACCGCTTCATCCCAAGCGCCGGGGTAGCGGCGGAAATCGTCATGCTTCTTCTTGTCCAACGAGTCGAGGGAGATCCCCATGCCCATGGCGCCGGCCTTTTTCAGATCACGGGCTAATTCACGGGTGATCAGCGTGCCGTTGGTGCCAAAGACAGAGCGCAAGCCCTTCGAGGTGGCATAAGCGACCAGCTCGACGATATCGGGCCGCATGAGCGGCTCCCCGCCGGAGAAGATCATGATCTTAAAGCCGGCTTTGGCGATCTCATCAAGCAGTTGCTTGCCCTCTTGCGTATTCAACTCCTGATCCGCCTTTGCGCCCGCATCACGGTAGCAGTGGTCACAGAACATATTACACTGGTTCGTTGTATTCCAGGAAATAATCAAGGAAGAGCCCCTCCTTTTTCGGTGGATAATTCAGAACGTTTTTCTGTCTAATGTAAAACGTTTAACCGTAACACGGATAAAGCAATGCCGTAATAATGATGAGCAAATGTCTCAGTAAACGAAAGCCTGGGGTGTATTGGCGTAGTGAGCGGTTTGAGCGGAGCGGCGAAGAGCGAGCGAGACGTCAGAGCGAAAAGGCGCGCCATGACATGCAGAACATCCCTAGTCGTTTGGCGCGCCCGCTTTGACGTCGAGCGAGCCGCCGCGCAGCTCTTAGCGAACGGAGCCAATACACCCCTCGCTTTTACACAAAGGTCAATAGGTTATGCTTAGGAAACGGCAGATTACTCAGTCATCCACCGAATCGCATCCTTCGCATGATAACTGATGATCAGGTCCGCTCCAGCCCGCTTCATGCTGAGCAGGATCTCCAGGGTGATCCGCTTCTCATCGATCCAGCCCTGGGCCGCAGCCGCCTTGACCATGGAGTACTCGCCAGAGACGTTGTAAATGGCCACCGGCAGGTCGAAGGTCTCCTTCAAACGGCGGACGATATCCAGGTAGGCTAAACCAGGCTTAACCATGATGATGTCGCAGCCCTCTTGGATATCCAGCGCCGTCTCACGAAGCGCCTCGGTGCTGTTTCCGGGGTCCATCTGATAGGAGCGTCGGTCGCCCCACTTGGGTGATGACTCAGCCGCCTCCCGGAAGGGACCATAGAAGGCGGAGGCGTACTTGGCTGAGTAGGACATGATCGGCACGCCCTCAAAGCCGGCCTCGTCGAGACCGTCGCGGATAGCGCCCACCCGTCCGTCCATCATATCAGAAGGGGCGACCATGTCCGCACCCGCTTCGGCATGAGAGACAGCCGTTCTGGCCAGGTAGTCGAGGGACGGGTCGTTGAGGATGCGGCAGCCGTCGACGATGCCGCAGTGGCCTTGGGTCGTGTACTGGCAGAGGCAGACATCGGTGATGACGTACAACTCGGGACAGGCGTCCTTGACCGCCTTGACCGCTTCCTGGACGATGCCGTTGGGATCATAGGCGCCAGAGGCCACCTCATCCTTTTCAGGCGGGATGCCAAACAGTTCCACCGACCGGACGCCGGCTTTGTAGGCGTCGACAGCCTCTTTAACGATGTTGTCGACAGAGAGCTGGCATACGCCCGGCATCGAGCTGACGGGATTGACGACGTCTTTCCCCGGAACGGCGAAGAGCGGGTAGATCAGGTCTTCCGGACGAAGGTGAAATTCCCGCACCATATCGCGCAGAACCGCGTTCTCCCGCAGGCGCCGGGGCCGCTGAATGGGGTAGCCGGAAAGGATGTGTTTCATCCCGTTGATTCCCTCCCAAAAAACATCACGTAAAGGTCACACAAGCATCGCGTCCATGCTGCCGGTTACTCGGCGATGCCGATTTCCTTGTCCGTCAAGTAGCAAGCCGGATCGGACTCCCAGAAGTCGCCTGTGACGGCTTCGGCGCGAGGACGGAAGTTGCCGTTGCAGACGTTCAGCCACTTGCATTTGGCGCAGCGGCCCTTGAGCAGGGGCTTGCGGTCCTTCAGACCGGCCAGGATGGGGTTGCTGGAGGTGTCCGTCCAGATCTCTTTAAAGGGCCGTTCTTTCACATTGCCGAAGGTGTGGTTCTGGGTGAACTGGTCAGGGTGGACAAAGCCCTGGGAATCAACGTTAGCGAAGGCAATGCCGGAGCGGTTGCCGCCATTGAGCTGCATCAGCTTCCAGATCTTCTCGGCCAGTTCGGGATTCTTCTCTTTGGTCTTCAGGTAGAGATAGACGATGTCAGCATGGTTGTCGACGGTGAGCAGTTCGCAGTTGAAACCACGGTTGAAGAAGTCGACGGCTTTTTCCATGAGCAGGTCCATGAAAGCGCGCGATTCAGCGTGGTTCACGTCTTCTTCCGTCATGTTGCTGCCGCGGCCCGAGTAGACCAAGTGATAGAAGCAGACGCGGGGGATCTTCTCCTCTTCGATGAGGTTGAAGATATTTTCGATGTCGTTGACGTTGTGGCGGTTGATGGTGAAGCGAAGGCCGACGCGCTGATCGATAGCCAGGCAGTTGCGGATGCCGGCCAGGGCGTCTTCGAAGGCGCCTTTCTTGCCGCGGAACTTGTCGTTGTTCTCGCCGATGCCGTCGAGGCTGATGCCCACATAACCAACGCCGTACTTCTTGATCTCCTTCGCCACGTCGGGCGTGATCAGGGTGCCGTTGGTGGAGAAGGTGACGCGGATGTTGCGCTTCGTGGCATGGGCGACCAGGTCGAAGATGTCGGGACGCATGAGCGGCTCCCCGCCGGAGAGCAGCAGGACGGGTACATTGAAATCAGCCAGGTCGTCGATGAACTTGAGCGCCTCTTTGGTGGTCAGCTCGCCGGGATATTCGATCTCATCCGAGTCGGAATAGCAGTGGATGCAGTGGAGGTTGCAGGTCCGGGACACGTTCCAGGCCACCACCGGCCCGTAACCGGCTACGGCGCCATCGCGTTGCCCTTTGGAGCCATGGGCATAACGAAGGCTGTCGCCAAAGTTTTCTACGCCGCAGAGCAGTTTACTTACTCCGATCATGGTGTTCCTTCCTCTCCCGTTTTTCAATCAAATGAAAAACTAAATAAATTTGTTGGACAATATGGGCAGAATTCGTCAAATGTAGGAAGCGTTTTTTTCAAAAGCGGATAATTGCCGCAAAAGTTACTCGTTGATGCCCCAGTAGGTCAGCAACGCCTTCGTCAATCCGGGGATGGTGTATTCAGAAGCCTCCACGTCCACGTTCAATCCCAGTTCGCGCATCGTGTCGGAGGTGATGGGACCGATGGAAGCCATGGTCACGCCTTCGAGCAGGGCTTTGCGTTCAGCCACATCTTCCACGCCGAGCATGTCGACAAAGTTGCGGGCTGTCGAGGAACTGGTGAAGGTGACCGCATGGATCAGCTTGTCTTGCAGCATCTGGCGGAGCAGGACGGCATCGCCGCCGCCGCGAACGGTGCGGTAAGCGACCACATCGTCGACCTGGGCACCGAAGGAGGCCAGCGCTTCGGGAAGGATCTTGCGGGCGATATCGGCCCGGGGCAGCAGCACCTTGCGGCCTTGCCAGTCGTCGAGCTTTTTCAAGCCTTCGATGATCGCTTCGGCGCGGTACTCTTCCGGCACAAAGTCGGTCTTCAGGCCGAACTTCTGCAGTTCCTTGCGCGTTTGCGGCCCAATGGCACAGAGACGGATACCGCAGAGTTCGCGAATGTCGTGGCCGATGGCGAAAAAGCGCTCAAAGAAACGCTGCACGCCGTTGGGAGAGGTGAAGATGATCCACTCGTATTCGTGAACCTTTGCAATGGCTTCTTCCATCGGCGCGGGATCTTCCGGCTCCTGAATATCGATAGTGGGGAACTCCCAGGGCTCGCCGCCCAGTTCTTCAAGGCGGGTTGCAAAAGCTGACGCCTGCTGGCGGGAACGGGTAACGACGATGCGCTTGCCGAAGAGAGGTCTTTCTTCGAGCCAGGCCAGTTTCTCGCGCAGTTTGACCACTTCACCGACGATGATGATGGCCGGATTTTGGAAGCAGGCTTCTTTCGCCTTGGCGGCGATGTCGGCGAGGGTGCCTGTCAGGGTGCGCTGTTCCGGCCGGGTGCCCCAGCGGATCAGGCCGACCGGCGTTTCAGGGCTGCGGCCATGTTCCATCAGCTTCGCGGCGATATGGGGCAGGTTACCCATGCCCATCAGGAAGACGAGGGTGCCGATGCCGGTGCTGATCTTGGCCCAGTCGATGGCCGAGTCTTCCTTGGTGGGGTCCTCATTGCCGGTGATGACGGCGAAATTGGAGGTGAAATCGCGGTGGGTGACGGGGATGCCGGCATAAGCCGGAACGGAGATGGCCGAGGTGATGCCGGGGACGATCTCAAAGGGGACGCCGGCTTCGCGCAGGACTTCCGCTTCTTCGCCGCCGCGACCGAAGACGAAGGGGTCGCCGCCTTTTAACCGGGTGACGATCTTGCCTTCCAGGCCTTTGACCTTGAGGACCTCGTTGATCTCTTCTTGTCTATAGACATGCTTGTCCGGCCCCTTGCCGACAAAGATCAATTCGGCGTCAGGCCGCGCATAGGTGAGCAACCGGTGACCGGCCAGGCGGTCGTAGACGAGGACTTCAGCCTTTTTGATGCACTCCAGACCTTTTACGGTGATGAGGCCCGGATCCCCCGGTCCGGCGCCGACCAGATAAACCTTCCCTACCTTTTGCTTCATCACAGATCCGTCTCCTGTCTTACTTGGATTAATATCTCTCTGGCCCCCTGTTGCAGCAGTTTTTCGGCCAGACGGACGCCCGCTTCTTCGGGATCAGTCGGATCGCCCTCGACCCGGTCGCGGCAAATCGCTTTGCCGTCCAGGGAGGCGACGACACCGTCGAGGATGAGTTGGCCGTTCGATAAACGGCCAAGCGAACCGATAGGAACCTGGCAGCCGCCTTCCAAGGTGCGAAGCAGCGCCCGTTCAGCGCGGACACAGACAGCCGATTCGGCGTGATTCAAGGCGCCCACGAGGCGGCCGATCTCTTCGTCACCCTCGCGGATTTCAATCCCCACAGAACCCTGACCGACGGCCGGCAGGCACATGTCGACGGGTATGTATTCCGTGATTTTCTCGGCCCAACCGAGGCGCTTCACGCCGGCGGCGGCCAAGATCAGACCGTCGAGGTTTTGTTCTTCCATCTTGCGCATCCGCGTCTGCAGGTTGCCCCGGATATCGACGAGTTCCAGGTCGGGTCGTACCTTCCAGATCTGGGCCTTGCGGCGCAGGCTGGCCGTGCCGACCTTAGCCCCCTGGGGCAGGTCTTCCAGGCCGCCGCCATGGCGGGAGATCAGGATGTCGCGGCAGTCTTCGCGGACACAGATGGCGCCGATCGTGCAGCCTTCGGGTAGAACGGTCGGCAGGTCTTTCATGGAGTGGACGGCCATGTCAATCTCGCCATTCAGCATGGCCACTTCCAGTTCCTTCGTGAAGAGCCCCTTATCTCCAATCTTGGCCAGGGCCACGTCGAGGATCTTGTCACCCTTGGTTTTGATGTGCTTGACCTCGAAAGCTTGCTCTGGATAGAGCTCTTTCAGGCGTTCAAGCACCCAGTGGGCCTGCCAGAGGGCGAGGGCGCTGTCTCGGGTTCCGATGACAACGGGGCGTTGAAGTGCTGACATTACGGCTGACTCCTTCTATCAGATTGATCGTCGCGGCCTTTGGACCGCTGTCCGGCGATCTCGAGGGAAAAGAGGTTTTGCAGGATCTCTGAGTAGAGGTGCCCTTCCGGGCTGGCCGCGTAGTGGCGGATCTGGGTGATGGGATCATGGAGCAGTTGTTTGACGATCGAAGAGGCCATGGCTCCGATGGTCTTCTGATCTTTATCGGACAGGCTCTTGAGCTTCGCTAGAACTCGCTCCATTTCTTTTTCCCGAATCGCCTCCCCTTTGTTTTTTAGGGCGACGATAGTGGGAACGACAAAGAGGGAATTGAGCCACTTGAGAAACTCGGCGATCTCCTGATCCACGATCAGTTCGGCTTCAGAGGCGGCTTTCTGACGCTGGGCCAGGTTCTGGTCGACGACACTGTGCAGGTCGTCGATATCGAAAAGATGCACATCAGGCACGGTGGCCACAGCCGGATCGATGTCCCGAGGCACGGCGATGTCGATTAAAAAGAGCGGCCGTTCCGGACGGGCGTTCATGACGCGCTCGACGAGGTCGCGGCGGATCACGTAGTGGGTCGCCGCCGTGCAAGAAATGACGATATCGGCCTCCTCCATCCTTGCGGCGATCTCGTCATAAGAGACGGCCGTGCCGCCGCAGCGCCGCGCCAGTTCCTCGGCCCGTTCGCGGGTGCGGTTGGCGACGAGGACCGTTGTAACGCCGTTGGCGATCAGGTGGGTCAGGGTGAGTTCGCTCATCTTGCCGGCGCCTAGGATCAGGGCCGAGCGCCCTTCCAGGGTAGTGAAGACCTGTTTCGCCAGCTCAACAGCCGTATAAGAGATAGATACGGCGTGCTGGTCAATGCCGGTCTCCGTGCGGATGCGCTTGCCGACGGTGATCGCCTGCTGGAACCAGGTGTTGAGGACGCCGTTCGAGGTTCCCGCATCGCAAGCTGCCTGGTAGGTCCGCCGGACTTGACCGAGGATCTGCGTCTCGCCGAGCACCATCGAATCGAGGCCGGCGGCGACGCGGAAGAGATGGCGGATGGCGTCGTAGAGGGTATGGGTGTAGAAGAAGCTGGCGAACTTGTCTGCCTCCAGTTTGCCCGACTGGGTGAAGAAGCGGCGGACGGCGGCTTGCCCCTTTTCGATGTCTGTCGTGGCCGCATAGACCTCGGTCCGGTTGCAGGTCGACAGGATGGCACAGCCTTCGATGGCCGGTTCCCCGTGGAGGCGGCGCAGGGAGTCAATAAGGATATGCTCCGGGAAGGATAGCTGCTCCCGGATCTCTACCGGCGCCGATTTATGGTTTAAGCCTACGACGAAGATAAACACTGGGCGATTCGCTCCTTAAGGGCTTGATCGTCGCCTGCTTGGATGCAATCCAGCAGTCCCGCCTCGGCCAGGGCCTCAAATATAGCCTTGCGCCGTGCCGGGTCGGGAACCTCGCGCAACACTTTTTCGCGGAGATTTTTCATCACCCGCAGGTACTCGCCATACTCCTCGCCGAAGGTCGACTCCAGCTTTTCCCGGATGCGGCGGGCGATGGCGGGGCTGGCCCCGTTGGTGGAGATGGCGATGGTCAGGTCACCCCGCCGCACCACGGCGGGGACGTAGAAATTGCAGAGCGGCGGGATGTCGACCGTATTGATCAGGATATTGCGCTGAAAGCAATCGCGGGCGACCTGCTCGTTAACCGCCGACACATCGGTGGCGGCGATGACGACGATGTGTCCGGCGGCGTCTCCATCCTGGTACTCACGCAAGTGGCAACGGAGCTTGCCTTCGTCCACCCAGCGTTGAATCTCAGGAGTAAGCTCCGGGCTGATGACGGTGACGCGAGCGCCTACCTCTAATAGGGATTCAATCTTTCTCTCCGCCACCTGACCGCCACCGACGACCAGGCACGGTTGACCCTCCAGCCTTAGCATCAATGGATACAACAGCATAGCCCCTTTCTCTGCCCGGTTTCTCTAATTGGCGTACCCGTGCAGGCCGCTGAGGAAATAGTTGACCCCGAAGTAGGTGAACAGGACAGCCATAAAGCCGATGATCGCCATCCAGGCGGCGCGCCTTCCTCGCCAGCCGTAGGTGAAGCGGGCGTGCAGATACGCGGCGTAGACGAGCCAGGTGATCAAGGACCAGGTCTCCTTCGGGTCCCAGCTCCAGTAGCGGCCCCAGGCGTATTCGGCCCAGATGGCGCCGGTGATGATGCAGAGCGTAAGAAAAGGAAAGCCGAGGGCGATCAGGCGGTAGCCGATCTCGTCCAATTTAATGGAAGCAGGAAAAGCGGCGGCAAAGCCTCCCGTCGCGCCGCTTTTTTCTGAAGATACCTTCCAGAGGTACATGATGCCAATGCCGAAGGAAAAGGCGAAAGCGCCGTAGGCGATCATGGCCGTGGCCACATGGATCGTCAGCCAGTTCGACTGCAGCGCCGGCATGAGGGGCCGGGCAGCCCGTTCAGCCGGTTCCATATCAACGGCCACATAGGCCAGGAGCAACCAGGCGGTGGGGATGACAAAGGCACCCGCGATGGGAATCTGAAACTTCCGCTCCGCAAAGAGGTAGACGAAAGCAATCCCCCAGGAAAAGGCCAGCAGGAATTCATAGCCGTTCGTCAAGGGCACATAGCCGGCCACGATGGCGCGCATAACCAAGGCTGCTGTATTGACGACAACGCCAGCAGCAGTCACGTAAAATCCGATACGAGCCAGGACCGGTTTGCGCAGGACCATGAAACAGATATACAGAAAGGCGGCAAGGCCATAGGCGGCAAAGGTGGCGTAAAAAAGCAGGTTTTCTTCCATGCCCATCGTCGTCATGCCTCCATTCCTTTTCTGTCAGGACTGCCGTATGGTTCGATAAGTCCCTCAAATTCGCGGGCAAAGGCAATCTTGTTTTTGGCGGCCGTCCCGCCTACATGGAGCCGGCTACTGCCCTCTCGTCCTTCTACGACTGCCCGAACTTGCCGGTGGAAGAGGTAGAAGGAAAGACCCAAACCGATCAACAGCAAGGCGCAACCAAGCCAGACCACATTGACGCCGGGATCGCGGCGAATGGAAAGTCCCGTGTAAGGCTTGTACTGGGGAAAGGTGATCTCAGCCATACCTCCGGCGATCGTTTCCGGCTTGCCGATCTCCGCCGCCCGAGCGTCGATCTGTTGGCGTCCCTTGTAGACGACAAAGACGATGCGGGGGTTGTTCGGTTCACTCGACTTGGAGACCATGCCCCATGCCGGGTCGAAGTCAGGAATGTATTTGTAGACAAGGACAGCCATGTCGGTCCCGGCGATGGGAACGGCGTCACCCTCTCGGACTGTATAGGCATGTCCCTCCGGGTCGTTCTTCGAGGTGATCTTCGCAACAATGTTCGATCCCCAAAAAGCCTGATACACCTTATAGCCTTGGTATTGCAGCGGGTCGTTGACCTGAATCTCTTTGGTCACGATCTCCCGTCCGTTGTCCAGAAGTGTCAACGAGCTGAGCCAGTCGGCGATGCTGCCATCTTCCCGATAGATGATTTTGAAGTCGTTGACGCGGATCTCCAGGTTTTCCTCTCGCGGCAGGCCCGGCACATCGCCGAGACGGAAGGTCTTGCCCACTTCCGCCGGCATTTGCCCCTCTTCTCCGCCGTAGAGACCGATAACCCCGCCGACAAGGATAACGAGCATGCCCACATGGGAGAGCAGGGATCCCCAGAGGCCGAAGCGTCCCCGATCCGCATATATGTAATGTTTTCCGTCCTTGGAATCCGAGAGGACGCGGTATCCGAGGTTCCGCCACCGCTGGACCACTTCCCCGGCCAACTGGTCAGCACTCTCCGGTTGTTCGGTCGTCAGCTTCTGGGGCAGACGGTCGATGGCTTCGGCGCTGGTCTGTGTCGATGGCTGGGAGAAGAGACGCCAGAGCCCGGGCGCCCGGTTGAAGGTGCAGATGAAGAGGTTCATGGCCAATAAAAAAAGCAGAAGCATAAACCATAGGCTGTGGTACATGTCCGTCAAGCCGAGGGTGTTGTAGAGCGAATATAGGGAACCGTATTCCCTGGGATCAGCCTTTTGCGGAATGAACGTGCCGATGATCGATGCCGCAGCGATGAGAAGTAGAAGGAACAAACCGAGCTTCATGGAACTGAAAAAGTCCCAGAGCCTGTCCACGATCCCTTTGCCGGCCATGGACATATCCTCCCGTTCTTCCTGGGGTTGGACCAACCTTCCTCACTCCTTCAACTTTGACGTAACCTATTCTAGCACATCCCCCTGGAGGGAAACAGGATATCCGTCACGTTTTAATAGGTCCGCTTTTCGATGTACTCGGCGATCACTGCCAAGGTGTCTCGCGTTGGGATGGCCGGCAGGCGTTCCAGTTCTCCCTTTGCCTTGTCCAAGAAAAGGCGGGCGATGATCTGGCTGCGCTCGATGGCACCCGTCTCTTTGATCAGGTCGATGGCACGACAAACCTCATCTTGACTCTTGTCCCGTTTGGCGACCAGGGTTTTAAGCGCTGGATCGCGGCTCTCCCGTAACGCCTCCATGATCGGCAAGGTCATGATGCCTTGACGCAGGTCCGATCCGATCGGCTTGCCCAGTTCCTTTTCATCGGCCGTCATGTCCAAGATATCGTCGGTGATCTGAAAAGCCATCCCTAAGTGGTGCCCGTACAGCTTGAGCGCCCGCACGATGGCCGGATCGGCCTTGACGGCCATGGCGCCCAGTTGACATGACGCGGCGATCAGAAGCGCCGTCTTGCGCTTGATCCGGTACAGGTAGTCCCGGAAGGTCTGATGCACGTCATAAGTGGCCTCCATCTGCTGGATCTCGCCCTCCACCATTTCCACACTGATCTTGGCCAGCACTGCCGTCATGGCCGGGTCGCTCAGTTCAGCGATCAGCAACAGCGACCGGGCAAAAAGGTGGTCCCCCGTATGAAGGGAGATGCGGTTCCCCCAGCGCGCCCTCACCGTCGGGAGACCCCGGCGCGTCTTCGACTCGTCCACGACGTCGTCGTGAACAAGGGTAGCCATGTGGATCAGTTCAAGGGCTACTGCCAAGGGCAGCAACCGTCCCATGGTATAGTTGTGAAACTTTCCGGCCAGCAGGACGAAGGCCGGCCGCAACCGCTTCCCGCCTGCATGGAGCAGGTGGCTCGAAGCGGCGGTCAGTGTCGGCAGGGACGTGTCGACGTATTTTTGCAATTCTGACTCAACCTTGGCCAGGTCGGCTTGGATCTCATGAAATAATTGAAACTGCATGCTGTCACCTGCTCCAATAACATGAATAAAGACACGCCGGTTGAGACGTGCCCTTACAGATCAATTGTCCTTTGAAGGAGCATCCCCTTGCGTATCGCCCTTCACCGGGGGCTTTCCCTTCAATTCTTTTGTCTCTTCCCCATCATTGCTGACGGCGCTTTTAAACTCATTGATCCCCCGTCCAAGAGACTTGCCAATCTCGGGAAGCTTTCCCGCCCCAAAGATGAGCAATGCCACGACGAGGATCAATAACAGTTCCGGAACGCCTAAGGAACCCACCACCAAGCACCTCCCTGGCCAACGCCCGCGGGGACGGTTAAAACGCCGGTTCTTTCATTAAAATGGCCCGATTGCAACATGATTATGACAATAGAGATTGGCGCAGGAACAGGCCGGCGATCGATGGTCAGGCCTATGGCCGGGCCTCCTGAACGCTTCTTTGAAGGTATTATCGCACAACGGACGAGCGCTGTAAAGAAAGACGCTACTTTGACCTGTAAGCTCGCTTTCTTGACAAAACATTTTAAGTTAGTCACGTTTTTAAACAACTCCGCCTTCTCTACGCCTATGGTCAAGACGAAGCCGCTGCTTACACAACGGTCCTCCCGAAGAGGCAATCCTACTGGTATGGCGCAACCGCTTCCAGCATATCGGGAAAATGTGGTTTACGGAATAGCGCCGCACGTCCTTCCGTAACAATAAACTGAACCAATCTAGAAACCATGGTTGATCATGAGATTGAAAACTTTCAAAAGCGAAAGACCCACTGAGGAAGGAAGGCGACGTTCTATGTCCTACCTCATGATCCCTCCCGGCGGCCATCAACTGCCCCCTCTCCCCTACCCTTACAACGCCTTGGAACCGGTGATCGGCGCAGCGACCTTGCGAATTCATCACGACCGCCACCACCTGGCCTATGTGGAGGGCTTGAACAAGGCGGAGCGGAAACTGGTTGAGGCGCGCCAGCAGAACGATTTTTCCCTGATCAAGCACTGGGAGCGCGAGTTGGCCTTTCACGGTTCCGGTCATCTCCTCCACAGCCTCTACTGGGCCATCATGGCGCCGCCCGGACGGGGCGGGCAACCGGGCCCTCATACGCGCGGTCAGGTAGCCGCCTACTTCGGCAACTTTCGCAGTTTTCAGGATCAGTTCCACTCCGCCGCCGCTGATGTGGAAGGGTCAGGCTGGGCGGTGCTCCTCTGGCATCCCGCCTGGCAGCGCTTGGAGGTGCTCATGGTGGAAAAGCACCAGGACCTGACCCAGTGGGGCGCCATCCCTATCCTGACGGTCGATGTGTGGGAGCACGCCTATTATCTGGACTACCAAAACCGACGCAGAGACTATATCAACGCCTGGTGGCAGTTGGTCAACTGGATTGAGGTGGAGACGCGCCTACTGCTCGCCATGCAGGGTCAATTGCCGCTCATCCCAGGTAGTTACCGATAAAGAGTCGACAAAAGACCGTTGAAACGCGAAAGCCCGCGAGACCGTAGGCTTCTGATCATAGGGGATATTAACGTGATTTACGCTGTTGGCGCTTTTTCATGTAGTCAATGGGGGCACTTGGAACGATTCATGCGACTGAATCGGCCCTTTTGCCTGAAAGAGGAGCAGATGACAGTGCATGGCGCAGGCGTTACAATGAAGATATATTATAAAGAAAAGTCAGCAATGTACAATCCTAGCCCGACCTTTTACATGAGGAGGAGTCCTGCGATGCCTGTTCGAGATGTTAGCGCCCGGATCAGGGAGATGCGCCTTGATCAACGCCGCCGGACGATCAGCGCGCTCTTCGACATCGTCGACGAAGGGATGCTTGGCCTTTCGCCTGTTCACCGCCGGAACAAGTACAGCCAGATGACAGAAAACGTTTTTCGCTTCTACCGGGGAAGCGCCTGTCTTTTCTATTATGACGCCACCCGGTTCCCCACCCCCTACCACACCCCCGAGCAGCAGCCGACCTGGCTCCAGGGGGATCTACACTTTGAAAACTTTGGCGCCTTTCAGGATCGCAAGGGCGACATCGTCTATGACGTGAACGATTTTGACGAGGGGTATCTGGGTTCATACCTTTACGACCTGATGCGCATGGGCGCCTCCATCGTTCTGGTCGGCCAGATGGGAAACTTGAAAGAGAAAGAAATCGCCCAAGCCGTCAAGCTTTACCTGGAAGGGTACGTGGCAGACATGGACGATTACGCCAGGAGGAAAAAATCTCCCCACAGTGTTTCCTTTGACGCCGGCGACAGTGATGGTCCAGTCAAAAAACTGCTGAAAAAACTTGAGAAACAGGATGAGCGTAAGCTCTTGAACCGGATCACCACCGTAGCAGATGGAACCCACCGTTTTATCGTGAGTGAAGAGATCGCACCGGCTAGCGAGACCCTTCGCAAGGAATTGACCGAGGCCTGGCCCGGTTACATAAGGACTGTCGACGACGATGTGCGGGAGCAGCCGGCCTTTTACCGGATCGAAGACGTAGCCGTCAAGAGCGGTTCCGGCACCGCCTCTATCGGTCTTGCCCGTTACTACCTCCTCATCGAGGGGGATGCGGCATGCCATGACGACGATCTGGTTCTAGAGGTGAAGGCTGCGCGCCCGCCGGTCCCGTCTTGTTTTCTCCCTTACCAGGAGACATTCTTCCAATTGCTTGATCACCAGGGTAAACGGGTGGTGACAACCCAAAAAGCGATGCAGCACCGGGCCGACCCTTATCTGGGCTACCTGACCATCAACGGCCAAGACTTTTATGCACGCCAACGCTGTCCTTATAAAAAAAAGCTGCGTTCTGAAGCAGTAGCCGATAGCGACGATTTGGCCGAAACCGTCGCCCTGATGGGTCGCATCACCGCCAAGATCCATGCCCGGGCTGACGCCGATGTGGAACGGTCACTGCTTCCCCATCACAGCGAAGACGCTATCGCCGAGGCCATCGATCGTGACGCCGGGGGCTTCATCTTGCAACTTACGGAGTGGTCTCTGGAATACGCCCAGCGTGTCCAGGAGGATTATGCCCTCTTCCGGGAACTCTTGGCGCGGTGGCCGGAAGAAAGGTGATAAAAAATACGCCTAAGTAACAGCTAAAACGCAGGGGGTGTTCCCCCCCTGCGTTTTTCCTTGTTTCGCATTTAAGTACCCTTGTTTCGCCGAGGCTTTTTGTCAATGCAATTCCGCCGGGACTTTCATTTCCAGCATCGAGAACCCGCAGCCACCGCACTGGACACATTCATGGGGTTGGTGCACACACACGAGCAACGGGTCAATCTCCGTGGTGGGAAACAATTTTTCTACCGCTTGCGTCATCTTCCTGCGCCTCCCTGCTCTATTCCCATTTCGACCGTTCTCAAGGTCACTACTTTGTGAATGTGTTAACTTTCTTTTATTATAGGGCAGCCAAGAAATAATTTCAAGCCTTTACGAGAAAGTGGCAGGCCTATTTTCGAAAAATACAGTATCCTCTCGTTTTTCACCGGCCCTCTCGGAAGTTGCCCTTTTCAAGCGCCTTGAGTGGCGCCGGATGCTCCCCTGGAAGTATCATTATGCTAAACTTGTACAATTGGTCATTTACTTTTTTCATCCCGTCTCGTATAATATCCGGTGGTTTGCCAATAGCCGAGTAAATACGCGAGGGGATTTGTTCAGATGAACAAGTATGATGTGGCCATCATCGGTAGCGGACCTTCCGCCATTTTCGCAGCCTACGAACTTGTCGTCACATGCCCGACTGCCCGCGTGATCATCCTCGAAGCAGGCAGCGATATCTATGCGAGGAAATGCCCCATCGCTGAAAAAAAATCGTCCCGTTGCGTAAAATGCAACCCCTGCGACATCATGCGGGGTTTCGGCGGCGCCGGCGCCTTCTCCGATGGCAAGTATAACTTCACCACCGAGTTCGGCGGCTGGCTCCAGGAGTACCTGCCGGCCCAGGAAGTGATGGACCTCATCGATTATGTGGACCGGATCAACCTGCAGTACGGCGCGCCCTCCGACCTCTTCAGCACCGAGAAGAGCAGCATCGGCAAAAAGGCCCTGGCCCATGATCTGCACCTGCTCCATGCCAAGGTGCGCCACCTGGGCACGGAGAACAACCTGCAGATCCTGAAAACCCTTTTTGAATATCTGGATAAAAAGGTCACACTCCTTTTCCGGACGCCCGTGTCCACCATCACCCCAAAGGGTAAGGGCTTCCTGCTGGACATCGGCAAGCCGGAAAAGATCGAATGCGACTACCTGATCGCCGCCCCCGGTCGGGCCGGTTCGGAGTGGTTTGCCGGCCAGTGCAAGAGCCTCGGCTTGTCCCTCTTCAACAATCAGGTCGATGTGGGCGTCCGCGTCGAGATCCCAGCCGAGGTGTTCCAGCACATCACCGACGAGGTCTATGAGGCCAAGTTGGTCTACCGGACGAAGCAGTACGGCGACCTGGTCCGCACCTTCTGCATGAACCCCTACGGCTATGTAGTGGCCGAGAACACTGACGGCATCATCACCGTCAACGGCCACAGCTACCGCGACGAGAAGCTGCACAGCCGCAACACCAACTTCGCCCTGCTGGTGAGCAACCGCTTCACGGAGCCCTTCAACGAACCCCACCAGTACGGCAAGCGGATCGCCTCCTTCTCCAACCTGCTCGGCGGCGGCGTCCTCGTCCAACGCTTCGGCGATCTCATCAAAGGCCGCCGCACCAATGAGCACCGCCTCGCCCAGAGCTTCACCAAGCCGACCTTAAAAGCCGTCCCCGGCGATCTCAGCCTGGTCCTGCCCAAGCGCCATCTGGATAACATCGTCGAGATGATCTACGCCCTCGACAAGATCGCGCCGGGTATGGCCAACAACGACACCCTCCTTTATGGGGTGGAAGTGAAGTTTTACAGCTCCCGCTTGAAGCTGACGAACCAGTTGGAAACGCAAATCACCAACATGTTCGCCATTGGCGACGGCGCCGGCGTCACCCGCGGCCTCTCCCAGGCCAGCGCCAGCGGCGTCCATGTGGCCCGGGTGATCGCGGAACGGCTCCAGCAGTAACCTTAGCCATAAGGCCGGATGCGAAAAGCGCGCATTCCGGCTTTTTCTTTTCTTAGCTCCTTATGGCCCGCCTCTCCTATTGAGGTCCCCCAGGGGAAGTTTTTCTTAAAAAAATATACCCCATACCCCTATGCAGTACAAGCTTGATGATGCTATAATATCGACGACATCAAAAGAAAGGGGTATAACCTGTGCAACAGAAGTATAAGAGCATCGCCTTCCTCATCCCGCTGGCCTATCTCTCCCTGGGTCTTTACTATCCCATCTTCGGCTACGCGATGGCCCTCTGCATGGGCACAGCCATGATCCTCGCCGCCTCGGACGGACGCAAATGGTGCGGCTCCCTCTGCCCCCGCGGCCTCCTTTACGACAAATTCCTCGGTTTCAACCGGAAAAAACCTGTCCCCGCCTGGCTGAAATCGAAACACACCCGCAACATCTTCTTCGCCGTTTTCATGTCCGCCTTTGTTTGGCGGCTCAGCCTAACCGGCGGCGACGTCTACAAGATCGGTTCTGTCTTCGTCACCATGGGCATTATCTCGGGGACCATCGGGCTCGTTCTGGGCATCCTCTACAAGACCCGCTCCTGGTGCGTCATCTGCCCCATGGGCGTCATGTCCAGTTGGGTGGCTGCCCTGCGCGGTCGCAGCGGCGCTATGACCATCGCCGCAGACTGCAAGGAATGCCGGCTCTGCGAACGCAAATGCCCCATGCAGATCCCCATCGTCAGTTACAAAGAGTCCCAGGCGGCCCCGATCGCCGATGCCACCTGCATCCGCTGCGGCGAATGCGCCAGCGCCTGCCCGCGCGGCGTGATCAAGCGAAGCGGTGTCGATACGAGCACAAACCGTCCTGCCCAGGAGTCGGTTTAACAGATTTAAGCAAAAATCAAAAGACGTAAGATTAGCGTCCTGCCGCAATGCTCCCGCGGCAGGGCGTTTTTTTGCAGCCTTTCACGGAAAGCCGCCGCTTTATTGCAGCCAATGCAGTCGCGGTCCGATCTCCCGCGCCTGTTCCCTCACCTCCCGGAACTCCCTTCCGCTCAACCGCCGCTCCAGGGGAGGATGGTCAAAAGCCTGGTGTTCGAGACGGTATTGCGGTCCATAGGAGGCCACCACCGCCGCCTCGCCATTGTGAACCGAAATATCGGTGTATAGGGAGGTATCCCCCGATGGGGCTGAAAGAATGCGAGACCCCTCTCCTCTCGGACGTCTGTCTTTACGTCACCCGCAGTCACTGTAAAAAATGAAACCCCTCTTACGGACCCAATAAGTGTCCTATTAATCGAAGTCGGTGCGCGGCCATACGCGCATACTTTGGCTCAATCTCGATTCCTATGCTATTTCTTCCTGCCTCCATTGCCGCTAATAGAGTCGTCGCTGAACCAGCAAAGGGATCAACAACCGTATCGCCAACGAAGGAAAAAGTTCTCCAAAAAATGCGAAACTGCTTCCCTTAATTTGTCATTAAAGTAATCCGGTAAAGCAGGCATTTGGTTCACCTCTTAGTCTTAATTTCTATGTATGTTTTTGTTCGACAATTTGTCTTAACATTTCCTTTGCTTAAAATCCACAGAAAATATTATCAGAAACTTTATATAAATCGGCTATTTCCTACCGTCACTAAAAATCTAAAGAGATTCACCCTTTTCAGGAGAGAATCCCTTAGCTTCATCTAGCCGTCTTTATGTATATCTCTCGACGTTCTTAATTAGATCCGGATCACCGGCTTCGACACCGTTCTGACCTCCAGGACCCCCGTATCGGGAAAAGCCTCAATCGTCCGGCCATGGCCCCCCCCCGTATCCTCAGCCACGATCGGGATGCCGAGCTTGCGCAAGGCCTCCTTGCAGGCCTCGATGTTGCGCAGACCGATGCCCTTGGCGCTGTCTTCAAAGCTGAACATGCGGGCGCCGCCGGCCATCTTCGCCTTCAACCGGACGCGGGATGCACCGGCTTGCACCATCATATCGACCAGTTCCGGCACGCCCGAGTCGGCAAACTTAGCCTTTTTGTAGGTGCTGGAACGAGCCAGTTCCGTCGACGGCAGCATGACATGAACCATGCCGACGATTTTTCTCGTATCATCAAAGAGGGTGACCCCTACACAAGAACCAAGGCCGAGGGTACAGATCGAATCGGGCGCTTTGGCGATGTTGGAATCGGCGATGCCGACTTTAATTACTGCCATAGCGGTGTACTCCCAATGCAAAAAAGATTCGACCAAAGGACTCCGGGTCGGGCAGCAGGAAGATGTGCCCCGACGTCCCCGCAGCGGCACCCTTTTTTTCTTCCCCTCCAGGAAGGATCTCGGCGTCGATGAGGATGGCAAAATCGCTGCTTTTTCCCGTCTCCATTAGCCCAAAGCTCAAGATGGCGCCAGCCATATCGATACAGAGTGAGGGCACGCTCGTCCGCAGCTCAAAGCCGGTGAACTCGGAGAGAGCTGTCAGGTAAGAGCCGGAGAGGATGTTGCCCACCTCCTGGAGGACCGACTGGGCCATCTCGGAAAGCTCCCCGTCACCTGCCTCACCAGCCACGTCGCGCACGAGAGCGCTGCCATCGCTGGTGCCCATCACAAAGAGCATGTTGCCGGTGATATCGCCTTCAATGCGGGAAAAAACGGTCGTCACTAGGTTCTCCGCGCCGCCGACATACTCCGTCACGTCGTTGAAGGGCATAGGAATGACCCGGTTGACCTTCATGTCGACCGGCTTGCCCAGCAGTCGCGACAAGGCTGAAGCCGCATTCCCGGCGCCAATGTTGCTCACTTCCCGTAGCACATCAAGATGAAAGTCGCTCATATCGCGAATAATGTCCTTCATGGGGTTCACCTCAACTATCTCGGTGGTCACCGGATGGCCTCACCCAGCCGTTTGTCGGAGATCTTGATGTGATTGACGATCCAGTTGACGAGCAGTTCCCGGATCTCGCCCAGTCGCTCCTGGCTCAATCCCTGCGTGTCCAGTTCCTTGTTGACATCATAGATCACGTTGATGAGCCAGTTATGTTCTTCCCGGTGCCGTTTAAAATCATCGTATCCATTGCGGAGCATGATCAGTTCTTCAGCGCCGAAGTGTTGGATCGTATACCCGATCAGGTAATTGACTGTCTCTTCGATCTTGCGGGCGTCCCGGCATTCCACCGCGTCGACAAAGGCGTTGACCCGTTCCACCAGTTTCTTGTGCTGATCGTCAATGATGCCAATTCCGATGGACAACTCGTCCGTCCACTCTACTCTCATCGGTCGACTCCTTTCTTGTTCCATCCTTCAACCGGATCCGATGCCGGGCATTATCGGTAGTCCAGACTCTTTGTACTGTGATTATAGCATACTTTGGATTTTGCTCCCTACTCACTTGCGAATCCGGCATAACAGGGATGAAAAAAAGCGAGACCACGCGGGTTCGCTTTTTTAGATGCTGTTATGTTATCCCTTGCTGATCAATTACGTTTCCTCTAGGGAATGCCTTGTCAGGGCGCCTTGACCAGCGTCTCCGCCTCGGCTGCTTTTTTCGGGCGGATCCAGCGGGCGATCCAGATGCTGATCTCGTAGAGGAGGTACATGGGCGCCGCCATCAGGGTCTGTGAGATCACATCCGGCGTCGGCGTAAAGACGGCCGCAACGACGAACATGACCAAGACGGCGTACCGGCGGTACTTGGCCAGAAAGTGATGATCGACAATCCCAATGCGAACGAGGAACATGATCACCAGGGGCATCTGAAAGACAATGCCAAAGGGGAGAATGAACCAAAGGGCGAAAGAGAGGTACTCGCTGATGGAGATCATGGGTGTGAAGTCGCCGAAGGTGATCAGGAAGGTCACCCCGATGGGGTATACGGTATAAAAAGCGAAGACGACGCCGGAGACCAGGAGAAGGACCGAGATGGGCAGGATGATGTAGACCCACTTGCGCTCATGGGGATAGAGGGCAGGCATGACAAAAGACCAGATTTTCCACAGGATAACCGGCGAGGCGACGATCAGTCCCGCAAAAAAGGACACTTTCACCGATGCAAAAAAACCTTCCGCCGGTCGAACGATGACGGGTTTGATCCCCAAGTCGCCCATCGGCTTTGTCAGCAAGGCGATGAGTTCCTGGTTCCAGTTATAAGCGACAACCGTGCCCGCCAGTGCGGCGATCAATGCCCAGATCAGCACCGTCCGCAGCTCTTCCAGGTGTTCTGTCAAAGGCATCGTTTTTTCTTCATGGTTGGTTTCCGTCATCGGGGCCGGTCGCCTCCTCAGAACTCCCGGATCATCCGGTACAGGGTATCTCGTTGGGCCGGACGTTTGCCTGCATCGCCGATGGCCCGCAGGATCTCCTCCATCGGGACGCGGTGCCTTACGCCAGCGGCCCGTACGACGTTTTCTTCCAGCATGGTGCCGCCAAAATCGTTGGCGCCGAAAGCGAGGGCCACCTGACCCATCTTCGCCCCTTGGGTGACCCAAGATGCCTGGATGTTGGGAACATTATCAAGCATCAGTCGAGAAAGGGCAAGAGTTTTTAGATATTCGACACCGGTCGTGCCCGTTCCTCCCAAATCGGTATGATCGGGCTGATAACTCCAGGGAATAAAGGCCGTAAAGCCGCCTGTCTCATCCTGGGCCTCCCGCACCCGAACCATGTGCTTGACCCGCTCTTCAGGGCTCTCCACAGAGCCGTACATCATCGTAGCCGTCGTGTGCAAACCCAAGCGATGGGCTGCCTGCATCACGTCCATCCAACGCCGCCATCCGATCTTGCGGGGGCTGATCGCCTGACGCACCCGGTCATCGAGGATTTCCGCGCCGCCGCCCGGGATCGAATCGAGCCCGGCGGCATGGAGCCGGCTGATGACCGCCTCCAGGGAAAGGCCCTCTTTTTCGGCCAGAAAGACGATCTCTGGCGGCGAAAAGGAGTGGATGTGGATGGGAAAACGGGCCTTGATCGCCCGCAGGAGGTCCTCAAACCACTCAAGCCCCAGGTCGGGATGGATGCCCCCTTGCATCAGGATCTGGGTGCCGCCGACGGCGACAGTCTCTTCGATCTTCTGGAAGAGGCTGTCCCGGGAAAGGATATAGCCCTCCGGGTGACCCGGGGGACGGTAGAAGGCGCAGAAGCGGCAACCGGTGACACAGATGTTGGTGTAGTTGATGTTGCGGTCGATGACGAAGGTGATCCGGCCGTCAGGGTGCAACCGCTCACTGACCTCCCGGGCGACAGCGCCCAAGGGAAGCAGGTCCGCCTCGATAAGGAGGATGACGCCCTCCTCGAGGCTGAGCCGCTCGCCGCGGCGGGCTTTTTGCAGGATTTTTCGCCAATCCGAACCTCCTGCGCCAAGGCCTTGCGATCGATTTGCTCGCTCGCCGAACTCTCCTTGCGCGCCAGCGTTTTCTCGCGGCAAGGCATCCGCTTTTTCGTTACCCTTCATCTTGACCCCACACCTTCAATTTCACCGGCGAGGGCAGGACGCCGACCTTCGCCGCTTCGGCAAAAAAGGTCTCCGCCGCATGCTGATAGAGGTTGTCCAGATCATAGCGGATCGTCCGAAAGTAGTCCTGCAGCAGTTCCATCGGAAATTCGCAGCGCCGCCGAGCCTCGACAAGCACCTCCTGGGGGTTCTTGTCCGACCATGCCCGGGCCTGGCGGAAGGCTTCGGCCACCCGGTCGATCTCGCCGCTGTGACGATTCACGTAGTCGTGGCGGATGGCCCAGAGGGCGTAGACCATAGGCAGGCCCGTCATTTCCTTCCAGATGAGCCCCAGATCAATCACATCATGGAGCCCCAGCCCGCCCAGTCCGCCTTGCCGTAATGTCTCCGCCGCCTGTAAGGCGTCATCGCCGATGAGCAAGGCTGCCGGATGTTCGGCCAGCATCGAGGTCAGCTCGGGTGGTTGGGGAGACAGGGCGCAGCGGATGCCGTAATGGCGCTCCAGGAGGACTTTCAGGAGCGCCACCGAGGTGGCTGACGAAGTGGTCACGGCCAGCGTCTCCCCACTCAGTTCCCGCACCGGCCGGCGCGTGAAGAGCAGGATGGAAGCCACCCGCCCATCGGCGCTGATCGACACATCGGGCAACACCCAGCCAGCCTGGGGCTGTCCGGCATAGGCGATAGAGGAGATGGGCGTGATATCCAGTTCCCCCGTCAGGAATTTTTCGTTCAAAAGGGCCGGAACGCCGCGGACGAAGTCGGCCGTTAAGGGGACAGCGCCCGATTCAAAAGCGTAGTAGATGGGCAGCACATTCAAATAGTCAACGCGTCCCAGACGAATCATCGCTAAAACTCCCTGCGCACGACATTGTAGAGGGTGTCCCGCTCCAGGGGAATGCGCCCGGCGGCGCGGATCATGGCGACCAGTTCGCGGCGGGTCATGACCATACCCGCTTCCGCGCCGGCGGCGTGAGTGATCTTCTCCTCAACGACTGTGCCGTCGATGTCGTCGACGCCGAAGGCGAGGGACACCTGAGCCAGCTTCGGACCGACCATGATCCAAAAGGCCTTGATGTGGTCGAAGTTGTCAAGCATCAGCCGGGCCACGGCGAGCACCTTCAGGTCATCATAGCCGGTCGTGCGGGAGAGGCCCATGTTTTCCAGTTCCGTATTTTTCGGATGAAAGGCCAGCGGGATGAAGGCCAGGAAGCCGCCCGTCTTGTCCTGCTGCTCCCGCAGACGGATGAGGTGGTCGACCCGTTCCTCCAGCGTCTCAATGTGTCCGTAGAGCATGGTGGCGTTCGTCTTCATGCCCAGCTTGTGGGCCTCGCCGTGCACCTCCAGCCAGCGATCGCCGGGGATCTTTTTCGGGCAGATCTTCTCGCGGACACGGGGGCTGAAAACCTCAGCGCCGCCACCCGGGAGGGAGTCCAAGCCGGCTTCGCGGAGGATCTCCAGGACCTCTCGCACCGGTTTGCCCGTCTGATCGGCGAAGAAATCGATTTCGACCGCCGTAAAGGCCTGGATGATCGTATCGGGCATGATCGCTTTGACCCGCCGGAGCATGTCCACCTGGAACTGGAAGGGCACATCAGGGTCGAGACCGCCGACGATGTGAATCTCCGATGGTTTGGACGCCAGGGATTCACGGACCTTGTCCTCGATCGTCTCCAGGTCCATCAGGTAGGCCCGCTCGGTGCCCTTGTCGACACCAAAGGCGCAAAGCTTGCAGCGGTTGACACAGACGTTGGTCGGGTTGATGTGGCGGTTGTTGATGAAGTAGACCTTGTCGCCGTTTTTGCGGCGGCGGACTAGATCGGCCAAGTAGCCGATGGTCAGCAGGTCATTCGACTCAAAGAGGCGCAACCCCTCTTCCTTGGACAGGCGTTCCCCTGCCTGCACCTTGGGAATCAAGTCGGCCAGCGGGCTGTGGGAAAAGAAGTCTTCCACCTATCTCACCCCGTTAAAAAAAGATATCCAATAAGGTAAACAGAAACATGGTCATGCTGATGTAGCCGTTCATGGCGAAAAAAGCGGCGTCAAGGCGGCTCAGGTCATGGGGCGACACCAGGGTATGTTCATAGATGAGCAATGCCGCCGAGATGGCCACACCGACATAGTAGAAGGTCCCCAGACCGAGCATCAACCCGACTGACAGCAACAGCACTGGCGCCAGCACATGGAGCAACCGCGAGATCAGCAATCCCCTAGCGATCCCAAAGCGAGACGGAATCGAATGGAGCCCCTGGGCGCGGTCAAAGTCGGCGTCCTGGCAGGCATAGATGACATCGAAACCGGCCGACCAGAAGAGCACGGCGAAGGCCAGCACGACGACCGGCGGGTCGACGGCGGCGTTGACGCCGATCCAAGCGCCCATCGGCGCAGCCCCCAAGGCCAGGCCGAGGACGAAGTGGCAGGCCCAGGTGAACCGTTTCGTGTAGGAGTAGAGGACGAGCACAAAGACGGCCAACGGTGACAGGAGCAACGCCGTCGAGTTGAGCATGGCCGCAGAAAACAGCAGGAGAGCGAAGCTGATGGCCACATAGACCCCGGCTTCCCCAACGCCGATGATCCCCCGGGCCATGGCCCGGCTGGCGGTGCGCGGGTTTTTCCGGTCGATGTGGCGGTCGATGAGCCGGTTCAAAGTCATCGCCGCCGTCCGCGCTCCCACCATGGCCATGGTGATCCAGAAGAGGACCGGCCAGTCGGGGACACGGATCTGGGCCAACAGCGCACCCATATAGGCGAAGGGCAGAGCGAAGATGGTGTGTTCAAACTTGATCATTTCCAGGAACGTGCCGACCCGTCCCAAAGCGCTTGTTGAATTAGTCAAGGCCATATTCCTTCCAACGTTTCGCCACCCGCTCACGCACCTCCGGTGACATGACCATCACCTCAGGCCACTCGCGGGTATGGCCTTCCGACTTCCACTTGCGGGTGCCGTCGATGCCCATCTTGGAGCCGTAGTGAGGCAGCGGCGCCGCATGGTCGAGGGCGTCCACAGGTCCGTCGACGAACATGATGTCCCGGCGCGGGTCGATGTTGTTAAACAGCCGCCACCAGACCTCGCTCATGTCCTGGACGTTCACATCCTCGTCGACAACGACGATCGTCTTGGCGAACATCATCTGGCCCATGCCCCAAAGAGAGCACATAACCTTGCGGGCGTGGCCGGGGTATTTCTTTTTGATCGACACGACGACCAGGTTGTGGAAGCCGCCCTCCCAGGGCAGGTTCATGTCGACCACTTCCGGCAGGACCAGCTTCATCAGCGGCAGGAAGATGCGCTCTGTCGCCTTGCCCAGGTAGCTGTCCTCCATAGGCGGACGGCCCACCACAGTCGCCGGGTAAATCGGGTTTTTTCGGTGGGTCACACAGGTGACATGGAAAACGGGGTAATAATCGGCCAGCGAGTAGTAGCCCGTATGGTCGCCAAAAGGGCCTTCCCAGCGCAGTTCATCGGGGTCGACGTACCCTTCGAGGACGATCTCAGCATGGGCCGGCACCTCAATGTCGATAGTCTCGCACTTGACCATCTCGACAGGGCTCTTGCGCAAAAAGCCGGCCAGCAGCATCTCATCGATCCCCGGCGGCAGCGGCGCCGTGGCCGAATAGGAAAGGACGGGGTCGCCGCCGAGCGCCACGGCCACTTCCATCCGCTTCGACTTGCCTTTTGCGTCGGCCATATGCTGGGCGCCCTGCTTGTGCAGGTGCCAGTGCATGCCTGTCGTGTTGCGGTCATAGATCTGCATACGGTACATGCCCACGTTGCGCTTGCCTGTGACAGGGTCTTTCGTGAAGACCATGGGCAGCGTGACGAAGGGACCGCCATCGTCGGGCCAGGTCGTCAACACGGGGATCTTCGTCAGGTCGGGCTCATGGTCGATGACCTCTTTCATCGGACCGGTGCGCACCGTCTTCGGCAAAAAGTTGCCGATCTGGGCCAGCTTCGGCAGGGCTTTCAGCTTGTCGAAGAAGGAAGAGGCCGACACATCCGGCACCTGTAAAAAGCTCATGATCTCGTCGCCGATCTCGTCGAGGTTGTTGACACCCATGGCCAGGTGCAACCGCTCATAAGAGCCGAGCGTGTTCGTCAGGACGGGCATATCCGATCCCTTCACGTTTTCGAAGAGCAAGGCCGGACCGCCCTGCTTGCCTACCCGGTCGGTGATCTCCGCTATCTCCAGGTAGGGGTCAACTTCAGCCGTGATCCGCTTCAGCCAGCCCCGTTTCTCCAGTTCATCGATAAACTCACGGATGTCGCGAAAAGCCAAGGCGCAATTCCTCCTCTTATGTTCGCTTCCCTGCGGTTCCTCTTCCCACAGGGAAGCGCCGCTTATGTTCATAACCGCTATAATGGTAGCTTCCCCCGTTTTTTCGGGCAGACAACGAAAAACGGAGAAATCGCCCTCAAAAACGGCAGGACGACTCTCCGGCACAGGTGGGGGTCAATGGGTTGACGTATCCGGTTTAAAACCGACGTGGATGGCGGCAACGCCGCCGAAGAGGTTATGATAGCGAACCTTCGTCAGGCCCACCTCCCGGAAAACGGCGCTCAACTCCTCCTGGGGGAGGAAGGCCTGAGCCGACCGGGCCAGCCAGGCGTAGGGACCGCGCTGCCCCACCGACAGTCGGTCGATGACGGGAACCAGCCTGTCCACATAAAAGCCGTGGAGTGGTTTCATCGGCCACGACTGGGGCCTCGACGTCTCTAACGATACAACAGTGCCGCCCACCTTGACGACCCGCGTCATCTCCCGAAGGACCTGGCGAAAATCGGGCACATTGCGCAGGCCAAAGCCAATGGTGGCCGCGTCAAAGCGGTTGTCGGGAAAAGGCAATTCCATGGCGTTTCCCTGGATAAACTCGATCTGTCGGGCGAGCTTGCCTTCTCGCTGCTTCTCCCGCGCCACGGCCAGCATGTCGGCATTGAAATCGAGGCCGACAACAGAACCTCGCGCGCCGACCCGCTCCGCCAGGGCTTGGGCCAACTCCCCCGTGCCGCAGCAGACATCAAGACCAGCGCCGCCGACAGGCAGTTGGGACAAGGTCGCCGCTTTTCGCCGCCAGCGGGTGTCGGAATTAAAGGTCATCACCTGATTCATCAAGTCGTAACGGGCGGCGATGGCGGAAAAGGTGGATTGGATAAACCGCTCCTTCTCTTCCGCAGACCGGAACTCCTCCGCCATTATGTCAACACACGCCTTCCTTTTGCTGTGTTCTTTAGCTTGCGCTTCCTCCGCTATTTTATATTACCGGAGGCGCTTCTTCAACGAAATAATCGCTACAACCGCGCCGTACAGGCCTCTCCGTTGCAGGCCTTATGTTTCGTTTTCGGTGTTCGGCGAAACGTCGAAAAGCCGCCGGACAAACCGGCGGCCTCATCGAGCCTTTTCTTTGTTCACACGACAACCACTCTGGGCTTCACGATGCCTTCTAGCAACGACTTTTCCAGAGGCAGCTTCAAGCCGTCATTCCGAACGCCGCCATGCAACTGGGACAGCAGCACCCGGAACGCCTCGGCCATAGCGCCTTGGGGAAGCGTGCGCAGCGCATCCATCGCTTCATCCATCCATTCGACAGCCTCATCGGACGTGGCCGCTACGAATCGGCAACCGGCCAACAGGCCGACAGCTCGTCCCAACTGTTCCAAAGCGGCAAGCTGTCTCGGCGTCGCGCCATAGATTTCACCGGTCACCCGGCAGGCGAGCGCAGGCAGACTGGCAAATTCCATCTCACGCATGGACGTGATATGCTCATCGGTGGCGAATCCCGGTTCAACCAGCTCTTTCCGGATGACACCGCCCTCATGGACTTTGCAGACCGTCCGGGAGATGCGCGGCAGATACTCCAACAGTTCCCCTTCGCAGAGAAGGGAGAGGAACTGGGAGTAGTAAAGGTCGCCAACAAGCACGGAAAAAGGAATCGTCGCCTTTTCCAGGTTGCGAAGGCCCCTTCCTTCATCGGGAATCGTCCGGTGAATATCGGTTCCTGTCTGGATAAACTGGATAGCGCTTGCCAAGCAGTTGGCCTGCTGGCTGGGAGCGCCGAACATACGCGCCGTGAGCAGCACCAGAATGGCCGGAAACATCTTGTTCACATCATAGGAACCCAGTCCCATGAAGCGAAGGTGCTGTTTTGAAATGCCAGGCATCCGGTCATCCAGACGGGCCCGCACCTTCGACAACTCAGGCAGGATGGACTCCCACATTCGAATTGACATACGAAAAACACCCCTTTCCGGCCGGCAGCGATATTATAATTCTAGCATACCTGTCAAAATCCTGCCCTAGTAGATGTCTGGATAATAAAAAAAAACAAAGGCCGACAATCTACTAAGGTTTGTAAGGCTTTCGTGGAAGCTTTTTGCCGGAAAGTCAACGCCTCGACAATGATTCACTTAAAATCTCTAGTCTGAGACCTTGGTTAGGCGGGATGTTTTCCCTGATCTTTCTTTGAATTTTCTAGCCCTCGATTTTTTCCTTTATCGCCAGAAGCATGGCACGGGCGTTCTCCCTCACCTTTTTCACCAGAATGGGATGCAACAGAGGTGACAACATGGGGATGCCCAGATCAAAGTCAACCGTCAAGGTCACCAGGCAACCGGCATCACAAGCCTGGAATCGCCATTCCCCTTCAAAGCGTCTCAGATCGCCGCTGATCTGCCGGTAGGCGATCCTCCCCTCTTCGGGGTAAAACTCGTCTCGTTCGCGCCACCGGAAGATCCGCCCGTCGGCATCAGTCTCCCAGACTGTCACCGTATAGCCCTCGCCGCGCTCGACGATTTGGACGGAGCGAACATCGGCCATGAACAGCGGGTAATCCTCCATCCGGCTGGCCAACCCGTACACACGGTGCACAGGCCCCTCGATCCGCAGGTCTTCCTCCACATAGGGCATGGGAATCGCTCCTCTCCATTCCCCTCTTTTCGGTAGCAGCGCATCTCTCTAGCGAATCCGCATTATGTAGGCGTCCCGAGAATAAACGACTCAGGCCATCCTATCGAGCAAAGGACGAAATCACACTTACAGATCATCGATGGCGCCATCGGCTTCCCTAACCGCCCCTTCCAGCACGGCGACTACCCGCTCCAAAACCGCCCAGGGTACATTTAAGGGCGGTTCCAGACGGATCACCCGTGGATTGTTGAGCGTATAGCCGACGATGATCCGCTCCTCTACCATCCGGCTGATGATCAGTCCTCCAGCGCCTTCCTTCGCCAGTTCCATCCCAACGAGCAACCCCCTGCCACGCACGTCGGCGATTACCCGGTCATACCGGCTCGCCAGTTCCCGCAGCCGTCCGATGAGCCACTCCCCTTTTTCACGGGCCTGCCCCATGAGATCCGCTTCGAGAGTCACCTCAACAGCAGCCAGGGCGGCGGCGCAAGCCAAGGGATTGCCGCCGAAGGTGCTCGTATGCAGCCAAGGATGGTCAAAAAGCGCCTCCCAGACAGCAGGACGACCGACCACGGCGCCGATGGGCATCACGCCGCCGCCGAGCGCCTTGGCCAGGCAGAGCAGGTCAGGGACGACGCCCTCTTCTTCACAGGCAAAGAGCCTCCCCGTACGGCCAAGGCCTGTCTGTACCTCATCGGCGATCAGGAGCACCCCCGCCTGACGGCAAAGGAATTCCGCCTCCTTGAGGTACCCCTGAGGGGGCACATTCACACCGCCCTCCCCCTGGATCGGCTCGACGATGAAAGCGGCCATGTCCTGATCTTCGGCGAGCGCCCGCTCCAGGGCAGCGGCATCGCCGAAAGGGACATGGATCACCGGGGACAGCAAAGGGCGAAAAGGCGCTCGGAAGGTCTCTCGCCCCGAAACGCTCAAGGCGCCGAAGGTCTTGCCGTGAAAGCCGTTGACCGTTGCAAGGAAACCGCTTTTCCCTGTCGCTAAGCGCGCAATCTTGATGGCCGCCTCCACCGCCTCAGCGCCGGAATTGCCGAAAAAACAATACTGCAGATCGCCCGGCGTGATCTGTGCCAGTCTTCGGGCGAGGCGCACCGTCGGCCCGTCCAGGAGGAACCGCGCCGTTTGCGTCAGTCCCTTCATCTGTTCCACGACGGCGGCAATCACCCGGGGATGGCGGTGACCCAGGCTGAGGACGCCGAAATTGCCCAAAAAGTCTACATATTCACGCTCCTCGTCGTCGTAGACGAAGCACCCCTCCGCCCGCACCGCCGTGGAACCCATCCCCATCAAGCGAAAGAGGCGAGCTGCAGCCGGGTTGAGGTGCTGTTCATAGGCCTCGATGACGCTCAAGAGGGCACCCCCTTTGTCCCCTTTTTTCTGATTAAATGTTATTCACCTTTTTGCCTCTGGATGATAACCGTCCCTTGCAAAATGAACAGCGATGAACTCGGGTTTGCGTCAAATAGCAACCGTCTTTTAAAAAGCGAACACCCCGGCGAAGCGTCAACATCACTTTTCCGGGGCATTCGGGAACCTTTCATTTTGCGAGTCGATCGTCCAGAGGGCCTACTGCATTTGCATCTGCATCCCCATTCCACCCTGAGGCGACTGGTAGGCGTTGAGGAAGTTGTTCGTCGTCTTATCCGGCATGGTCGGCACCTGATACATGCCGCGCTGATTCATGAACTGGAATACCTCATAAGCCTTGTTGATGCACGACTGAGCACCGCTGACCATCATCGCCCGCAGCGTCGGATCGGCGCATTCGAGGGATGCCTGGGTATGGAGCATGGCCGACCATTTGGCGCTCCCCAGCATCTCCGAAGCCACATCCCGGTCGTCCATCTGGTTCACCGAGGTGTTCGGCTCCTGCGGTTGAGGATTGCGCAACCCGTAAGCGGGACTAGACGTGCGCGGCATCCGGTAGGGGACGGCGCTGGTTTGCCCTTTGTGATGGAGGTAGTTAACCGTATTCTGGTAACAGGTGCGCATGAACTGGATTTGGTTATCCATAATCCGGGCCAGTTGCGAATCCTTCACATGGGGACGGAAGAGTTCAAACTTGTTGATCCCATTGATCGTATCTTGAAGGACTTCATGGACCATCAATACCTCATGGGCGCCAAACTGTTGCTGCCCACCGCCACCCACGTTCATCCCCATGCCCATCCCTGTCGTGGCGCCCGTTGCCATCGCGCCGCCCATACCGGCGCCCAGATTGGCTCCAAAGGCGTTCCCTGGTGAGCCGTAGACATGTTGTCCTTGTTGTTGCATACTGCCAGTCCCTCCTTGTTGAATGTCCGGCATTAGGCTTTCCCTTGACGCCGGAACTCATACAAAAGACAACTGGTATTGAATGGACATACGGTGTTGATGACAATGGTCGCCCCTTTACCCTTCAAGAAAAGACGGAAAAGCCTTTCAGCGCTTACCCTGCCTTGAATCCCTCGTCATTGGCCGCCATGTCACCTTCCAATTCGAAGGTCTTGTGGATGGCCTGGACGGCGCGCTTGGCGTCGGAAGCGCTGACGACGCAAGAAACCTTGATCTCCGAGGTGGCGATCATGTCGATGTTGATGCCCTCATCAGCGAGCGCTCCAAACATCATAGCCGCCACGCCGGGGCGGCTGACCATGCCAGCGCCGACGATAGAAACCTTGGCCAGGTTGGCGTCAAAGGTGAGTCCGCCGGCGCCGATGGCCTCGTTGACCTCTTTGACGACCTCGACGGCCAGCTCCAATTCGTCCTTGCCGACGGTGAAGGCGATGTCGTTCTGCTCGTCGCGCATGGCGCTCTGGATGATCATGTCCACGTTGACCCTCCGGTCAGCCAGGGCCTTGAAGAGCATGGAAGCCACTCCCGGCTTGTCGGGGACGTCAAAGAGTCCGATTTTCGCCACATTCAGGTCATAGGCAACGCCTCTGACCATCATATCTTTTTCCATTTCGTCAACGACCTCCTGCACGATGGTTCCGGGATTGTGATTGAAGCTGGACCGCACGTGGATGGGCACGTTGTATTCCTTGCCCACTTCGACGGAGCGTGGATGGAGCACCTGAGCGCCCAGGCTGGCCAGTTCGAGCATCTCGTCATAGGTGATCTGGTTGAGCTTGCGGGCATTGGGCACAACGCGGGGGTCGGTCGTATAGACGCCGTCCACGTCGGTGAAAATCTCGCACACATCCGCTTTTAGTGCCGCCGCTACGGCCACCGCCGTCGTATCAGAGCCGCCGCGTCCCAGCGTGGTGATCTCGCCCGTCTCCGTAGCGCCCTGGAAACCGGCGACGATGACAATGTTGCCGGCGTCAAGTTCCTGGCGGAGCCGCTCAGGGTTGACATCAAGGATCTTTGCCTTGCCATGGACGTGTTCCGTCAGGATGCCCACCTGCGGACCGGTCAGGGAAAGGACAGGCTGACCCAGCTTATCGATGGCCATGGCCAGCAGCGCAATCGACACCTGTTCCCCTGTGGCCAGGAGCATGTCCATTTCGCGGGCCTTCGGTTTGTCCGTGATCTGTTTGGCGAGATCGATCAGGTCATCGGTGCTGTCCCCCATGGCCGACACGATCACTACAACCTGGTTGCCTGCCGCTTTCGTCTCTACGACCCGGCGGGCGACCCGCATGATCCGTTCGGGATTGGCGACAGAGGATCCCCCGAACTTTTGTACAACGATGGCCAACTCGGTTCACTTCCTTACTCAATCCAAAGATCGTTGAGACATTGAGATTCGTCTCGAAGAAAAAATGCATTGTTTGCGCTGTAGTACATTATATCCAGTCGCTGCTTGGCAGGGTTCTCTCATTTTGTCGTCCCTGTTGTCGATCCCTGTGGTCAATCGAGGGGGCCGATTATATCACCTTTGCGCCGACAGCGCAGGGTTTTAATTCTTTCGTCACAGAGGCAACGCCGTGGCGGGCGAAGGTTTCTTCCATCGCCTTGGCCACTTCCGCCGTGTTCTCCCGGGCGAAAGCAATCAGCGTCGGACCGGCGCCGCTCAGGACAGCCGCCAGTGCGCCCGCCTCCCGGGCCGCGGTGAAGACATCGCCCATGCCAGGGATGAGCGGTTCCCGGTAAGGTTGATGGAGGCGGTCTTCCATCACCTTCGCCAGCAAGTCCCAATCGTTGTGGATGAACGCCAGGATAACCATGCTGGTGCGGGACACGTTGAAGACGGCGTCTTTGAAGGGCACCTGCGCCGGCAAGGCGTTGCGCGCCTTCTTGGTGGCCAGGGGAAAATCAGGGATGGCGACGATGGCGCGCATCCCGTAGGGCGGCGGGATCTTGCGGCTGACCACTTCGGTCCGGTCGCCTTCGGCGATCATGGCCGAGACGACGACGCCGCCGAAGAGCGCCGGCGCCACGTTGTCAGGGTGGCCTTCAAAGCCGGTGACGATCTCCAGGATCTCCTGGTCGCTGAGCCGGTTGCCGCAGAGCTCATTGGCTGCCACGGCGCCGCCAACGAGGGCCGCCGCCGATGAGCCGAGACCTCGCGCGACGGGGATCTCGTTGATCAGTTTGAGCCGCAAACCGGCTGGCGTCCGCCCGGCCAGGTTGTATACCTGCCGGATGACCCGCAAGACGATGTTCGTCTCGTTTCGGGGGATGCTGGCAGCGCCCTCCCCTTCCACGTCGACGACAAAGCCCTCGCTCGTTTCTGTCAGTTCCACATAGTTATATAGGTCCAGGGCCATGCCCAGGGTGTCAAAACCAGGCCCCAAGTTGGCTGTCGTCGCCGGGACGATCACCCGCACCGTGGGAGAGGCGGCTTCTAGCATGGTTAAAAAACCTCCCGCAGAACAGCCTCTTCTGTGGCCGGCACCATGATCGGGCCGCCGGACACCGTTTTGATCGCATTGTCAGGGTCTTTCAGGCCGTGGCCGGTGAGGACGCAAACGATTTTTGCCCCTTCAGGCAGCACGCCAGCCTTGCGCTTTTTGATCACGCCGGCCAGGGAAGCGGCCGACGCCGGTTCGCAGAAGATGCCTTCCTGGGAAGCGAGCAGACGGTAAGCTTCGAGGATCTCTTCGTCAGTCACATAGTCGATAAAGCCGCCCGAGTCGCGGGCCGCCGCGACAGCGCCCTGCCAGGAGGCGGGATTGCCGATGCGGATGGCCGTCGCCACCGTCTCCGGCTTTTCAATGACCCGGTCAAAGACGATGGCAGCGGCGCCTTCGGCCTCGAAACCGATCATCTTGGGGGTCTTGGCGACCTGGCCGGCCTGTTTCCACTCGACAAAGCCCTTCCAGTAGGCGGTGATGTTGCCGGCGTTGCCGACGGGGATGGCCAGGTAATCCGGCGCGTCGCCGAGCTGCTGGCAGACCTCGAAGGCGGCCGTCTTCTGCCCTTCGATCCGGTAGGGGTTGACCGAGTTGACCAGGGTGATGGGGTGCTTCGCGCAGATATCGCGGACGATCTTCAGGGCTTCATCGAAATTGCCCTCGATGGCGATAACCTTGGCGCCGTAGATCAGCGCCTGAGCCAGTTTGCCGAGGGCGATCTTGCCTTCCGGGATGATCACAATGCACTTGATGCCACAGCGGGCGGCATAAGCGGCGGCGGCGGCGGAGGTGTTGCCTGTGGAGGCGCACATGATCGCCTGGGCGCCCTCTTCGACGGCTTTGGCGACGGCCATCACCATGCCCCGGTCCTTGAAGGAGCCTGTCGGGTTGAGGCCTTCATATTTGAAGTAGAGTTCCGCACCCACTTGTTTGGACAGCCGAGGCGCCGCGATAAGGGGCGTGTTGCCCTCACAGAGGGACACCATGGGCGTCTTTTCGGTCACCGGTAGATATTCTTTGAATGCGGGGATGATGCCCTGCCACGTCATATGTTCCTTCTCCTCTCGCTGATTCAGCCGCGCTCGACGCGGATCACGTTGCCGACGCCCTCGACGATCGGCATGTCAGATAGGATCTGCAGCGCTTTTTGCAGGTTGTCTTCTCGGACGGGGTGGGTGACCAGCACGATCTCGGCGCTGTCACCGACGGTCTCCTGCTGGATGAGCGTCTGAATGCTGACGCCCTGATCGCCGAAGACGCCGGCGATGGAGGCGAGAACGCCAGGCTTCTCGGTCACCACCAGGCGCAAGAAGTATTTGCACACAATCTCGCCGATGGGGCGGACCGGCTTCTGGTGGTAGCAGGTGCAGGAGATGCGACCTGTATGACCGTTGATGATGTTGCGGGCCACGTCGATGATATCGCCGACGACGGCGCTGCCCGTGGGCATATCGCCGGCGCCGCGGCCATAGAACATGGTCTCACCGACGGCGTCGCCCTTGACGAAGATGGCGTTAAAGGCATCATTGACGGCAGCCAGGGGATGGCAGTCGGGGATCATGGCCGGATGGACGCGGGCCTCTACCTTACCTTCGATCTCCTTGGCGATGCCGAGCAGTTTGATCGTGTAGCCCATCTGGCGAGCGTATTGGATGTCGCGGGCCGTCACCTTGGTGATCCCCTCGACATAGACGTCATTCAGGGTGATCCGGGAATTGAAGGCGATGGAGGCCAGGATGGCCAGCTTGCGGGCGGCGTCAAGGCCTTCCACATCGGCCGTCGGGTCAGCCTCTGCGTAGCCCAGGGCCTGGGCTTCCTTGAGCACCTCGCCGAAGTCGCTGCCTTCCTGGGTCATCTTCGTCAGGATGAAGTTGGTCGTGCCGTTGATGATGCCCTTCAACTCTTCGATGCGGTTGGCCGTCAGGCAGACCTTGAGAGGGCGGATGATGGGGATGCCGCCGGCTACAGCGGCTTCAAACTCCAGGTCCAGTTCCTTTGCGTCGGCCAGTTCAAAGAGTTCCCGGCCGTGGACGGCCATCAGGTCCTTGTTGGCGGTGACAACATTTTTCCCCGCTTTCAAGGCCAATTTGATATAATCAAGGGCAGGATGGATGCCCCCCATGAGTTCGACGACGATGGAGATCTCGGGATCTTCCAGGATGTCGGCAGGATTGTCCGTCAACAGGCCAGGATCGACGACGACAGGACGCGGCTTTTGCAGGTTGCGGACGAGCACTTTTTTCACCTGTACGGGCCGGCCGAGCCGCTGGGCGATATCCTCCACCCGGTTTTGCAGGATGCGCAGCGTTCCGCCACCAACCGTTCCCAGACCGAGCAGACCGACCATGATAGGTTGTTTCACCGGATGCACCTCACTTATTTCTTTTTATTTTTCTTCTCTAGGCCTCTTCGTTGCCCACCAACTGGGCGCTCCGGACGCCTGTCAACTGCCTCAGTTCGGCCAACAGCCGCGGCAGGTCGACGGACATCCGACTCCTATCCAACACAAAAGCCACAGGCGCAAGGCCTTTTTCCGGAACCGACTGATTGATCGTCAGGATGTTGCCCTCCATGGCCGCCACCGTGTTCAGCACCCGCGAGAGGATGCCGGGGTGGTGTTCGAGCATCAGGCTGACTGATACGATGTTGGAACGTCCCGGTTCCCGAAAAGGCAGAACGCCATCCTTGTATTTGTAGTAGGCGCTCCGGCTGAGACCCACCTTCTCGACAGCTTCACTCACCTTGGTCACCTCGCCCTTGGCCAGCATCTCGTTGACCAGGGCCGTCTTCAGGATCGCTTCCGGGAGGATGTCTCCGTCGACCAGGTAGAAACGCTTTCCCCCATCGTTCATGATTTCACCTCTGTCCATCTGGGGAGGAATGTTTCTCTGTATGGTAGACATTATATCGGTTTTTGCCTGGATTCGGCAACCCCAAGATGAAGATTCGTACAATTAAAAGCAAAGCGTGGCCTCCTGATCAGAGAGGCGCACGCTTTTTTTATTCCTATGCATGATCTACGTTTGGTTGCCGTCGCATTTTCTCACACCGCCGGCTTCGGCCACCGGACCGCTTCACTGCCGTGATCTTTCAGGATCAGATCAGAAGCCAGCTTGCCGCAGGTCATGACGACGGGCACACCGCCGCCGGGGTGAACGCTGGCGCCGACAAAGTAGAGGTTCTCCACCTCTTCGGAGGAGATGTGGGGGCGGAAAAAGCCCGACTGGAGCAGCGTTGGCGCCAGGCCGAAGGCGGCCCCCTGGTAGAGGTTGAAGCGCTGTTGGAAGGTGTGGGGCGTGTAGATCTTTTCAAATTCGATGTGCTGGCGCAGGCCGGGCAGGTCCGCCTGCTCCAGTTTGGCCATCACCTTTTCCCGGAAGCGGGGCAGTTCCTTCTCCCACTCGACGCCGCTCGTCAGGTTGGGCACGGGGACGAGCACATAGATGAGTTCCTTGCCCTCGGGTGCCACCGACGGATCGATCCGCGTCGGCGCATAGAGGTAGATGGCAGGGTCGTCAGGCAAGGCGCCCTGTTCAAAAATTTGGTCGAGGGTCTCTTTGTAGTCGCAGGTGAAGTAGATGTTGTGCACATCCAGGTTCTCGTAGCGGCGGTTGACGCCGAGGTAGAACATGAGGGCGCCGCAGGAGTTGGTCATGCTTTCGAGCTTTTGCGGGGTATACTTGCCGCGACCCTCCGGCGGGACCAATGATTCCATCGACGTGGGGAAGTCCACGTTGGAGATGACCACATCGGCGTAGATTTCTTCGCCGCCGGCGAGGCGCACGCCGCGCGCCCGTCCGCCCTCGATGAGGATGGACTGGACCTTCGTGTTTAAGCGCAACTGGCCGCCGAACTCGCCGAGCAAGCGGACGAGGGCCTTGCCGATCGTTCATGCCGCCTTTTGGGTACCAGACGCCGCTGACGCCATGCTCTACATAGGCGATGATCGTGTAGATGGAGGGGGCGTCGAAGGGCGAGATCCCCAGGTAAATGGACTGGAAGGTGAGGGCGATGCGCAGACGCTCGTCTTTGATGAAGCGGCTGATGTCGGCGTACATGTTGTTGAGCGTCTTCAATTGCACCATGCCGGTGAGCGTGTCGATCGTCAAAAACTCTTCCAGCTTGTTCAAGGGCTTTTCGATAAACTTTTTCCGCGCCGCCATGTAACGGCTGTGGATCTGGGAGAGGTACTGCAGGTAGCCGTCTACATCTTCCGGGTTGATGCGGCGGATCTCATCGAGGAGCGCCTTCATGTCGCTCGGCAGCGCCAGGACAGTGCCGTCCTGGTAGTTGAGCCGGTACAAGGGATTGAGACGGACCAACTCCAGGTAATCGTCAATATTCCGGCCCACTTCGGCAAAAAACTCGCGGAAGACATCATCCATCATCATGATCGTGGGACCGATGTCGAAGGTGTATCCCCCTTCTTCAATCGCGCCCAATCGTCCGCCGGGGGCGGCTTCTTTCTCAAGGACCGTTACGTCCCAGCCCTGGTAGGCCAACCGGACGGCGGCGCTCAATCCGCCAGCGCCAGCGCCGACGATGATCACTTTCGCCATAGGTATCACTCCAAAACATAGTAATCATTACTAATAATTATAAGGTAACAGATTTTTAGGGGATGTGCAATAGCTGTTCATAGGACAAGAGTCCCATTTTACCACCAACCTGCCAACGCGCAATCCCTTTCGCCCCTCGCATTTTAAAGCATGAATTACTTGGCTTTTCTTTTCCGTCCCAGCCAGGCCGCTGCAAGCACAGCCAAGGCCATCACCGTAAGGGCGGTGACCGCCAGCAGTTGGGTCGGATGGTACCAGGCCCGGATCTCGAGAAACTGGAGCGGTCGCCGGAGGGCTGTCAGGAAGCCTGTTTCCTCTGGTGGACCGAGGTAGAGGACGTATTTTCCCCGTTCCCCCGACTTGTCGAAAACGGCGATATAATAATCGGCTTCCACCGGCAACCGGAATTGAAAGGCTTGTGTGAGCCAAAACTCTGCCCCGGACATGGCGTCAACTATCTCCCGCTCCCGCGTCGCCGGCTCGATGACATGGGCGCCGAGGCCGTTAGGGACGGTGAAATAGGCGCCATCTCGACCACCCATGGGTAGGCCTGGACCGATGACGGCGATGGAGGGGCGAAACTGTTCCAGTCCATCCAGGCGGGGAACGGCCATCTGGAGTTGCAATTCGTCGCCGCTTTGCCCACGCACAGTGAAATAGTCCGTTTGCCCGGCGTGGAAGAGCCTTCCATAGATGCGGGTGCTCTGGTCCAAGGGCAATGTAGGCGCCTCCGGCCGGATTGAAGTGAACTGGTGGGCGGGAAAAAGAGTCTCAAAGGCTTGCGCTGGCGAGACAAAGAGGAAGGGTAGGATGAGTTGAAACGCGGCCATCCAGACCGCCATCCAGAGCGCTCCGATTTTGCCTATCGATGATTTTGGCATCTTCCCCCTCCTTTCCCGTTTGCTCTGAGCGGCTATTTACCGAATGTTGTAACCTTTTTATCCCCAATGCTGCCATGTTTGCTATACTTTATTTTGTTAGACCTTAGAGGAAAACGTCGCAATACGACGCAAATGCCATCATCAAGGGGAAACGTGTATGTTCGACCACTCCTTCACCCGCAGGGCCTTCTTCGGCCTCTCTGGCGCTTGCGGCGTCGCTCTGGCGGCCTATGGGTTGCGCCGGCGGTTGTCGATTGAACCAGCCCTTGCCAAAAACGAATTCCAGGAAGATCCGATGGCCGAGCCGCTGCCTATGAACCAGCCTGGCCATTGGGTCGATCTCTCAAGTTTCCGTCTGAGCCGACGGAAGTTTCCCTATCCCTATAAGGCTGCGATAGCCATCACCTCAGACATCGACGGCTCTACCTTGGACGAGTTTGGCGCCATCCATGAATACCTCAACAGCCGGGCCATGACGCCCATGGGCCGGAGTCTGGGCCTCGATATCGCCGATTCCTTCTGGATGTACAATGCAACCGATGTGGTGGCAAAAGTTCATCCCGACGGGCGCGACCTCTCTGCCCAGATGACCTACTGGAAAGGGACAAGCAATAACCCCTACTGCGCCGAAGCCATCCAGCATTACCTGCGCTGCGGCTGGATCGATTCCATTCACTCCTACGGCGATTTTACTCGAACAAACCCCTCTGATGTGCGTTTCGCCCGTTCACTTGCCGAAGCGGCCGCTGCCGAGTGGCGGCAGACCGGCATGGACAAGCGCTTCGAGATTTGGATCGATCACGGCAACAACGCCAACGTGCAAAACTTCGGCGGCGCTGACCGGGACGACCTCCACTACCAGGCAGGCGACGACCCGGCCTCCCCCTATTACCACAGCGACCTGCTGCCGAACATCCGCTTTGTCTGGGGCTCGACCCGGGGTTCCTTCGAATCGCGGCTCAGCCGACCCAGCCTGCTCTACCGGCGCACGCTGCGCGACGGTCAGCGTCTGTGGGGATTCTACCGCTACACCAACAAGGGGCTGGATCAGCAAAAGAGCCCTCGCTGGATCTGGAGCCCTCACCTGCTCAAGGAGCAACTGAACGCCGACAACTTCCGCGAGTTAAAGGAGAGCGGCGGCTACGCCGCCTTCGCCCAGCACCTGGGGGGACCCTCCAACCTGAATCCGCCCTTTCGCCCGCTCGAATACGAACCGCTTCAATTGTTGGCCCGTGAACAGGAACTTGGTGAGATCCTGGTGGCCCGCACGTCGCGGCTGCTGCGCTACAACCTGGCCGACCTCTTCGTGCGCTGGTCGGCGAACCGAGACGCAGACAGCGGGAAGGTGACTATCGATATATCGGCCATCGACGATCCCCACCGGGGAAGTTACATACCGAACATCGACGATATCCGCGGCATCACCTTTATTTGCAGCGATCCTTTTCTAGCGGCGATCTCCCTGAACGGGCGACCGCTCGATCCGACGCAAATCGCGCGCCACCGTCCGGACGAAACAGGCTTTGGCTCCATCGGCGTCGCCTGGTTTAGGGCCGATACAACCAATTACCGCATCAATGACCGGCCCCGGTGACTTTTTCCTAACCTTTCCCTATCCCCCTTCATAGTATGGTAGCGAATCAAGACCACGGATTTGCCGCCGACTTGGAGGGGGATTCTGTTTCATGTCAGATCGCACATATTGTGGCCGCGAAGAACCGATGGGCGTCTCACCGGCGCGACGGCAGCCTGATTGCCGCTACGTCTGCCCGCAAGAGCCCTATCTGCTGCAGGCGATGCACCGTCATGTCAGTCAGATGGTGCAGGACTGCTGCGCCGAAATGTATTCCCGCCTATATCACGATATGCGGGGTACGGCCCCGGACATGATGGGGACAATCGATCAGCGGGGATATTGCCCAAGTCTGTATTCCTCATCGGCTTTCCCGGATTCCGGTTACGGCATCATGGAAGGGCATTCGTTGGAACAGCCAATGCCCTACCCAGGATACCCCGGCTTCCCCGGAAGCCCAGTGTATCCGGGAAGCCCTGGCGCTCCCGGGTACACTGGTATCTCACCCGCGTCTGGAAGCTACCCCGGGGGCTTTCCGGTTCCACCGACCATAGAGCCTTTTTCGCTGCCACAGATGCCCCTTTCTCCGGTGACGCCGAAAGTTCCCGAAGCTTACCCGCTGCCAACGCCGATGCCATTGCCAGATCCGGCGCCCATGACCACCCAGACGCCGATGCCTTCTCTGGCTCCCGTTCCAGCGCCGACGCGGCCTCCTTGCTCTCAGTCGCGTCCCATGCGGCGTCCCACGCTGATCATCCCGATGAGTTCCGACGAAAAGCCTTCCCCCACATCTTCCATCAAGGTGACCTTTGGCCCCGACGCAGCGCCGACCATAGCGCCTTCTGAGGAAAGGGAGGAAGAAATTCTTTCCGTCGCAGTTTGGGAGGAAGGTATTGACGTATCTGCCGAAGGAATCATTGACGAAGCTGTAATGACGACGAGCGATGCCGAAGAGAGTGTGGAAGAAGTGTCCGACGATGCGGAGCAGGTAAACCCTGAGGAGAAGGAAGAGAAGGACGAATAGGAAGATAGAAAATGCAAAGGCGCAAGCCTCCCTGTTGGGAGGGCTTACGCCTTTTTTGCATCAATTATTTCACCATCATTTTTATTGAAGGGCGCCGCTGCTATCGCCTGTCATCGCAACAGCGGCTTTTTTCGTTCTCGCTCTCGCTGCTTTTGCAGTCGTTTTCGCTGCTTTCGTTGTCGTCGAGGAAAATTCGAGGGTCATAGCCCCTGTCTGGGCGTCAAAGAGGATGACCGCCGGATAGGGCTTTTTTTCTTTCGTGTAAAAGCGCAGTCGGGGCGAGCGCCCTTTTGCCAAGAGGGCGAGGGCTGTCTTTTCGGTGATCCGCTTGCCGCGAAAGGTCTTCCAGATGGTGACGGGGCAGTTCTCGTCCTTCCAGTTGGCGCAGGCGTAGGCCTTGCGGTTTTCCACGATCGCGCCGCCACAGCGGGGACAGGTGCCAAGGCGCTTCGCGCAGGCGCTCTTATCATACCAGGTCTTCTCAGCGCTCTCCAACTGCTTGACCAGGTGAACGGCCAGGTCGGAGACGCGGCGGTTAAAATCCTGGGGCTGGGCATTGCCGCGGGCGATCTCGTTCAGGTATTTCTCCCAACTCCCCGTCATCTCTGCGGAGAGGAGGAGGGGGATTTCGGACTTTTCCACGAGGCTGACCAGGGCCATCCCCTTGGGCGTCGGTTCGATCTGCTTGCCTTGCAGTTCGATGTAGCCGACCTCTTTCAGCCGTTCGATGGTGGCTGCTCGGGTGGCCGGCGTTCCCAAGCCGGCATCCTTCATAATCTCCCGCAGTTCCTCATCGTCCAGTTGCTTGCCTGCCGTCTCCATGGCGGCGAGCAGGCTGCCTTCCGTATAGGCTTTCGGCGGTTCTGTCTGCTTTTCTAGCACCTCGGCGCCAGCGCAAAGGACGGCCAGACCGGTCCGTTCCGGCAGGCGCTCCTGTGCTTTCGGCGGCGTCCATCCGCCATCGACAACTTTCCAGCCGGGATCGAGCACTGCTTTTTCTGCGCTGCGGAAAAGATAAATGGCGTTGCTACCTGAGATGGCCGCTTCTTTTTCGGCGCCCTTCTCTTGACTGGAAATCATCCCGGAGGATACGGCGGTCAGGACCACCCGCTCCCGGTACCGGGCCGGGAGGAAATAATGGGCCAGCACGCGGCGGACGATCTGGTCGTAGACCTTCTGCTTGTCCCCTACCAATCCCGAAGGCACGAGCGTCGTCGGCAGCAAGGCGTGGTGGTCTTCGACCGCCTCAGGCCGGCAGATGTTCCGGTTGCGCTCATGGACCAATTGTGGGTTGCCCCTGGCGACGAAGGGGCCGTAGACAGGGTGGCCGGCGAGACAGGAGACGACGCGCCGGAGCAGGGCCAGGCCATGTTTGTCGACAAAACGGCTGTTGGTGCGGGGGTATGTAATCAACTTGCTGTCATAGAGTTCCTGGGCGATCTTCAGGGTCTTGCTGGCAGAAAAGCCGTAGAGGCGGTTGCACTCGCGCTGCAGCGTCGTCAGGTCGTAGAGCCGGGGCGGCAGCTCGCGGGACTCCTTCTCGTCGACCTGGCGGACCTCGCCGGGCCGGCCGTCCACGGCGGCGGCGATCGCCTCCGCTTTGCCCCGTTCATCGAGGCGGCGCGTCTCGCCCTTCTCCTGCAGCCACACCCCGCGGTAGTCGCAACCGTCGCCGCGAAAGCGCGCCCAGACCTCCCAGTAGGTTTCGGGGACAAAGGCGTCGCGCCGGCGGCGGTTCTCGCAGATCATGGCCAAGACGGGCGTTTGCACCCTGCCCAGCGAGAGCAGTTCACCGAAGCGGGTTGTGAAGGCGCGGGTGGCGTTGATGCCGATCAGCCAGTCGCCTTCGCTGCGACAGCGGGCCGACTTGAAGAGGTTGTCATACCGTTCCAAGGGCTGCAAATCGGCCATGGCCGACCGGATGGCCTCAACCGTGAGGGAGGCCGTCCAAAGCCGCCAAGCCGGCATCCCCTCTAGGCGCAGGTAGGCGACAATATAGCGGAAGATTAATTCCCCTTCCCGGGCGGCGTCACAGGCGTTGATCAGACCTCGGCACTTTTTCGCCAGTCCGGCGATGGTCTTCAACTGGCCGTCGGCTTTCTTGACGGGCCGCAGTTGAAAATCGGGGATGATCGGCAGGTCGTTAAAACGCCAGCGCTTCAGGCTGGAGCGGTAATCCTCCGGCTCGGCCAGTTGGACAAGGTGCCCGACAGCCCAGGTGATGTAGTAGTCGGGGCTCTCCAGGTAGCCGCGCTTTTTTTGAAAGGGGCCGGCGACCGCCTCTGCGATGGCTTCGGCGGCGCTCGGCTTCTCGGCGATGATCAGTGTTTTCAACGTTTCCTCCCCCGAAGATCAGAAAAGCGGGGCATCCTCTGCCCCGCTTGGCTAGCCTCGGTTGATACGACTATTCCTGGCCCTGTTCCTGGTTGTCGAGATATTCCTGCACTTCGGCGTTGGCCTCGTCTTCTTTGGCGGCGCGCATGCTCAGGGAGATGCGACGCTCGGCTTCCTTGATGTCGAGGACCTTCACCTTGACCTGATCGCCCACAGAGACGACGTCTTCCGGCTTGTTGACACGGCGGTCGGCCAGTTGGGAGATGTGGATCAGGCCGTCGACACCCGGTTCCAGTTCGGCGAAGGCGCCGAAGGGAGTGAGCCGGACAACGGTGACGGTGATGACGGCGTCGATGGGGTATTTCTCGGTGACGGTGCTCCAGGGGTTGGGTAGCACCTGCTTGAGACCCAGAGAGACCTTTTCCTTCTCGCGGTCCACCTTGAGGACGTAGACATCAATGATGTCGCCTTCTTTGACCACTTCGCTGGGATGCTTGATGCGGCCCCAGGACATTTCGGAGACGTGGAGCAAGCCGTCGACGCCGCCCAGGTCAACGAAAGCGCCGAAATCGGTCAGGCGGCGGACCGTGCCGCGGCGGGTCTGGCCTTCTTCGATCTCTTCCCAGGTCTTGGTGCGGGCTTCTTTGTACTCCTCTTCGAGGACGACTTTCTGGGACAGCACGGCATTGTTCCGGCGGGTGTCGATCTCCATGATCCGCATCCGCAGGGTCTGGCCGATGTATTTTTCCAGGTTTTCCACATAACCGCGTTCCACCTGGGAAGCGGGAACAAAGCCGATGACGCCGATATCGACGCGCAGACCGCCTTTGACAACGGCGATGACTTCGCCGGTGACGATCTCGCCCCGTTCCTTGGCTTCTTGCAGATGTACGATCTTCTCCCGTTCAATGGCGCGGCGGCGGGACAACACAAGGGTACCGTCTTCCGATTCGGCCTTGAGGATGACCACTTTCACTTCGTCGCCGACTTTGACAATATCGCTAGCCGAGTTCGGGATCCGAGTCGCCAGTTCCCGCATGGGGATGACGCCTTCCGACTTGCCGGCCACGTCGACGAGCACCTCGTCATGGCTCACTTTGACGACAATGCCGGTGATCAGTTGGCCTTCTTCCATCTTCTTGAGGGATTCGGCGAACATCTTGTCCATATCCTCGACTTCTTGCTCGGGTTCTTGGACTTCGAGAACTTCTTGCTTTTGTTCGTTCAGTTCGGTCGTTTCGGTCGTTGCTTGTTCCTGGTTCACGTCGGTCATTCTTTGTACTACCTCCTCGATTATCCAACGGGGGGTGGATGCCCCCGCAGTTACCCCCGCTTTATGCTTGCCTTGAAACCAATCAGGGTCTAGTTCGTCGGCCGTCTCCACATGGTAGGTCGGGACGCCGGCGCTCTGGCAGATCTGCGCCAGCTTGGCCGTGTTCGAGCTGTTGCGCCCGCCGACGACGACCATCACGTCCACCTCGGCAGCCAACTGCCGGGCGGCGTCCTGGCGCTTGCTTGTGGCCGCGCAGATGGTGTTGCGCACGACCAGTTCAACGGGCTTTTCGCGCAAGGCCGACTCGATTTGGCGCAAGGTGGCCTCTTTAAGGGTAGTTTGTGCGATTAGCGCCGCCTTACCCTGAACATTGAGCGCCTCCGCCTCTTGCCCATCGGCGACGACAACGGCTTTGCCACCGGTCCAGGCGACGATGCCCTGCACTTCCGGATGATCCCGGTCGCCGGCGACAATCACCTGGTAGCCCTGGTCAGTAAAGTCCTTGGCAAGCTTCTGCACCTTATGGACGAAGGGACAGGTAGCGTCGACGATGTCGAAGCCGCACCGCTTCGCCTGTTCGTAGACGTCGGGTCCGACGCCGTGGGAGCGGATGACGAGCCGCCCGGGAGCCGTTCCTTCCAGGTCTTTCACTTCCCCCACGCCTTGCCGGGCCAGCCGTTCGACGACCTGAGGGTTGTGGATGAGCGGCCCGTAAGTGGCCACCCGATTACCTTCGCCGACTTCCTTCTCCACTTGGTCGAGCGCCCGTTGAACGCCAAAACAAAACCCAGCGTGTTCCGCCAGGAGGACTTGCAAACCCATCACTCCCCTGTTCGTCTGGTTTTATTTTCGTGATAAAACGGATAAATCCTGCTTGTACTCTCAAAAACTCTCTGAATTTTAGAAGAAAAGGGGGATCGGGTTAAAATAGGATATTTCGCATATTTCGCGAAAACCGAGACATCCAATAGTTTTGGCATTTTGTTTCAATCGTTGTCAGGGATTCAATGGAATTTAAACGTTTTGCATTCGATCATCATTATAATATTGAGTATCCGGCTGTCGAAGTAACTCATCAATTTTCATCAATTTCCTGTTATTTTAGACCACTAGTATTAAAAACAAATCATCCCCTCGATTCTTGGGGATGATCTAATGCTCCGAATGGTTCATTATATTCCATGTTCATTTCTTCGTGATACTATATTTCCTTTGCTCGATTCACTAATCGCGTTATTTCTTCCATCATCTCATCCGACATCTCATGTAACCGCTGCGACGACAACCGCTCCCCTTCCGCCGCTTCGATCCGGAAAGGCTGTCCGATAGCGACGGAAAAAGGACGGAACCATCCGCCGGAAAAGACGTTCCGACTATTGTGCAAGCCAACCGGCAACACATAGGCTCCCGATTTGGCCGCGATCATGGCGGTGCCGGCCTTGGCCTCGCCCGTCTCTCCGGTTTTGCTCCGGGTTCCCTCGGGGAAAATGCAGATCACCTTGTTCTCACCGAGGATGTCGAGCGACTTTTTCAAGGCCTGTCGGCCCGACTTCCCCCTGTCCACCGCATAGGCGCCGCAGACGGTCATCACCTGGGAAAGAACAGGGATTTGGAAGAGTTCCGCTTTCGCCATGAAGTGAAGCTGCCGGGGCAGGGCGCAGGCCAGGATGACGGGATCCCAGTTGGAGACGTGGTTGCTGACGACGATCAATGGGCCGTCGAGGGGGACATTCTCCAGTCCGCTGATCCGCCAGCGGCAAAAGTATTTGAAGGGAAAGCGGAAAAGCACCCGCAAGAGCCGGTAGAGCCAGTAGGCCGAGGCGAGCCCTTTCCGTTCCATTTCTTCCGGATCGAAAGCGGTGGCGCGGATCTCGTCGGTCATCGTCCATCCCCCGTCCGGCTATGTACCATCTCGAGCAAGCGCCCCACTACGTCTTCAAAGGAAAGGCCGGTCGTATCGAGATAGACGGCGTCCCCGGCTTGCACGAGCGGGGCCGTTTCCCGGGTGGAATCTTCGCGATCGCGCCGTTCCATATCGGCGCGCAGTTGTTCGAAGTCGATGTCCATGCCTTTGAGGGTCATTTCCTTGAAACGGCGGCGCGCCCGCTCTTCCACGGAGGCAGTCAAAAAAACCTTGACTTCCGCCTGGGGCAACACATGGGTGGCGATGTCACGACCATCCATGACGACGCCGCCCCGCATCGCCATCTTTTGCTGCAAGCGCACCATGGGCACGCGGACACCGGCCACGGCAGAGACGCGGGAGACATTGCGGGACACCTCGGTCGTTCGGATGGCGTCGGTTATGTCTTGCCCGTCTGCGAGCACCGTCAACCCCCCCGGAACCGGAAGCAGCGCAATGTCTGCCTGTTCCGCCAGCCGTGACAAAGAGGCGTCGTCAGACAGATCGATCCCCTTTTGCAGGGCCAGCCATGTCAAGGCGCGGTACATGGCGCCCGTGTCGATATAGAGATAACCCAGGCGTTTGGCCAACTCCCGGGCAACAGTGCTCTTGCCGGCGCCGGCCGGTCCGTCGATGGCCACTTGGATTCCGGCGTAGGTCACATTTCTATCCCCTTCGCAGTTTGGTGATTGCTCCCTGTGGCGCAGGGTACGCCGCCCGCCTGAGCGGTTTGAGCGGAGCAATCACCATACTAGTTTTCTGCCGATATTTTACCACATATCCCAGCAGGGACGCACACCATCCATCTCCGACCGCCGGAATCTGCCCACTCCACCACCGTTGTGAGACTCTACGCCTCCCGCCGCAGCCGCTCCAACAGTTCGGCAAAGCCGGGGAAGGACACATCGATGCTGCCGGCATCGTTGATCACCGTCTCCCCTTCCGCCAGCAACCCGGCCACGGCCAGCGCCATAGCGACGCGGTGATCGCCGTGGCTCTCCGTTTCTGCGCCCCCGATGGCAGCGCCGCCCCGGATGATCATCCCGTCCGGCTTTTCTTCGATATCGGCGCCGAGCTTGCGCAGTTCGCCGGCCATAACGGCGATGCGGTCCGTCTCCTTCACTCGCATCTCGGCGGCGTCACGGATCTCCGTCGTCCCCTCGGCAAAAAGGGCGGCCACGGCGATGATCGGCAGTTCGTCGATCAAGCGGGGGATGACGGCCCCGCCGATCGTCGTCCCTCGCAACGACGCGCTCCGGACAATGAGGTCGGCCACCTGTTCGCCGGCCACCTCGCGGGCGTTTTCGACGCGCACATCGCCGCCCATGGCGCGCAACACCTCGATAATGCCGTCCCGCGTTGGGTTGACGCCGATGTTGCGCAGGACCACCTCTGAGCCGGGCACGATGGAAGCGGCGACGAGCAAAAAGGCGGCTGACGAGATGTCGCCAGGCACCTCCACCTCTTGCCCACGCAGGTGGGGAAAGCCTTCCACGGAAGCCGTCAGGCCGTCCTCGGAGCGGCCGATCTTGGCGCCGAAGGCGGACAGCATGCGTTCTGTATGGTCTCGCGACAGCAGGGGCTCCCGGACGCTGGTGCGCCCCTCGGCAAACAACCCCGCCAGGAGCACAGCCGACTTCACCTGGGCGCTGGCGACCGGGCTGTGGTAGTCGATGGCCTCCAAGGCCATCGAGGCGCCGTTGATCGCCAGGGGCGCCTTGGTCGCATTCTCCCGTCCCCAGATGGAAGCGCCCATCTCCAGCAACGGCCGGGTGACGCGGCCCATGGGCCGCCGCCGGATGGAGGCGTCGCCGGTCACGATCGACAAAAAGGGCAGACCGCTCAGAATGCCGCTCATCAGACGGATCGTCGTGCCTGAGTTGCCTACATCGAGCACCTCCGAGGGTTCTTTCAAGCCCCCTGGTCCCTGGCCATAGACGATCACCTCCGATGGGGAAGGCTGTTCGATCCGGACGCCCAGTTTTCGAAAGCAATCGATGGTGGAAAGGCAATCCTGGCCGGGCAGGAAGCGGTGGACCCGCGTCACGCCGGAGGCCAGCGCCCCGAACATGACGGCCCGGTGAGAGATCGACTTATCGCCGGGGACCTCCGTTTCTCCCCGCAAGGGACGGCCCGGTGTGACGGAGAGGGTTTTCAGCGACGCTTTTTGCTTATCGTTCATATCATCCAGGATCTCCTTTTTCTGCGTATTTTAGAAAAGGCGGTTGGCTTCCGCGCCAACGCGATGAAGCAACCGCCTGAAAAATCGAGAATGAGCGCAACCGCAGTCTGCCTGACTGGCGTGTCGTTCACGACTTGCCTAACCAGAATGTATGGATTACGAAGTCTTTGCCTGAGATGTTACCACCGCTTCACGATGATCCCCGCGCCCGCAAGGACCTCTACGGCCCGATCGGCGTCAGGCGCTTCGTAAAAACCGATGCGGATCGTCCCGCCATGGCCCTCACGAACACGGAGGATTTCAATGTCAGCAATGTTGACGCCGTTATCGCCGAGGAGGCGGGCCATGGTGCCGATCACGCCAGGCTCGTCAGGCACCGTGACGACGATCTCATGGATGCCCGGCAGAATCCCTTTGGCCTTGCGGGGAATCGATAGGCGAACCTCACGGGCATGGACGAGGGTTTCCCGGAGCGCCTCGATCGAAGTATCGTTGTGGCGTTCTTGCGGGCGTGGCGAGCCGCAACCCCCACAGCCCTCGATCTGCGCCTCCAGCCGGTCGAGGGCGCTCCGGAAGCAGCCGATCATATGTAGCAAAGGCTCCCGGTTGGTGCAAGCGATGTCGACCCACATCTGCGGATCGCCGGCGGCGACGCGGGTCGTATCGCGGAAGCCCCCGGCGGCCAGCATGGACGCTTTCGGGCACCCTGTTGCCGCGTCGCTCAATGTCTCCACCAGGGCGACGGCCATCATATGGGGCAAGTGGCTGACCAGGGCGACTGTGCGGTCATGCTCCTCAGCGCTGAGTTGAAGCACCCGGGCGCCAGCGGCTTTCATCAACTCTTCCACCGCCTGCAAGGCCGCAGCGTCGGTGTCTGCATCCGGTGTCAGCACATAGACGGCGTTTTCCAGGAGGAAGCGGTCCGCCCCCCGGATCCCCTGCTTCTCCGATCCGGCCATAGGATGACCGCCGACGAAGGGGACCCCCGGCGGAAGCAACCGCCCCATCTGTTCTAGTACCCACTGTTTCGTTGAACCCACATCGGTCACGATCGTTCCCGGCTTGAGATGGCCGGCGATGGCCTCGATGATGGCCGGATAAGTCCGCACCGGTGTGGCCAGCACGACCAGATCCACCTCAGCGACGGCAACAGCCGCGTCCGCCTCGACCCGGTGGGCCGCGCGGGTGTCCAGGGCTAGCTTCCGCGTCTCCTCATCGCGGTCAACGCCGATCACCTCGTCGACCAATTGCCCCTGAGTCAAAGCCATCGCCAGAGAACCGCCGATGACACCGAGACCGATCACGGCCACCCGGCGAATGGAGACGCTTGTTTCCCCTTTATCCAAATCTGTGCAGCGATAGGTTTTTTCCGTCTGAGCCTTCGCTTCCCGGCAAAAGGATGGCTCCGCCTGAACCGAATCTACACAGCAAAAGCTATCTTCCGCCTGTTCCATTCGTTCACCCCCGGAGATAGCTGCCCAGCACACGGATCAGGATGGTAAACTGTCCGATGGCGTTGAGCGCCTCAGCCACCTTCCGATCGCGCTGGTGGCCGACAAAGTCGATAAAAAAGAGGTACTGGCCCAGTTCGTGTTTGGTGGGCCGTGATTCGATGCGGGTCAGGTTGATCTCCCGCTCGGCAAACTCCTTCAAGATGGCATAGAGGCCGCCGGGACGGTCCTGGGGCAGGGAACAGACGAGGGATGTCTTGTCATTGCCTGTCGGTTCCGTCAACTGCCGACCGACGACGACGAACCGCGTCTTGTTGTTGGGCCGGCTCTGGATATCAGACTGGGCGATCGCCAGGCCGAGCCGCTGGGCGGCGAAGGCCGAGCCGATGGCGGCCCGCGGCGCCTCGGGGGTGCTCAACTCCAGAGCTTTTTTCGCCCCTTCCACCGTCGAGGAGGTGGCGATAGGCATCGCGTTGGGCAGTTTCGCGTCGAGAAACTTGCGGCACTGGGCCAGCGGTTGCGGGTGGGAGTAGACCTCGACGACACGGCTCCAGTCGACGCCGTGGGGGACGAGCAGGTGGTTGTGGACGGAGAGGATCCGTTCCCCGAAGATGAAGAGTCCCGGGTTTTCCACCAGTTCATCCAAGGTCTGGTTGATGGTGCCCTCGATAGAGTTCTCCAGGGGCAAGATGGCCGCCTCGATCTCCCAGAGACTCAAAGCCTCATAGATGGCCGATATGCTGGAAAAAGGCCGCAGGGGCGTCTCCGGTAAAAAAAAGGCCTGGGCCGCTTCTTCGCTGAAGGTGCCTTCAGGCCCCAGATAGCCCACCGGCCCCTTGACGGCGCCGGCGAGCCCCTTCGGTTGTCGCTCAATCATCATATCTACAGATCCGTCTCCTTGCCGGTATTCGCTGTTTCGGTAGTATTGACAGGATTTCTCGAAATCCCTTCCCCGATCCTTCTACAGCGGCGGCAAGCCGACAAAAATTCTTTTCTTACGACTCTCTTTGCTCATCCACTTTGCTCATCCAGGGTGACAATTCGCTCCCGCTAGGACCGTAGCCTATGCTGTCCGTCCCATCACGCCGGCCACGCGACGCAGGTCATCCATGAGGCTAACGAATTCCTCAGGCCGCAGAGACTGAGGACCGTCGCAGAGCGCTTCGGCCGGGTTGGGGTGCACCTCCACCATGATCCCGTCCGCGCCGGCGGCCACGGACGCCATCGACATGGGCCGCACGAGGTGGCGCTTGCCGGTGCCATGGCTGGGATCAACGATGATCGGCAGGTGGCTCAGGCTCTTGATGATCGGAATGGCGCTCAGATCGAGGGTGTTCCGTGTCGACGTCTCAAAGGTGCGGATGCCCCGCTCGCAGAGGATGACGTTGTAATTGCCGCCGGCCATGATGTATTCGGCCGCCATCAGCCACTCCTCAATCGTAGCCGACAGGCCGCGCTTAAGCAGGATCGGCCGGTTCACCTTGGACAATTCGCGCAGCAGGTGGAAGTTCTGCATATTGCGGGTCCCCACCTGCAGGATATCGCTGTATTCGGCGATGATATCGATGCTGCGGGTGTCCATGACCTCCGTGCAGATCAACAGGCCCGTCTCCTCCCGCGCCTGGGCCAGGAGCTTGAGCCCCTGTTCTTCGAGACCCTGGAAGGCGTAGGGGGAGGTCCGGGGCTTGAAAGCGCCGCCCCGCAGGATCTTGGCGCCAGCCGCTTTGACGGCCTGGGCCGATTCAAGGAGTTGCTCCCAGCTTTCGACGGCGCAGGGACCGGCAAAAATCTGCAGTTCGTCGCCGCCGATCGCCACATCTCCGATGCGGATGACCGTATTCTCGTGGCGGAAGGAACGGCCGGCCAGTTTATATGGTTGAAGCACAGGCATCACTTTCTCCACTCCCGGTTGGGCCTCCAGCGTTGACGCCGAGATCCGGGACTTATCGCCGATGACGCCGATGATCGTTTTCTCGACGCCCTGAGACAGGTGAATCTGCAAACCTTCTTTTACGAGACGTTGCTTGATCGCCTCAATCTGCTGGGCCGATGCCCCTTCGCTCATCACAATGATCATGTGACAGATCCTCCCTCTTCCTTCTGTTAATGTGTCCGGTCGGAAGGTCAGGCAATCGTCGGCCCGAGAAGACAAAAAGGTACCCCAACTGGTGGAGTACCTCAAAATCGCCAGACAGACTCCTACCATGCTTCCGTGCTACATAAAAAGTGAAACTCACCCGTGGGCCCGCAAGCCCTTCATCCTGCACCGGAGGACGATCCAATCGCCTCCGCTACCTTGACCATCTTAGAGAGATGATCTCCTACATGATTCAATATAGCACAGCCCCCACCAGGCTGCAACCTTTTTCCAATTGTCCGAATTTTTTTGGCAGCAGGGATATTTCATGTGTCTATTATTCCAGTGCCATGGAACGTGGCAGCTCCAGAACTCAGCCGACCGCCGCCGCCAACTCCCGCGTAAAAGCGCCCACCTCGGCCAGCATCCGCGCTCGGTCATCCAGGTTTTTGGCGATGAGCTTGACGATGGCGCTGCCGACGATGACGCCGTCACACTTGGGCGCTACAACGGCCACATGATCTGCCGTGGAGATGCCAAAGCCGAGGGCCAGCGGCGTATCCGTCATCGCCCGCACCCGCTCCAGTAAGGCCGCCGCGTCAGGCGGCAGGTCGGCGCGCATCCCCGTCACCCCGAGCAGGGAGACACAGTAGATGAAACCGCGCGCCTTTTCGGCGATGCGTTGGATCCGCTCCGGCGTCGATGTAGGCGCGGCAAGGGGGATCAGCGCCAGACCCACTTCATCAAGGGGTTCACGCAGCACATCGCCCTCTTCCGCCGGCAGGTCGGCCACGATGACGCCGTCAACGCCGGAGGCTGCCGCCTCGCGGGCAAACCGCGTCAGGCCGAAGCGAAGAACGGGGTTGTAATAGGTTAGGAGGACGATGGGGACCGAGGTCTCCTTGCGCAATTCTCGTACCGTTTCGAGGACTTTCATCACCGTCGTTCCGCTGGCCAGCGCCCGGCCGGCCGCCTCCTGGATGACGGGCCCGTCGGCGACAGGGTCGCTGAAAGGCACGCCCAGTTCGATGATGGAGACGCCATTTCGTTCCAGCGTCAGCACCAATTCCCGCGTCGTCTCGAGGTCAGGATCGCCAGCCGTCACATAGGCGATAAAGGCCCGTTTTCCTTCGGCTTTCAGGTTGGCAAAGGTCGTCGCCAACCGCTCAGTTCCGCGCAGTTCTTCCATCTCAGCCCACCTCCCCGGCCAGTGTGTGCACATCTTTGTCGCCGCGACCCGACAGGTTGACGATGATCAGGCTGTTCGGGCTCATCTGGGGCGCCAGCGTCGCCGCTTGAGCGATAGCGTGGGCGCTTTCCAAGGCCGGCAGGATGCCTTCTGTGAGGGCCAGGATGCGGACGCCCTCCAGCGCTTCTTTATCGGTAATCACCACAAACTCGGCTCTGCCGCTGTCTTTTAAATAAGAAAGTTGGGGTCCCACACCGGGGTAGTCGAGGCCGGCAGCGATCGAATGGGTCCCCAGGATCTGCCCGTCATCGTCCTGCAACAGATAAGAGACGGCGCCGTGCAATACGCCAGGAATGCCGGCCGACAGCGACGCCGAGTGCCGTCCCGTCTCCACCCCGTCGCCGCCAGCCTCGACGCCGATCAGGCGGACCGACGAGTCGGAGAGAAAGCCGGAAAACATGCCAATGGCGTTGCTGCCGCCGCCGACACAAGCCAGCACGGCGTCCGGCAGGCGCCCTTCCTTCTCCAGGATCTGTGCCCGCGCTTCCACGCCGATGACCGACTGAAAGCAACGCACGATGGAGGGATAGGGGTGGGGGCCGGCGGCGGTGCCGAAGCAGTAAAAAGTATCCTGCACATTGGCCACCCAGTCGCGCATGGCCTCGTTGATGGCGTCTTTGAGGGTCCGCGTTCCCGAGGTGACAGCGATCACCTTCGTCCCGAGCAGTTGCATGCGCAGCACGTTCAAGGCTTGGCGCTCCACATCTTCTGCGCCCATATAGACCTCACAGGGGATGCCGAAGAGGGCGCAGGCGGTTGCTGTCGCCACCCCGTGCTGGCCGGCGCCTGTCTCGGCGATGACCCGCTTTTTGCCCATCTTCTTGGCCATCAGCACCTGGCCGAGGGTGTTGTTGATCTTATGGGAACCGGTATGGTTCAGGTCCTCCCGCTTCAAGTAGATGCGGGCGCCGCCCAGGTGCTCCGTGAGCCGTTGCGCATAGTAAAGCCGGCTGGGCCGCCCGGCATATTCAGCGAGGAGGGTCTGAAACTCCTCCTGGAAGGCGGGGTCGTCCGCCATCTGGCGAAAAGCGGCCTCCAGTTCCTCCAGGGCCGGTTTCAGTGTCTCGGGGACAAAGGCGCCGCCGAAAGCGCCAAAACGACCATCATGGGTAAGTTGTCCAGTCAAGGCGGACACCCCTTTCCTATTGTTAAAAAAGTTTTTCGTCGCCGTTGTCTTCTCCGAGCCGATCTTCGGGCCGGAAACGAGCCGCTTCCACAAAGGCTGCCGCCTTCGCCGGATCCTTTTTCCCGTCCGTCTCCACGCCGGAGGCCACGTCGACGCCGAAGGGACGGACGCGGACGATGGCCTCGTGGACGTTTTCGGGGGTGAGCCCACCGGCGAGGATGAGGGGGCGACGCAACCGGTCGCCGATCTTGGACCAGTCAAAGGTACGGCCCATCCCACCCAGGGCGTTCCGGCAGTAGGCGTCGACGAGGTAGGCGTTGACGTCATACTCGTGGGCCGCCTGCGCCAAGGTCCCCCAGTCGGTGAAGGCGGTGGCTCCTTTTTTGGCTTCCGGCGCGTCAGCCCCCAGCCGGAAAGCCTTGATCACCGGATAGGACCAGCGCCGGCAGTATTCGGGCGTCTCTTCGCCGTGAAACTGGAGCACCTGGAGCCGGCAGAAGGTTGCGATCTCCTCCGCACTGTAGCGGGGCTCATCAGCGAAGACGCCGACGACAGACACAAAAGGCGGCAGTTTGAGGATGATCTCCCGGGCCCTTTCCGGGTTGATGTAGCGCCGGGAACCGCGGACAAAATTGAAGGCGATGGCGTGAGCGCCGGCGCCCACGGCCGCTTCCGCGTCTTCAAAGGACTGGATGCCGCAGATTTTCACGCGTGGATGGACGAGCATGTCGGGACCTCCCCTTGGGGTTGGTGTAAATAAAGAAGCGTTCTTAGCAGATGAACCAGGTGAAGGTCAGCCCGGCAAGCCGATCAGATGGCGCAGCGCTTTCCCCGGATCAACCGCCGTCACCAGCGCCTCGCCGACAAGGACGGCGTCAAAGCCGGCTTCCACGGCGCGTTGCGCATCGCCGGCATCCCGGATGCCGCTCTCAGCCACCTTGACGACGCCTCCCGGCAACGCTGCGCCGAGGCGCAGGACCAGCTCTTTGTCCACGGTCAACGTGGCCAGGTTGCGGGCATTGATGCCGACGACAGGCAGCCAATCGGGGCGATGAGACCGGTTCTTCTCCACCGCCCTGATCGTCCAGGCCAGGTCTTCCTCGTCATGGACCTCGATAAGCGTATGGATCCCGTATTCCAAGGCAGAAGCACACATCTCCGTAAGGCGGGACGGACCGAGCATGGCAGCGATGAGCAGACAGGCGTCAGCGCCGCAGATGCGCGCCTCCAGCACTTGATAGGGGTCGATCAGGAAATCCTTACGCATCACCGGCAGGCTGACCCGCCCTATCGCTTCCTGGAGATCGTCAAGGTGACCCAAAAAGTATTTTTCCTCCGTCAATATGGAAAGGGCCGACGCGCCGGCCTGTTCATACCGCGCCGCCAGGTCTCCCGCTTTTGCTTCCGGGAACAGGGGGCCTTTTGAGGGAGAGGCTCGTTTCACCTCGGCGATGACCCGGACCGGCCCCGACGGGCGCTGCCGTTGCAGCGCCCCAGCAAAGTCAAGGACCGGCCCCATGCGGGCGACGCCGCGAGCCAGTTCCGAAAAACCAACCTGCTGCCGCCCCATCCGGACCCGCTCGGCCTGAATCTCCCACATGGTCGCCAGAAACCCCGTCAGGGGAACCTCAGGGATCAGGTCAGTCATGCGCTCACCCCGCGTTCCCGCAGGGAGGCCGCTTCGGTCGTCAGCGCCTTGACCTGCTCCAGGAGGGTGAGCGCCTCGCCGCTATCAATCACCGACCGGGCCAGGGCGATCCCTTCTTCCAGTCTGTCCACCTTCCCGGAGACGCAGAGGGCGGCGGCGGCGTTTACGAGGACGATGTCCCGGCGCGGCCCCGCTTCCCCTTGCAAGATGGCCTGGGTGATGGCGGCGTTCCGGTCGCGATCGCCCCCTTTGATGTCCTCAGGAGCGCAATAATCAAAACCATAGGCGCGGGGATCGAGGGTCTCCAGATGGACCTCACCCGCTTCCAATCTCGCCACCGTCGTCGGCCCCGTCAAGCTGATCTCATCGAGGCCATCCTGGCCGTGAACGACCCAGGCTGAGGTCACACCGAGGCGGCGAAGCACATGGGCGATCACCTTCACCCGTTCAGCGCTGTTGACGCCGAGCAGTTGACGGACCGCCCCGGCGGGGTTGCTCAAAGGGCCGAGCAGGTTGAAGACCGTCGGCACACCCAGTTCCCGCCGCGTCGGCGCCGCATGGGCCATGGCGCGGTGGCACTGGGGGGCGAAAAAGAAGCCGAAACCCGTCCGCATCAGACAATCATAGGCGTCGTTCGGCGACAGATCGACGGTGACACCCAGCGCTTCCAGCACATCGGCAGAACCGGCCCGGCCCGACATGGCCCGGTTGCCGTGCTTCGCCACAGGCACACCGGCGGCGGCCACAACCAGGGCGGCCGTCGTGGAGATATTGAAGGTGCCGGCGCCATCGCCGCCGGTGCCGCAGGTATCGACCATCTGCATCCGCGTCGCCTCAAACCCGGCGGGAACGTACTCGGCCAGTTCGCGGCTCACCCGGCTGCGCATCGCCCGGGCAAAGCCGGCGATCTCCTCTTCGCCCTCGCCGGTCAAGCGCAGGGCGACCAATAGCGCCGCCAGTTGCACCGAAGGGACTTTCCCCTCCATCACAGCGTACATCAGTTCCTCAGCCCGCCCTTCGCCGAGGCGCTCTCCGCTCAAGAGAGCTTGCAGGCTGTGCTTGGCAATCTCCAGGGACTGGCTCATCTCATCTCACCTCTGATTTATCTTAAAACTTCCTATAAACTTCCGCTTTCTTTGGCCCGAAAAGGCACGTATTCAATAGATGCCTTCATCACGCCCGCAAGGAGAGGAAGTTGCGCAACAGCCCTTTCCCCGCCTCTGTCAGGATCGACTCCGGGTGAAACTGGACACCTTCCACCGCCAACTCCCGGTGGCGCAGCCCCATGATCTCGCCCTGGTCGCTCCGCGCCGTAATCTCCAGGCAGTCAGGCAGGCTCTCCTCCTCCACGATCAGCGAGTGGTACCGCGTGGCCGTGAAAGGGTTGGGCAGGCCGGCAAAGATCGTCCGTCCGTCATGGTGGATGGGCGATGTCTTGCCATGCATCAGCCGGGGCGCCCCGATGACACGCCCGCCAAAGACCTGGCCGATTGACTGGTGGCCCAGGCAGACGCCGAAGATAGGGATCTGCCCGGCGTAGCGGCCGATTACATCCATCGATATGCCTGCCTCGTTGGGGGTACAGGGTCCCGGCGAGATGACGATGTGGGAAGGATGGAGGTCCGCGATGTCCTCCGGCGCGATGGCATCATTGCGATAAACCTCGATAGCGTCGGTCATCTCCCCCAAGTACTGAACCAGGTTATAGGTAAAGGAGTCGTAGTTATCGATGACGACGATCACCGCAATCCCCCCTCCGCCACAGCTAAGGCCTCCAGGAGCGCCCTCGCCTTGTTCATCGTCTCTTCATATTCCATCTCCGGAACCGAGTCGGCCACGATCCCGGCGCCGGCCTGGATCTGGGCCTTCCCGTCGCGCATCAGCACCGTGCGGATGGTGATGCAGGTGTTCAAGTTGCCGTCAAAGCTGAGATAGCCCACGGCGCCGCCATAAGGCCCTCGGCGCACCGGCTCCAACTCGTCGATGATCTCCATGGCCCGGATCTTAGGGGCGCCGCTCAAGGTGCCCGCCGGCATGACGCAACTGAGTGCGTCAAGGGCGGTCACATCGGGCCTTAACACCCCGGCGACGCGGCTGACGATGTGCATCACATGAGAGTAATTTTCCACTTCCATAAACTGTTCCACTCGGACCGTTCCCATCTGGCAGACTCGGCCCAAGTCGTTGCGGCCCAGATCGACGAGCATCAGGTGCTCAGCCCGCTCCTTTTCATCCTGAAGCAGTTCCTCCGCCAGTCGCCGGTCCGCTTCGGCATCCCGGCCCCGGGGCCGCGTGCCGGCGATAGGGTGTGTCTCCACCCGCCTGCCCTCGACACGAATCAGCGCCTCCGGCGACGAACCGGCCACCTGCATCCCCGGCAGGTTCAGATAAAAGAGGTAGGGCGACGGGTTCAAGGATCGCAGCGCCCGGTAGACATTGAGCGGATGGGTCTTGAGCGGCCGGGTGAGCCGCTGCGACAGGACGACCTGGAAGGCGTCGCCGGCGGCGATGTACTCCTTGCAGCGTTCGACGGCCTGACAGTAACCGGCGCGGTCAAAGGTGGACGTGATCTCCTTCACCGCCGCCGAACCGGCTTGAGCTTGTTTTTCTGATGATGCTCCTGCTGCTTCCGCTGAAGTCTCGGTACCTGTTTCAGCGAACCTTTCCGTTGGTAGCGGCGACACCGGTCCGCGCAACCGCTGGAGCAGTTCCTGAAGCTGCGCCTGGCCGTAACGGTAAGCCGCCTCATCGCCCGCTTCGGCCAGCAGGACGAGGGTCCCCCGGTGGCGCAGGTGATCGATGACCAGGGTGAAACGGGTGATCATCAGCATCATCTCCGGCAACTGCCGGTCATCGACGCTGTGCGCTGGCAACCGCTCATAATGGCGGATCAGATCATAGGAAAAATACCCGACAGGGCCGCCGTAGAAGGGGGGCAAGCCCGCATTGGCCGGAACAGGGGCGACCTTCAGGTCGGCCAGCCACTGTTCCACGCCTTTGAGGGGCTCACCGGCTTTGGTGCCGGAAGCGGCATTGGAAGCAGCGCCGGTTGCATCGCCCGCTGCCTCTGTTCCGCCCTCTTCGGCAGCCACTCTGGCAACCGGCTGAGGCGGCCAGGAGAAAAAGGCCAGGGGATCGGCGCCGGCGTAGGAATAGCGCCCGAGGACGGTGCCCCGCTCCACACTTTCCAGCAGGTAGCCCAAACCCTCGCCGGTCAGCTTGCGATACAATGTGATCGGCGTATCCTCGTCGGTGCTGAACGATATCCACAGCGGGACATACCGGTGTTCCCGGCTCAGCCGGACAAACTCGACCGCATCGGAAGATGTGCGGTGCAGGTTCAAGGTTCACCCTCCTTCCCGGCGGAGGTGAAGCGAGACCGGAAAAAAGCGTACAAAAAAACCGGCCCACCGAAGGTAGACCGGTTTTCTGACAAAATCAGTAAAAACCGCCTCTCCGCTCGACTCCACTGGACTCCGCTCAACTACTCTAAAACTCAACTCACTGCCAAAGTACCATAGCTGTATGGAATTGTCAACGATTTTTCGGAAACTGCGCCGGCGCTTTTTTGCTTGCAATAGGACTACCCATGGAGTACCTTGTACATAAAGACCCCTTACATAAAAAAGGAGTGAACCCACCTGAACAGTATGAAAAAAGGGCCCTATCGCATTCCCGCTTTCCTGGTTGCCCTGTCCTTCGTCTGCTGGGCAACCCTTTTCTATCCCTTTGGAATGGCTGGCGCTTCTGCCGCTTCACCAGCCAAGGTCGACCCCAAACTGGCCGAGATCCGTCAGATGATCGCGGAAGCTTATGTAGACACCCCCGCTCCTGAAGTCTTTCAAAAAGACACGATCGAAGAAACGGTAAAAGCCCTCAAAGACCCCTACTCCCTGTACCTGGACGAGAAGGAATTCCAGGAGCTATTGGAATCGGTGAACATGAATTACCACGGCGTGGGCATGGTTATCGCCCCTGGCGGAGAGTACCCCACCGTCGAAAGGACCATCCCCAACTCTCCGGCGGAAAAAGCCGGCATCAAAAGCGGCGATGCCATCGTCGGCATCAACGGCGAGTCGACCTACGGCGTATCCGTCGACGAGTTGGCCGGAAAAGTGCGCGGCCCCGAAGGCACCACTGTCAGCCTTACCTTGAAACTGGACAAATCCGGAGAAGAACGGAATATCAACCTGACACGGCGGCGCATCGAAATGCCCCAAGCGGAGGGTCGCATGCTCGAAGGAACCATCGGCTACATTCAGGTAAGCACCTTCGGCGAACGCACCGGCGAGGAATTCAAAAACGCCTACGAACAACTGCAAAAGGCCGGCATGAAGCAACTGATCATCGACCTGCGCGGCAACGGCGGCGGTGAAGTCACGGCGGTGGAAGAATTGGCTGATTTCCTGCTTCCCGAGGGACCCCTTTACCACATAGCCGGCCGAAAACTGCCCAAAGAAACCTTCACCACCACCGGAAAAGAAAGGCCCATCCCCATGGCGATCCTCGTTGACAAGGGCTCGGCCAGCGCCTCGGAACTGCTCTCTGGCGCCCTCAGGGAACGGGCTCATGCCGTCCTCATCGGCGCCAGAACCTTTGGCAAGGGCTCCGTCCAGAGCCTCTTTGAACTCGAACACGGCGGTGTCCTGAAACTGACCATCGCCCACTACACCACCGCCCTGGACCGGCCTGTCGACAAAGTGGGCTTAACGCCCGATCAGACAGTCGGTTATGAACCGCTCCAGTTGATCCGGGCAAAAGAAGCATTGTCTCCGGGGAAACCCAAGCAGTTGCGTTTTTTCCTCGACCAAAAGGAGGCCTGGATCAATCAGGATCACCTGTCTCTCGACAGCGCCCCCTTCCTCCAGGATGACCGTACATACCTGCCGTTGCGCTTCCTGGGTGAGGCTTTGGGAGGAACCGTAGAGTACCGGGAGGGCGAGCGCCGGGCGACGATCACTGTTAGTGGCAAAAGCCTGGACATCCCCCTTGACGGCGGCGAAGTACGGCTGAATCAACAAAGCATCGCAAATATCGGAATGCTGCCAACTGTCAACGACCGTATTCTCTCGCCAGTGCGGTTGCTCAGCGAAAACCTGGGCTTTGATGTGGTTTTTAACGAAGAGACTAAGGAAGTTCGGATCAACAAGCCCTGATCGACCCAGTCTTTGACTAGAATCTTTTTTGATTTCGACCCACAATGATGTTCACTTAAATAGAGAATGCCCTGTATTGCTTAGAGAAACAGTACAGGGCCTTTCGTTTTGGCATAATGCTTTTGCGCTGGAGAAACGGAGCGTCTTTATGAGCGTCTATTCTTTACATCATGGGCCTTCCCGGTTGCTCCTGATCCCGCCGCACTTTGTCATAGGCCGGAATAAAATCCCACTCCTCATCCACGGAAACCACTTTCCCCTCCTTGGCCGACTGCAGGATATCGAGGATCGTCTTCGTGTCGCCATACTCCAACTCCGGTGACACGGCGATCGCCTCCTGTCCCGTCATCGCCTTGTAGAAGTTGAGCAGTTCGTTGTAATACCCCCGCTGGGGCCGGTACTGGATCAGTTCCGACTTGCCGTCGTTGTAGGCCACGTTGACAAAACCGCAGTCCCGCTCCTCCAGATAGATCATCCCTGTCGTCCCGAAGATACGCAAGCCCACCAAAGGCCGCTGCATCTCCTTGCCGGCGGTGAAGAAGGAGAACTGGCCCACGACGCCGCTTTTGAAGCGGAAGTTGACAGATACAGTAGCATAGGGGGCGTACTCACCGTTATACAACGGGACGCCGAAGGCGTGCAGTTTGTCGATAGGGCCGAAGATGTGCCGCAAGGCCGCCATGTCATGGACGCCGGTGTCCATGATCGAACCGCCTGGATAGTCAGGGTGCTGCCGCCAGGGCGTGTTGGGAAACTTGTTCGGCTTACCCATTTCGCAGGGGAAACAGGCCACCCGGTTTTGCACAAAGTAGTAGATATCGCCGACTCGTTTCGTCCGCACCAGGTCGCGGATGATATTGATCTCTTCGTTAAACCGGTAGTTTTCGGCGATCATGATCGGCACATCGTACTTCTTGGGCAGTTCTGCATGGGCCTTCGCCTGCTCCAGCGTAGGCGCCAAGGGCTTTTCGCAGATGATGCCTTTTTTCGTTCCCGAGATCGCTTCGGCCACCTCAGCCGTCACCTTGTAGTTAAGTTCAATGGGCACCATGATATCGATGACATCGAGATCATCCCGAGTCACCATGGGCAGGTAGTCGGTATACACATCCTTGTCGGAAAGACCGAACCGCCGCGCCCATTCGGCGGCCTTTCCCCGGTTGATGTCACAGACCGCCTTGATTTCGTAGTAGTCTTTCAACTCCTGAAAAGCCGGGTAATGGAGTTGTTCTAGGGCCAAACCGGCTCCGATGATGCCAACACGCAGTTTTTGCATTTCTGACTTAACCGCTCCTTCGTTATGATGGGGTGTCATCTCAATCGAGATAAGTCCCGATGCAATTACCCTGACGGATTTAATGTTCCTTATCGAAACAGATGGTATACCCCAGAGGAACCTTTCAGCGCTGACCTGCATATGATCTACCGCCCAGTTCGCGTCGCTTCGTGGGGTCGTTCCCCATGAGCAGGTCAGCAAAGGAGGGAAAGACCTTGGATGGCACCGCATACATAGAGACGGCTCTCTTCGAGCATCGTTTCTGGCTGCAGATCCTGGGGGACCATGCCCGTTTCATCTACACGGGCCTCGCGCCTGATGAAAGGCAAGAGATCGAGCGGGCCCGTCACTTTATCGCCGACTTTGACCGGCTGCTGCAAGCGGCCCGGCAGGCAGGGCCGGGAACGGACCTGCAAGAGCTCAACCAGCAGGCCCAGCGCGCAGCGCAGGAGATCCGCCTCTTTAAGCTGCACTTAATCCGCTGCCACCTCACCGAACCGATCAAGATCAATCTCCCGCCGACACTCCTCAACCACATGGTCAACGAGGTGGAAGACTATCTGCGCATCCTCCGCTCCCTTATCGCCGGTCAATGCCCGCCGCTCTCGCTGCCGCAACTGCATCTGCTCTGGCTCTCCGACGCCTCCGGCCATGCGGCGATGATCGCCGCCGGACTCGACCCGGTGGAGAAGCCGCTGATCGACTCCAGCATGATCTATGAAAGCCGCTTCGATATGCTCTATAAAAAAGCAGTCGCTTTGGCTGGGTTTATGCGGACAGGACTGCGGGAATTCCCTTCCCTCGACTACTTCAACCGGCAGGTGCAGAAGGAGATCAACGGCTTCACCGCATTCCTGCAAGAGGTGGAAGCGACAAGGAGAACCAAGGAGGTCCTCGGCTTCCTGCTTCCCCTGGTCCCCGACCATATGGCCCGGGAAGAGTGCTACTATCTCATCAAACTGTCGATGGTTTCCCGAATCCCTCGCCCCAACTGCGATCCCACGGCGCCGCGAGAAGAATGATCTCGTAAACCGGCGAACCGCGCAAGGTCAAAAAAACATCAAATACGCCTTGATTCGCAAAACCCCATAACTACGGAAAAAACCGCCCGCAACAGGACGGTTTTTTCTTATTTTTTAAACAAATATCAGGACTAAGGTCTTATATCTGAAAAATACACGCTATGTTACATTGGTTTTGGGACAAGCGATAAAAAACCATACACCACAAAAGGAGTGCACAGGTCATGCAAAAAAAGTTGCGCCTCATCGTGCCGCTGCTCCTGATTCTGTCCCTGATACTTCCTGGTCTGGCCTTCGCGGCGAAGAAAAGCACTCGAACCACCTCGCCCACAACCACCAGCCCAACTCCAACAACCACGACTTCCACGACGACAACACCGACCACCTCCTCCAGCAAGGTGATCCTCGGCTACTACCCCGTCGACTACGTGGGCGATAAGACGGCCTATAATTCCCTCGTCAATTACGGCAGTTCCATGAACGCCATCTCCACCTTCACCTATCTGGTGGACGGGCAGGGCAACCTGACCGGCACGGTCCCCACCGACGGGCTCACCTTGGCGAAATCGAAAGGCATCAAGGCCTATGCCCTGATCCACAACTACACCAACGGCGGTTTCAGCCAGACTATCGCCTCGTCGCTCCTCGGCAGCCCCACAGCCCGGCAGAACGTGATCAGCCAGTTGAAGACAATCCTGCCGGCCAACGGCTACGCCGGCGTCAACATCGACATCGAGTACATCAACCCGGCTGACCGGAGCAACTACACCCAGTTCGTCAAAGAAGTGAAGGAAGCCCTTAGCCCCATGGGCTACACGGTCATCCTCTCTGTCATCGGCAAGACCTACAACGACACCACCTCCAACTGGGGCGGCGCCTTCGACTTCAACGCCATCGGTCAGTACGCCGACTACGTCCAGATCATGACCTATGACGAGCACTACCCCGGCGGAACCCCTGGCCCAGTCGCTTCCATCGGCTATGTCACCAAGGCCGTCCAGTATACCTTGACGACGATGCCGAAAGAAAAGATCCTCCTTGGCGTCGCCACCTACGGCTATGACTGGTACGGCAGCAGCACGAAGACGGTCAACTACCTCACTGTTCCCAAACTGCTCAGCCAGTACGGTGTGACGCCGAAGTGGGACGATACGTCCAAATCGCCCTGGTTTACATACACCGACAGCTATGGCCGCAGCCATACGGTTTGGTATGAAAACGCCCAGTCCTCCGGTTACAAGCTGGACCTCGTCAACCAGTACGGCCTGGGCGGCATCGGCATCTGGCGTCTCGGTTTTGAGGACCAGAGTTTCTGGGACGTCGTCAACACCAAGCTAAAGTAAATCCAGCTTATGGCCTAGGTTCGCCAAAAGACAAACAAGTCAATAAATCAAAGGGGCTCCCTTCCGTATCTATCGGATGGGAGCCTCTTTTACGACTCGACGCTGGGGCCGGGCGATTCCGTTTTTTCCGTCTCGATCGCGAAGATCCAGTGATTCAGGATCCGGTGCAGTTCAACCGTGCGGATCGGCTTGCTGATATAATCATCCATCCCGCTGGCCAGACACTCCTCCCGGTCGCCGCGCATGGCCCGTGCCGTCATGGCGACGATGGGGACATGACCGCCCTGTTCCGCCTCGATCCGGCGGATTTCCCGGGTCGCCTCAAAACCGTCCATCTCCGGCATCTGGCAGTCCATCAAGACGAGGCTGTACTTCTCCCGCCGGATGGCCTCGACGGCCTCGCGACCGTTGGAGACGGCGTGCAAGCGGAGGCCGAACTTTTTCAACTGGATGGTGGCCAGCTTCTGATTGACAGGGTTGTCTTCCACCAGCAGGATCCGTTTTTCCGGCAATTCCGGCAGGAGCAATTCCTCTAGCGCTTGATTGTCGCCGGACACCGGGAGGGATGACTCCACCAAGGGCGCCGTAAACCAGAAAGTCGTCCCCAGACTGGGGATGCTTTGAAAACCGATCTCGCCGCCCATCAACTCGACGAGGCGTTTGGAAATGGCCAGTCCCAACCCCGTTCCCCCGTAACGGCGCGCCGTGGACATATCTGCCTGGGAGAAGGGTTGAAAAAGGCGGGGCGCCACCTCGTCGCTGATGCCGATGCCGGTGTCATGGATCTCGCAGCGCAGGAAGCGGGCGGCGCCGTTGCCAAGACTGCCCTGCCCGGATTGGGAAGCCGTCGTGATCCGCAGCGCCACTTTGCCCTTTTCTGTGAACTTGACGGCGTTGCCGCCCAGGTTGATCAGGATTTGGCGCAACCGGATCGGATCGCCGCACAGAAAGCGTGGGACCTCCTCATGGATGTCACAGGTGAAGTCGAGGTTCTTCTGCTCCGCGCGGATGCGCAACAGGTTGATCACGTCGTTGACGACGAGCCGGAGTTCGTAGTCGACAGTCTCCATCTCGATCCGCCCGGCCTCCATCTTGGAGAAATCGAGGATGTCATTGATGATCGACGACAGCAGCCGCGACAGTTCGCCGATAGTGCGCCCGTAGTCAGACTGTTCCTCTGTCAAGGTAGTGTCGAGAAGCAGGTCGATCATCCCGATAATTCCATGCAGAGGCGTGCGGATCTCGTGGCTGACCGTGGCCAGGAAAGCGCTCTTGGCGCGGTCGGCCGTCTCGGCCTTTTCCTTGGCCGCGTGCAGTTCCTCTTCGGCCCGCTTCCGCTCTGTAATGTCGCGGGTCACGAAGACAACCTCCTGGACCTTGCCCGTTTCCACGTTCTGCACGGGCCGGACCGTCGACTCAAACCAGACATACCGCCCTTCCTTGCGGCGCATCCGGTACTGGAACAGGCGCGGCTCCAGGCGCGCCATAGCCTCGCGCAGGTTGTCGCCCACCCTGTCCATATCCTCAGGGTGCAAAAACTCATAGCCGGAACGGCCGAGGATCTCTTCGGGCTCATAGCCCAGGAGGGAACGGCTGGCCGGCGATGCATAGAGGATGATGTTTTCCGTCGTGTGGCGGGAGATCAGGTCGGAAGCGTATTCGGCCAACAACCGGTAGCGCTCCTCGCTCTTTTCCAGCTTCTTGACGAGGACGCGCTGCAGGTTCACCAGTTCATTGTTGAGGCGTGTCACCTCTTCGTAAAGCTCACTGTCCCAGTCGGCCTGGGTGCCAGTCTGGGCGGCCAGATCCTTCAGCGTGGCTCGCAGCGCCGGCGTCTGGTTGCCGCTGTCCACCATCTCTTCATAGAGACGCGCCATCGTCGATCGGGTCCGCGCCCCGGCGATGAGCAGCTTTCCCTCAGAGGCGCAGCCGGCGAAGTAGAGGCCGAGCACCTGATCGCCCAGAGGGACGTTCAGTTCCCAGTTGAAGACAGAACCCTGTTTGCGCAGGGCGGCCAAAAAGTTGAGAGCCTTATCGGTGCAACTCCGGTCAACGATACCGGGGAAGGGCTGACCTGCCCGGATCCGCGCGGAAAAACCCAGCCTGTTGCTGTTCACGCGCAGGATCATCCCCTGCCAGTCGCAGAGCAATGTGATTCCGTTGCCATTCTCCACTGCGCTCATAGGGAGAACACTCCTTTTTCGTCAAGAAGGGCCTCCGCGATCACTCGCCTGTCGCCAGCCGGTTGGCCACATCCACCGCTTCCAGCGCATCGGCCGCATAAGCGTCGGCGCCAACCTGCCGCCACAATTCTTTTTCGATATTGAAGGGATAGCCTCCGACCATGATCTTTACGTCGCCCACATCCTTCGCGGCGCGCACGACCCGGATCAGGTCCTCCACGATGCGCACATGGAAGGTCATCGTCGCCGACAGGGCCAGCACCTGGGCATTGTTATCCCGCACAGCCTGAACAACGTTGGTGGCTGGCGTGCTCGCCCCGAGGTAATAGGTGTCCCAGCCATCCATCTCCAAAAAGTCCGACACCATGCGGATTCCGATCTCATGCAACTCGCCGCTCACACAGGTGGCGACGAGCCGACGGTTTTTCGACGGCCCGGAAAAAATAAAGGGATACAACTGGGCCATGATCATCTGGGTGGCCGCCGAACAGTAGTGCTCCTGGGCCACGTTGATCCGGTTCATCTGCCAAAGGCGTCCGATCTCGTACTGGCAACGCTGAAAGACGAAAAGATAGATGTCGCGCACGGAAAGGCCGGACTGGGCGGCATCCATGATCAGCCGGGCTGCGGCATGCCGTTCTCCTTGCAGCAGCCTGTCCAGGTACTGCCGCGCCAGGTCGGCCAGGGGGGCGTCGGGCGTAAAATAGGTCGGCGGATCGGCAGGTATCTCATCGAGGCGCTCGATGCTCAGATCGAGGTACTCCGAGACGATGCGGTTGAGATCCGCCGGCAGCATCTCGTGGAGCACATCCTTGGTAAAAGACAGGTTTTTCACCAGATCGGCTGCAGGGATGCCACGCCCGGCCAGGAGAACCTTCACCCAGGAGACATAGTCCGTGAACAGCGACGGGCTTTTCGTCGCCACCGCCTCGGAAAGAAAGGAGAGTTGGGCCCGGATATCCTGCAGAGCGCGCAGGCGCCCGATATCGTTAAATTTGTCCGTCAGTTCTGTCGGCGCCACCGACTGGCGCACCAGGATCGCCTCCGACAACTGCGGCAGATTGTCTTCAAAAATCTTGCTGATCTGGCTGTACTGATCGCTCATGGCCTTCCCCTCTCTTCCTGTCGTCTCTGTTTCTTCTGTCAGGGAAACTCACGAAGCACTTGTGTCCATTAGGACAATATTCCATAGAGGATTGTCGATTCCTGCCTATTGTGAAAAAAACCGCTACCCCCTTTGATGGCCGATCAGCCATTGGAGCGCCTTTTTGGCTCGCTCAAACTCGCAGCTCACCTGTTCCGCCTTGGCCGCCGCCGTGTCGAGCCGCCCCTGCCGACCCATGATCTCCAGTTCCTTGCTGCATGCCGACAGGGCATTGGCGCCGATGCCGGCGCTGCTCGACTTGAGGCTGTGGGCCAGGTTGGCCAGTGCGCGAGCGTCCCGCTGTCGAACCGCTTCGCGCAAAGCCTCAATCTTCGGCGGCGTGTCGCGCAAAAAGATCTCAATGACCTCGGCCACAATGTCCGGTTCGTCCTCTTCCTGCAACTCCCGCAGGCTGTCCAATACGCCCCTGTCGATGGCGTCTGCCTCGATCGGGTCGGCGCCGGAGGGGGGCCCGGCGGGAAGCCAGCGTTCGAGCACCTGGCGCAAGGCCTGGATGACGAAGGGCTTGCTGAGGTAATCGTCCATCCCCACCTGGAGGCAGCGCTCCTTGTCGCCTTGCATGGCATAGGCAGTCATGGCGATGATGGGCGTATGACCGCCCTGTTTCCCTTCGAGAGAACGGATCGTCTGGGTAGCCTCATACCCATCCATGACCGGCATCTGGCAATCCATCAGAATCAAGGAATAATGGCCGCTTCTGGCCGCTTCCACCGCTTCACGACCGTTCATGACGGCGCGAGCTTGCAAGCCCAGCTTTTTCAACTGCAGCAAGACCAGTTTCTGGTTGACAGGATTGTCTTCGGCGAGAAGGATCATCTGGTTGACGTGGGGTTCCTGGACAAGCGGCGCTACCTCAGGCACATCACCGACCCCTTCCCGTTCTTCAATCATCGAAACTGTTGGCGCAACGGCTTGCGCGGCCAGGCGCTGCAACGGGACGGTGACCCAGAAGGTCGAACCTTTACCCACCTCGCTGGTGACGCCGATCTGTCCATTCATCAACTCGATCAACTGTTTGGTGATGGCCAATCCCAAGCCTGTTCCGCTATAGCGGCGCGTTGTGGAACTGTCGGCCTGGCTGAAAGGGATAAAGAGGCAACGCTGCATCTCAGCCCTCATGCCGATGCCCGTATCGGCCACCTCAAAGCGAAGAACAACCTCGCCTGCTTCCTGGGCAGCATCCTGGGCCACTTCCTGGGATTGTTGTCGGTGCAACCCCACCGCCAGTGACACGCTGCCTTTTTCGGTAAACTTGACTGCATTGCCGAGCAGGTTGAAGAGCACCTGCCGCAGGCGGAGGGGATCGCCCCGGAGCAGTCCCTCGACAGGGTCTCTCCAGATCACCTGAAAGTCAAGCCCCTTCTCACGGGCTTTCGCTTCAAAAAAAGGCGCCAAATCCTCCACGAGCGCCCGAATCTCGAAATTGGCCGGCTCGAGGCAGAGCTTTCCAGCTTCCATCTTGGAGAAATCGAGGACATCGTTGATGAGGTTGAGCAGCAGATAAGCAGAGTCGCTGACCGTGGCGGCAAACTCGCGCTGCTCCGGCGTCAGGGGCGTATTGAGCAGCAGTTCCGTCATCCCAAGGATGCCATTGATGGGGGTGCGGATCTCATGGCTGATCGTTGCCAAGAATTCGCCTTTCGCCCGGCTAGCCGCTTCTGCCGCTTCCTTCGCCTCCTGAAGCTCCAACTCCACCCGTTTGCGCTCTGTCACGTCCGTATTGGAGCCGGCCATGCGAACGGCCTTTCCGTCCTCATCCCAGATCGCCTGTCCGCGCGTGAGGATCCAGCGGTATCCGCCGTCATAACAGCGCAGGCGGTATTCGATCTGAAAGCTCGCCATGTGCCGGGCCAGGTAGTTCTTGAGAACAGCCGTCACCCAGGCAGCATCCTCGGGGTGAAGCAGGCGCTGCCAATCTCCGATCTGATCGCCAATCTCGTCCGGTCCGTACCCGAGCATCTCCTTCCATCGAAGGGAGTAGAAGACGCGGTTTGTCCGGATGTCCCAGTCCCAGATTCCGTCATTGGCGCCTGCAAGCACCAGACTGTAGCGCTCCTCACTGTCCTTGAGCGCCGCCTCGAAATCCCTGCGTCCGGCAGTGTCGCCATGGTGGGCTTCCATTTCCTGCGCGACGACACCGTGGCGATCACAGGCCGCTTGGTCCGTCGATCTAACCATTTGGCTCATCACAGGGCCCTCCGACCGTTTTACTTCCATTCACGTACAAGACTTCCGTTCTAGTTAGAACAAATCCTGATAAAACATAATAATAACATTCTATAAAAAGGGTGGCGATCCTTTTTTCCACCGTCGCTTTTGTTAAAATCTTCACCAAAAAAACGCGAAAAAGGCCGCCCCTCAGAAAGGGACGGCCTGGAGCGCCTTATTACGCTTTTAAAGCAGAGAATGCGATCCTGTATATTTACCGGCTCAAATCGGGCCGCAGTTGGACGGCGCCGCCCAGGTAGACATGGACCATATCATCTTGTCCTTTTGGCGTGTTGACGTGAATCAGGACCCGCACGCAGCGCGGCAAGGCCCCAGGCACGCTGATCTCGCTCATGCACATGAGCGGCACCTGATGCCAACCCATCTCGCGGGCCGCATAGGCCGGAAAATCGGCATTCAAATCGGGTGTCGCCGTGAAGATGGCGGAGGCGATCGCGTCAAGGCGCAGCTCGTTCGCCTCGATAATTTCCCGCAACAGTTCCTTCGTGGCCTGCTGGATGCCTTCCCTCGTGTTCTCCTCGACAGTGACGGCACCGCGAATGCCGCGCACATAATTGACCGTCATGTCTCTCCCCCCTACCGTACTGCTGTGCTACAAAGCCGCCCGGTGGCCCATGCCGACGGCCACCTCGTCCAAATGGAGCAGGCCGATGCCGAAAAAGACGGCCACACTGATGTGGTCATGGTACCGGGCAATCCCCACCTTGCCACCGATGTTCAAACCGACGGCTTTGGGCAGGATCTGGGTCAACGCCTCGTGGGTAGCGCCGGCTACGGCGCCTTCTTCTGGATGGCTCTCCCGGATGACCCCTTCCCGCTTGGCCGCCACGACCGCCCGCTCGATGATCTTCTTCACCGCCGGAATGAACTCGCCGCCGTAATCGACAGCCGCCGTCCGGATCCCCTCTTCAGCATAGAGGCGGCGCAGTTGATGCTCGTCTTCCCGGCTCTCGCTCATCGCCAGTCGCAAGGCGGCGGCTGCTACGCGTTTGCTTCCCGGATTGCCTCCCATAAACCGTCCTCCCATTCTCCCCGGCTCGACACCGGGTATGCCCATTATAGCCCTCCGGACTGGGCCTTGACAAGCTTCGCCGCCGCCCGCCCGGCCACATAACCCATCGACCAGGCCGCTTGCAGGTTGAAACCGCCCGTGTAGCCGTCCACGTCGACCACCTCGCCGGCAAAGAAGAGGCCGGGGACCTGCTTGCTGGCCATCGTTTTCGGATCGATCTGGCGGACATCGACACCGCCGGCCGTGACGATCGCTTCGCTCATGGGCCGGTGGCCTGTCACCGTCACGGTCAGCGCCATCAGTGTCTCCAAAAGGTTGCGCCGCTCCGCCTTGGTGATCTGGTGGACAAACTTGTCTTCCGAGATGCCCGATAGGGCGATGACGATCGGGATCAGCGACTTAGGCAGCAGATCGCCCAGGGCGTTTTTGAACTGCTTGCGCTGAAACTGGGCGAAATCGCGTTGGATCCGGGCGTCTAACTGCTCCGGCGTCAGGGCCGGCTTCAGGTTGATCTTGATGAGCAGGGGATGATTCTCCGGAGCGCCGCTTTTCTCCCAGTAATTTGTCGCATCTTTGCTGAGGCTGAGGATCACCGGTCCGGAAACGCCGAAGTGGGTGAAGATCATCTCGCCGAACTCCTCGCCCAGCTTTTTGCCGGCCTTGTCCTGGAGCGTCACCCGCACGTTTTTGAGTGTCAGCCCTTGCAGTTCCTTAACCCAAGGTTCCGCACTGACCAGAGGCACAAGCGACGGTCGCAAGGTCGTCACCGTATGGCCCAGTTCGCCGGCAAAACGGAAGCCATCGCCGCTGCTGCCTGTGCCGGGGTAGGTGCTGCCCCCTGTCGCCACGATGACGGCGGCGCCGGCGTGGAATTGCCCGTCAGCCGTGCGGACGCCCCCGATGGCGCCGTCGCCGTCCCGCTCGATGGCCGTCACCGTTCGCCCGGTCAGCACCTCCACCTTGAGCCGTTTCAACTCGCGGACCATGGCGTCGACCACGTCGGCGGCCCGGTCGCTCTGGGGAAAGACACGGTTGCCCCGCTCGACTTTTAACGGAAGGCCCAACTCCTCCTCAAAAAAGCGCATCGTCTGTCGGGCATCAAAGGCCCGCAAGGCGCTGTAAAGAAAACGGCCGTTGCCCGGCAGGTTGGCGATGATCCCCTCTGTGTCACTGTCGCTCGTCACATTACAGCGGCCCTTGCCGGTGATGAGCAGTTTTTTCCCCAGGCGATCGTTTTTTTCTAAAAGCAAAAGGGGAGCCCCTGCTCTGGCCCCCATGATGGCCGCCGTCAGCCCGGCGGCCCCCCCTCCGATGACGATGACTCTTGGCGTATCCAGTGTCGTCGTTGCCTCCTATCGGAACGTTGTCCCGGCGATGCTCCCGCAAAAGCAATAAAGCACGCGCCGGCGAATGGGCCATGCTTCAGATCAGCGCGGCGTCAGCCGGCGTTCCAAGGCTTGGCGAAACTGTTTCTGATCCTCATTGATCCGGTAGATAAATCGCTCTAATTCAAAGCGGTGGAGGAAGAACTGTTCCGGTTCAAGCAGTTCGATCTTGCGAAACTCGTCGCGCAGGGTGAAGCGCATCAGGTCTTCCAGCGTATCGGCGCCAACGGTCACGATGACCGGCGCGAAGGCGATCTCCCGCCCTGTCGCCTCATCGAGCAGGATGTAGATATCGATGGCCGCATCGATATCTTCGACGGTGATCCCCTGGATGGGCACATTGCGCAACAGGGCCACCTGCTGCTCACGGATGCCCTCGGCCTCCTTGTCCACATCAGGGGCGCCGAAAAAAAGCCTATTTTTGCGAATGGATGTGTGAAAATCGAGGCGCACCCGCGCCCGCAAAGCCGGACGCCGCCACTCGTCCCCGCTGATTCCGTTAAGCACTATTGTCACTCCACATTATGGTCAGTCCAGCGAACACGCAGCCACCACTCCAACCACGACTTTTCCTATTTTTCCATAATTCGAGATATGGGGCTAAAAACCCTCTTTTTTCGGCTACATCCCCATATCGTGCAAGACGCAGGTGGCGAGGTAGGCCTGGTGCATCGCCAAGACGGCGCCAACCCCTTCCCCGTACTTGCAGGATTAGTATTCAATGCCCCGACGGCTCGGCACCCCGATCTGGTAGGGGTGCTTGATCTCCCGCATCTCTGTCACCAGGTGGGCTTTCTCCAGGATCTCCGGCGGCGTGTTGCGGCCGGTGATGACCACTTCCACATGATCCGGTTTGGCCGCCAGCAGGTCCAGCGCCGCCTCCAGGGTGACCAGTTCAAACCAGAGGGCGTTGGACAACTCGTCCAGGATGACGATATCGTAGTCGCCGCCGGTAATCACCGCCCTGGCCCGCTCCATGGCCCGATCAGCCATCAGCCGGTCCTGTTCGGTCGCCGCTCCCTTGCGCACGAAACAGCCGCCGCAGCCGACACACTGCATCTCCCCCTGGCGGATCATCGGATCATGGGGGCAGTTGCGGCCGTACTGGGCCAGTTGGATATCGGGAGAGAGCCGTTGCAAGGAAAACAGTTCCCCATAATAGGAACTGCCTTTCATGAATTGGATGATATAGACCTTAAACCCGTGACCGAGGGCCCGCAGGGCAAGACCGAGGGCCGCCGTCGTTTTTCCCTTGGAATTTCCCGTGTACACCTGAATCAGACCTTTTTCCAGACGCGCTCTTGTCACGCCGATCGCCTCCGTCCCTTCCTTCTCGGAAACCCTTCGGGCCTTTTCCTGGTCCTTTAGCAGGGCCCTGTGTTGACCCCTTTGCCCGTTCCTTTGCTGGGCCTTTCGCCGGTCCCTTCACTGTACCTTTGGTCGGCCCCTTTTGGTCCTGGTGAACCGTTTTCGCCTTGTCTCGAATATCACTATACTTCACGCCGTTACGCTCGTCCAGACTTGCCGGGCCGGCGTATGCGCTTTTCCGCTCGTCAGGGCGACCGTGACCGACATAGGCTCCCCTTTTGTGCTCCTGGGGACCGCTGGATCGGGTAAAGGCGCCCCGTTTCTGATCCCGTGGAGCACCAGGACCGGTAGAAGCTTCTCGCTTGCGGTCCCGAGTAACGCCAGGGTCGCTGCCGCCCCCCTGTTTCCGATCCTGGGGAGTCTGTCGGCGTCCGTCTCTGGCGGGTGCTGCCGCTTCTTTCATCCCTGCCGCCGCCTTCAGCGCCCGAAGCTCTGGCGCAGTCAATGGCCGGACTTCTCCGGGCTTCAGATTGCCTAGCGTGATGGGGCCAAAGGAGATCCGCTCCAGATCGATGACCGGATGGCCGACAGCCTCGCCCATGCGGCGTATCTGGCGCTTGCGACCCTCGTGGATCTTGATCTCGATCCAGGTGGCACCCCCTTCCCGGCGAAGCAGGCGCACCTTAGCCGGCGCTGTCATCCCCTCTTCCAGCTTGACCCCTTCCGCCAGCGCTTTCAGCGCCGCTTCGCTCACATCGTCGCGCAGGCGGGCGCGATAAGTCTTTTCGACACCGAAACGGGGGTGGGTGAGACGGAAGGCCAGTTGCCCGTCATTGGTCAACAAAAGAAGCCCCTCTGTGTCCTGATCGAGCCGCCCTACAGGATAGACGCGCTCATGGACGTCAGACAAGAGGCCGAGGACCGTCTGCCGCCCCTGGGGATCTTTGCAGGTCGTCACGATACCCCTCGGCTTGTACAAGGCATAGTAGACCGGCGCCTCCCGCCGTTCCAGGGCGCGGCCATCCACCTCAACAACATCCTTCGACTCGTCGACACGCACCCCCTGCTCACGAACGACGCTCCCGTTGATGCGCACGCGCCCCGCCCGGATCATCTCTTCCGCTTCCCGTCGCGAAGCGACGCCGTGCGCCGCCAGCAACTTCTGCAAACGGACGGTTGTACTGTCCATAGCTGCCCTCATTTCTCGGACCCATTCCGGCATAGTTTTTCCTAACACTATATCATGAAAACCCTTCGGGGCATACAAAAAGGCCTGCTTCCGGCAGGCCCCCTTTCATACCCTCTACAATTCAAAGATTCTCTCGACTATGCATAGTTGTGTCTCATCTTAATGTTGAAGTCCAACAAGGGATCGGCCTTCGTCGCTTTGTAGGGGCCTGTCGATTGCACAGGCACGACCTCGGTAAATTCGTAGGCATATTCCCCATGCATGTTGTCAATTTTGATCAACAGAATTCTCGTGTTGTCGTCGTCAGTGATGACATCAACGACGGTCCCCGATTGAGAATTGTAGGTAATAACGCGATCTCCAACTTGAAAGAACGGGGACATGGGCATGGCTCTCGCACCTCTCTTCCAATTATTCGCATAATAAGCGTTTCGACGTAGAGGATTCCTTTTTTCTTGAAAAAAATACCATAACTCAGGAGCATTTTTCTACAAATTTATTTTTTTCAGAATAGACGCGCAACTCCTTCTGGTTGATATCATACCATAACTGTTTTGTGAAGGAAAGTACTTTTTGAATAACTTCGCAAATCATTTAAAGAAAATTCTACAAAAGTAGACAGACGCTAAAAAGCTGGTCACATCGGCCAGCAACCCCGTGTACAAACTGTATCTGTACCGGCGCACCCCGACAGCGCCAAAGTAAATCGTCAAGACAAAGAAGGTCGTATCGGTCGTCCCCTGCATCGTCGAGGCCAACCGCCCGATGAAGGAATCAGCGCCATAGGTCTGGATCAACTCGGTGGCCACGCCGAGGGCGCCGCTGCCGGAGAGGGGGCGCATGACGGCCAGGGGAAGGATCTCGCCCGGAATCCCGAGCCAGGAGGTCGCCGGATGGAAAAAAGCCATCACCATGTCCATGGCCCCCGTCTCGCGGAAGATGCCGATGGCCATCAGCATCGCCACCAGATAGGGGATCAGCTTAACGGCGATGGAAAAGCCCTCTTCGGCGCCAGCCACAAAGGCGTCATAGACATTGACGCGGCGCAGCGCCCCCGCCACAAGGACAATGGCAAAGAGCGCCGGGACGGTCCATTGGGACAAGGTGTCCAGGATTGCCGCGGGCATAGTCAACCCCCCCGTCGCCGATAATAGCTGCGCAACAACCAATCGGCCGTCACCGCCACCGTCATGCCGACCATCGTTGCCAGAATGGTCGGCCCCACGATCTCCGTCGGGTTTGCCGAACCGGCGGCGACACGCACGCTGATGATCGTCGCCGGGATCAAGGTGATGCAGGAGGTGTTCAATGCCAAAAAAGTGCACATAGCCTCTGACGCTTCTGGCCGGTTTCGGTTCAGTTCCTGCATGGCTTGCATCGCCTTCATGCCGAAGGGGGTCGCCGCGCTCCCCAATCCGAGCACATTGGCGCTCAGGTTCATCAAGATATGGCCGAGCGCAGGATGATTCGGTGGAATCGACGGAAAGAGCCGGACCAGGAAAGGCCGGGCGAATCGGGCCAGCAGGTCGATCAGCCCGGCTTCTTGGGCGATGCGCATGATGCCCAGCCAAAGAGCCATGGCGCCGATCAGCCCTAGGGCGACCTCGACGGCCATCTCCGCCCCTTTCAGGGCGCCATCGGTCACTTTCTGCACATCGCCCCGCGCCGCAGCGATGCCGATACCGCCTAAAAGAAAAAAGAGCCAAATGGCATTCATCCCCATCCCCCCTCGACGGTACAAACTATGAGGGGAAGGGACAGGCTAGAACCAGCGCGCCTCTTTCTCAAATCGTTACAGGGGGTGAATGAATTAAAATGGTTTTTTAATTCTATTTATGTTAATATATTACAGTGAATTTCCGGTTTGTCAGACCGACATTGTTCCGAACAACGGCAGGAATGTCTTACAGCGGGAGGTGTTTCCTCTATGACCCAAAGGTCCAAGCCTGATCCGGCATGGAACGACGAAAGTGATTCTTCTGGCACCCCCCCGCGCGCTCCCCGTCTCTTGGGAAAAAGACTGCTACAGGTTACACTCGGCATTTTCTTCCTTTTTTTCGTCAGCCTCCTCGGCCTTGTCTTCTACTATCTCCATGACCGGCCCGAACTGAACGCCTCCACCCTTGGTTCCTTAGCTGCCACTTCCTTCATCTATGATCGTGAAGGCGCCATGATCACCGCTCTGCACGGCGAGCAAAACCGGATCCCGGTTACCCTGAGCGAGATCCCGCCAACCATGAAGAACGCCATCGTAGCCGCCGAGGATGTGCGTTTCTATGACCACCAGGGCGTCGACTTCCGGGCCATCGCGCGCGCCCTAGTGGCCAACTTCCAAGACGGTCGCTACTCTCAGGGCGCCAGCACAATCACCCAGCAACTTGTCAAAAACACCTTCCTCACCACCGATAAGACGATCAAGCGGAAGGTGCAGGAGGCCTTTCTCGCCTTTCAGATCGAATCACGCTTCAACAAAGAGCAGATCTTGGAGATGTATCTCAACCGCATCTACTTCGGCAACGGCGCCTATGGGGTGCAGGCAGCGGCCCATACTTACTTCGGCAAGAACATCTCCGAGTTGAGCCTGGCAGAGGCGGCGTTGCTTGCCTCCATGCCGCGGGCGCCCAGCTACTACTCACCCATTACAAATCCGGAAGCGACCTTGGATCGTCGGAATACCATCCTCTCGATCATGGCGAAAAACGGTTTCGCCAGCGAATCGGAACTGGATGAGGCCAAGAAAACGCCCCTGCCCCAGCAACTGCACGGTTTTACCCAGAACCGCCAATTTGCTGCGTTCATCGATCACGTCGTCTCCGAATTGTGCAACCGGCACGGCTATACGGAGGATCAGGTCTTTCGCGGCGGTCTGAAGATTTATACATCGCTCCATCCGACGGTTCAGCGGCGCGTCGAAGAGGTGATCAATGACGGGTCCCTCTACCCGCCGGGACCAGATGACCAACCGGTGCAGTCGGCCATGGTTGTCGTCGATCACAAGAACGGCGAGATCCTCGCTGTCGGCGGAGGCCGCGGCTATGACGGCCGCCGTAGCTTCAACCGGGCGACCCAACTGCGCCGCCAGCCCGGATCGACCATCAAGCCGGTCATGGTCTACGCCCCCGCCATGGAGAATGGCTTCATCCCCGAGGACATCGTCTATGACGGGCCGATGGACTTCAACGGCTACGCCCCTGCCAACTATGACGGCAAATTCCGAGGCGCGCTGACGATCCGGGAGGCTCTGGCCTACTCGGTGAATATCCCAGCTGTCTACCTGTTAAAAACGGTAGGAACAGAGCAGGGCGTCGAACTATCCAAAAAGGTCGGCCTTCCCCTGACCGATAAAGACCGTTACCTCTCTCTCGCTCTGGGCGGCATGACCGAAGGGGTTGCGCCGCTGCATATGGCCGGTGCCTTCTCAGCCCTGGCCAACAACGGCGTCTATGTAGAGCCCCATGCCGTCGTGCGCGTCGTCGACGCCCTGGGGAAAGAAAAAACGATCGAGCCGAAGCAGGAAGCGGTCTTGTCGCCTGTCTCCGCTTACCGGGTGACGGACATGCTGATCACGGCCGTCCAATCGGGCACCGGCTTCCGGGCACAGATGCGCCGCCCCGTCGCTGGAAAAACAGGGACGACAGAACTGCCACCCCTGCCTGAGTTTAAGAACGTCAAGGGCAACAAAGACGCCTGGTTTGTCGGCTATACGCCAGAAGTGACCTGCGCCGTCTGGATGGGCTATGACCGCACTGATAGTAATCACTACCTAAAACAAGTCTACGGCGGCTCCTACCCCGCCCAGATGTTTCGGGAAGTGCTCAGCACCACTCTTCAGGACTACCCTGTCGAGGCGTTTGCCCGGCCGGAGGGGTATCATGCCCAACGGATGGCGCGCTACGTGGGGCCGAAGGATGTGGACCCCTGGGCGCGGTCCGGCGAGAAAGAGGACGAGGTGGCAAAGAACGAGTCAGGCCGACTTCCGCCAGGCCATGTCTCCCAGTCCCCCAATGGCTTTACTCCAGGAACCCCGCCGAGTTTGTTTCCTTCGCCTTTCTCTTCTTCCGGTGAACCAGTGCAAGGGGGAGCCAATTCAGAAGGATCGACGCAAGGGACACATTCCGGAGGCGCCGATTCTCGCTCCTCTGCTCCCGATGGGCAGACTCCCAGTAGGGAAAGGCTAAACAACGCCTCCCCATCGGCCACTCCGTCTCCGGCGGCGCCGCCGCAAAAACCAGCGCCGGGAGATGACGACTCGGCGACTAAGCCTGTTAAACCTCTCGGTCGCGCCATCACAGAGCCACCTTCCTCCAAACAGCGGGAGTTGCACAAGGATCCGCCGGAAGAACACTGGGTTCTGTTCGAATAAGCAAAGGGAGTAAAGAGAGCGGCTGATCCAACGCCCTGGATCGCCGCTCTCCCTTTCTGCTGCGCTATTTTTTCTCGAATAATAGCTTTAAGATCAGAGGTCCCTTTCCTTCGCCTCGCTACAGGCGCCAGGACGGTCTTCGATTTCCTCCCCTTTGTCGCCGACCATGTCCCGGATGCGGTCTAACACCTGAGGCGCCAGGTCGATCAAGCGATCGATCGCCGCATTGCCTTCAACCGGCAGCAGGCGAACGTTTCCTTCATGAACGACGAGAAAGCCGACCGGTTGCACCGATACGCCGGCGCCGCTGCCGCCGCCGAAGGGAAGCACCGCTTCCACGTCGGGAATATCCGTTCCTTTGGGCTCAGCAAACTCGGAGCCTCCTACGGCGAATCCGCAGGCCACGCGAGAGACAGGGATGATCAGGCTGTTATCAGGCGCCTTTACAGGATCGCCCACGACGGTGTTCACGTCGACCATTTCCTTGATGCTTTCCATGGCCGTTCGCATCAGCGCCTCGATGGGATGATTCATCTCTATGTGTCTTCCCCTTTCATTCGCTATTCATTGTAGTATTGTGGCTCGAAGGGGAATATTTATTTATGTTTTTTATCTTTTCTTAAACTGATATCGATTCGGCCCAATGGCCCACCTCGACAACCCCGGTCTGCGTCTCACAGCGGGGTTTCGACCTGCTGTCTGCCACAAGCGTCCCTTGCCGACAGAGGTGTTTTGATAGGAAGGCTGCTCCTTGCGAGCCCCCTCTTTCGCCTTAGCGAAGGTTTTTGACATGTCTCCTGGGAAGTAACCGGCGTTCCATAAGCCGACGACAATGATATGACCAGGCCGGATGGTGAAGACACATTCCAGAAATACGTCCAGCCGCTTTGAGCCGTAGCTCGGGACAACCTTAACCTTCGGCCGGCCGTCGACGTTGTCGGCAAACTTGTCCAACGAGGCCACCAGCATGTATTTGAAGGACCAAAGGCCCCCCGCCAGAAGGGCTGTGTCCAACGCGTCCCCTACGCCGATGCGCGTCTCCCAGCGCAGCTTGCGCAGGCGAAAATTGCGCTTTTCCAGGCGAACGATCCGCATAAGCCGTTTGAAACGCGGCCAAGCCGTCGGGAAACCGGACAGGAGGCGGTCAAATCGCTGTTCCTGTTTATGATCATTTCGTTGATAGAGCTTCTTAAGGCGAAACAGGATGGTGGGCGGCGTTTTTTCCGATTTCAGGTCGACCTTCGGAAGAGTCACCAGATTGAGGGGGATGCCGAATAAGACCCAGTTGACGACGAAGTCATCCTCTTCGCCGTTTCTGCGGTACCGGATATGCATGGTAAAGGGCAGGTAAGCGACAAGGACCCCCAGGGCGACGACAAAAGCGCCAGCCATGAGGGTCCAGAACAACAGCTTGGTCATGGAACGGCCACCCTCCCATTCGGAAGGATAGCATCCCACCAACGACACTAAAATATTCCATTCTCTGACTTAATTAGTCTGATTTAACCCTGAATCCGTTTGCTGACGATGTGGACGGCCTGGGCGCGCAGACGTTCCGCCTCAGTGATGAGCCGATCCCGCCGCGTTTTCGCCTTCGCCACGTAGTCGATGTCGTCGATGGCGGGAAGGTTGATGTCGACACTGAGCAGGGCGCCCTTGAGGGAGGCTTCGGCCAGGTAAGCGCCGACACCCACATCGGAGATGGCCGTTCCGTTGCCGATGGCCGCCAATTCGACAGCCGCCTCTAAGGCCTCCAGGCAGGCGTCGCCGATGGCGAGGGGCGCTTCGGTGGCCTGGATCGCCGCCGCCTGGCGTGCCCTGGCCCGGGCCGCTTTTTGTTCCTCCGTGTCTTTCGGGAGCTTATAGACGGCCATGAAGGCTTCAAAGGCATCCATATCGGCCTGAACGAGCTCTTCCAGCCGGGCGGTGATCCCCTCCAGCCGCTTCCGTTGCTCCCGCGCCTGAGGCTCTACATCCTTGTATTTTTCCTTGCCTACGGTCAGGTTGGCCACCATGGCCGCCATGGCCGCGCCAAAAGCGCCGGCGATGGCCGAGACGGAACCGCCGCCCGGCGTCGGCGACGCTGACGCGGCCTGGGCGATAACCTCCCGCAGCGGTCGTTCAAAGATGTCACTCATGGGCCTTTCCCCCTTGCAACTTTAACCCGGTCAAGACGTTGCGAAAGAGCAACGCCGTCGTGCAGGCGCCGACACCGCCGGGTACCGGCGAGATCAGCGACGCCTTTTCTGCCGCTTCCCCGGTCTTCACATCGCCAACGATGTTTCCGTCGTCGCCTTCATTGATCCCGGCGTCGATGACCACGGCGCCAGGTGCGATCATCTCCCCAGTCACCAGGCCGGCTTTGCCGGCGGCGGCGATGACGATTTCGGCGCGAAGCGCCTCGGCGGCCAGGTCTTTTGTGCGCGTGTGACAGACGGTCACAGTGGCGTTGCGGCGCAGGAGCAGGAAAACGAGGGGCTTTCCCACCGTCTCGCCGCGGCCGATGATGACGACCCGCTTGCCGGCCAACTCGACGCCGGAACGCTCCAGCAGTTCGATGCAGCTCATCGGTGTCGCCGGGACGAGACCGGGTTGTCCGGCCATCAGGTAACCCCGGTTGAGGGGATGGACGCCGTCCACATCCTTGAGGGGATGGATCGCCTCCATCACCTTTTCCTTGGCGATCTGTTTGGGCAAGGGGAGTTCGACCATGATCCCGTGGACGCCGGCATCAGCGTTCAGACGGTCAATGAGAGCTAAGAGGTCTGCCTCCGCCGTATCGCCGGGCAGAGTGAACAGCTCGAAGGCGATGCCCAGGTTGGCCGCTGCTTTTTCTTTGGAACGGGCGTAGACGACGGAAGCCGGGTCGTCTCCGGCCAAGATGACCGCCAGTTTGGGCGTGATCCCCCGCTCGCGGAGGGCGCTGACCTCTTCCTTGATCTCCGCCCGCAGTTGGGCGGCGATGGCTTTGCCGTCGATGTATTGGGCCGTCACTGGCAGCCCACCTCCCTCTTGAGCTCCGCTTAGCTTTGCTGGGATGCTAGCGGCGCTATTTCCTTATTCGGTTCGATTCGAACATTTGTGGAAAATCGGGGGTGGATGGGCCTGCTCGCTAAGGGCTGCGCGGCGGGCTCGCTTTGGCTGCTTCGCTGGGCGCCAAACCTCCTGGGCTTTTCTGCATGTCATGGCGCCCTTGTCGCTCAGCAGCCTGCGCTCGCTCTCGCCGATCCGCCCAAATCGCTCGCAGGCCCATCCACCCCGACTTTTCAGATTTTGAGAATCGGTCTAAAGCTCAATCATTTTCTAATCATACTAGACGCTAAGACGTACGCATACCCGACCAACTAACGTTTCACCGCACGCTAGGCGCCAGCAGTGTTCTTGCTATGCATGCTTTGCCAATTGCTTGACAAGAAACTCCTCCACAGTCCGGTTGAAGATCTCCGGTTCCACCAGCATGGGCCAGTGGTTGCCGGCGATGCGGTGGACTTCCAGGTTCTTGAGGTAGGTTATGTAGGGTTTCATCTGAAAATCAGCGCGGTTGACGCCTTTTTCGGGCTGCACGAACAAGGTGGGCACGGTGATGGGTTCGGTCAGGCCGGCGACGCGCATCACATCGTCGAAAATCTGGTTGCGGGCCGGCACGACGAATTTGCTGCCCCATCGGCCATCAGGTTTCTGCTCCAAACCCTCCCGGAAGACCATCTGCTGGTGTTCGCTCCAACCCTGGTACTGGCGCAAGCCTCTGGCCAGCGTTTCTGCTTCAGCGTAACTTCTGAAGGGTCCCATCCCTTTTAAGCTGTCGAGGACGCGAAAGAGGATGGGAAAAGACAGTTTCATGACGGCCGGCATCTTGACGATAAAGATCGGATCGACGAGGACCATGCTCCGGAAGCGCCTTTTGTTCAGGCGCGCCCAGATGGGGGCCAGCTTGCCCGTCCAGGAGTGGCCGACGATGTGGGCATCACTCCAGCCGAGGTGATCCATCAAGCCTTCCAGGTCGGCGATCACCTCGCGAAAGCTGTAGCCGCTCCCCGGCTTGTCGCTCTCACCGTGGCCGCGCATGTCCGGGGCGACGATGTGGAAGCGGTCGGCGAGCCCTTTCGCCAAGGGAGTCCAGATGAGGGCATGGTCGCCCAGACCGTGCAGGAGCAGCAGCGGCTCTGTCCCCTTCCCCTTCCATTCCAGATAGGAAAGGCCTATCCCAGTCAGCGTCAGTTGTCGGCGTTCAGGCTGCATCCGTCATACCTCCGGATTGATATGTTCCCCGCGCCCTGTTAGAGGTAGTTCCTCCTGGAGGAAGACTTCCTCCAGCTTTGGCAGTTCATCGAGGCTGCGCAGGCCGAAATGGCGAAGAAAGCTGTCTGTCGTCCCGTAGAGGATGGGCCGGCCCAGGGCCTCTTTCCGCCCCACCTCCTGGATCAACCCCTTGCCAAGCAGTGTCGCCAGGGAGCGGTCCGCCTTGACGCCCCGGATCTGCTCGATCTCGGCGCGCGTCACTGGCTGGTGGTAGGCGATGATGGAGAGCGTCTCCAGGGCGGCGTTGGAAAGACCCTGTTGGGGCGTCCGGAGCAACCGCTCGATATAGGGGGCGTACTCAGCCCGGGTAGACAGGCGGAAGCCGCCGGCCACCTCTTCTAACTGCCAACCCCGCTCCTGCCTGTCATAGTCGGCCTTGAGTCCGGCAAGCAGTTCCCGCACCGCTTCTGCGGCGAAGCCTGTCGCTTCGGCAAGCGCCTCGACGGAGAGGGGATCGCTGGAGACAAAAAGAAGCGCCTCGATCACACGGCTCATCGAATTGGGAAACATGGCGGTCAACGGAATCCCCCCACAGGCCGTAGCCATTCAATCGGCCTTAGGCCATAACCGTCCCATTCGGCGTACACAGAAAACCTCAAAAAGACGTACAAAGAACGATGGCCTATCCACTTGAAGCCATCAGATAGATCTCATCCAAGGCCTCCCGCTGGAGAACGCGCACCTTTTTCAGGCGCACCAGTTCCAGCATGGCCAGGAAGGTGACGATGATCTCCGCCGGGCGCCACCGCCCCGCAAAAAGAGCGGAAAAGGGGATCGGCGCCTGGGGCGGAAGCTGGGCGATCGACGCGAGCAGTTCCTGCATCCGCGCCTGCACCGAAATCTCCTCCCGAGGGATATCGGCGACAGGGTCTTCCTTGTCCTGGCGGCTCAAGACCTTGCGCAAGGCCGCCAGTAGGTCGCCGACCATCACCCCTTCCAGCGGGTTTTCTTCGCCGAAGAGGCAGGCCAGGGTAGCCGGGTCGACAACACGGCTGTAGACGCGGTTGCGGTCCACTTCCCGCTCCTTGAGCAGTTCCGCCACCGCCTTGTAGCGGCGGTACTCAATCAGGCGGTCGACTAATTCCTGGCGCGGGTCCTCGTTGTCATCGCCTGCCCCCTCGGCCTCCGCCTTGGGCGGCTTGGGCAGGAGCATGCGCGCCTTGATGGCCAGCAGTTGGGCAGCCATCAGCAAGAAGGCGCTCGCCGTCTCCAGATCAAGCTCGTCCATCTGCTGCAGGTAAGCCAGGTACTCCGCGGCGATCTGGGCGATGGGGATGTCATAGATGTTGACCTGGTTTTTCTCGATCAAGTGGACGAGCAGGTCGAAGGGCCCCTCAAAAACGGGCAGGCTGACCTGGTATGCCATGGCCGGTCAGTCCATGACCCCACGGACACCCATGGCCTCGCGGACCTGTTCCATCGTGTCGGCCGCCTTGGCCCGGGCCTGAAGAGAACCTTCCGCCAGAACCTCGTCGACCCGGCCGGGCTTGGCCAGCAGATCTTCACGCCGCTCCCGGATGGGGCCGAGGACCGCTTCCAGCTTGGCCGCCAGGCGCTGTTTGCAGGCGACGCAGCCGATGCCGGCCTTGCGGCACTGATCGCCGATGTCGGCGACCTCCCCATTGTTGTAGATCTTGTGGTAGATGTGGACGACACAGACATCGGGGTTGCCCAGGTCGGTCTTGCGCACGCGGCCCGGGTCGGTGACCATCAGGCGCACCTTTTCCTTGATCTCCTCGGCTGTCGCCGACAAGGGAATGTCGTTGCCATAGGATTTGCTCATCTTGCGGTTGTCGATCCCCGGCAGCATGGGCACCTCAGAGAGGAGGACCTGCGGCTCCGGGAAGACCTCCCTCTGGTACAGGTGGTTAAAACGACGAGCCACCTCGCGGCTCAACTCGATATGGGGGATCTGATCCTGTCCGACCGGCACATGAGTGGCTTTGTAGACGAGGATGTCGGCCGCCTGAAGCAATGGATAGCCCAGGAAGCCGTACATGCTGATGTCCTTGCCTTGGGCGCCAAACTGCTGGATCTGGTCCTTATAGGTGGGGACCCGTTCCAGCCAGCTTAACGGGGTCATCATGGAAAAGAGCAGGTGCAACTCGGCATGTTCTTTGACCTGAGACTGGACCATGATCGGGCTCTTTTCGGGATCGAGGCCTGCCGATAGCCAGTCGAGGGTGATCTCGCGGATGCGCTGCTGCATCGCCTGGACATCATCGAAGGCTGTCGTCAGCGCGTGCCAGTCAACGACCCCGAAGACACAGTCATACTCGTCCTGCAAACGGATCCAGTTCTCGATGACGCTCAGGTGGCCGATGTGCAGACGACCCGTCGGGCGCATGCCGCTGAAGATTTTTCCCTTTTTCACGTTGAAGACTCCTTCCTCTATGACACCATTCACTATGATTACCTTTATACACCCGGTTGCGCCTTGTTAAGGTTTGTAAAAACGCTAAATCCATCAAGCTTATGTCATAAACGAATTGAAGCAATCTCCTCTGCGCTTTCTGTAAAGGCGTCTCTCTAAAATAGTAATTGGCCAATGGCGATGCCTACGGGAAAGACCAGACTGTATAGCGCGTCATACAGGGGCTGAAACAAAACGCTCGACACTGCCGGGAAAAAGACGAGCACGAGCAGAAGCATGGGGCCGTACTGCTCCAGTTGGCGCAACCAGCCCTGACTCCGGTAGGGCAAGAGGCCGGCCAGGACTTTGGAGCCGTCAAGGGGCGGAATGGGGATCAGGTTGAAGACAGCGAGGCCCACATTGATGCTGATCATGCTCCACAGCAGCGCCCTCGCCTCGCTGACATTACCGAAACCGACGAAAAGAGCCACCGAAACGATCGCCAGGAGCACGTTCATCATTGGCCCGGCCAGGGCGACGAACATCATCCCACGCTGTTTGTTGCCCCGGAAGTTGTAAGGGTTGACGCCGACCGGCTTCGCCCAGCCGAAGGGGCCGAAGATGAGCATGAGCGTGCCGATCGGGTCCAGGTGGGAGATCGGGTTGATGGTCAGGCGGCCCTCCCAGCGTGGTGTCGGGTCGCCCAGCCAGACGGCCATGCGGGCGTGGGCGTATTCGTGCAAGGCCAAGGCGATCAGGATGGCTGGCGCCCGAGCGACCAAACTGGTCAAATCAAAATCAAACATGGTTGCCTCCTTTTGTCTCCAACGGTGGCGATTCCCCTTTCAAGAGGCGGATCGCGAAGTCCCGCTCGGCGTCGATGTCGGCCAGCCGGCCGTCGAGGCGCTCCAGGCGCAACCGGTTCAGGATCCGGGCGTAGACCGGTCCCGGCGGGATTTTGAGCGCTTTCAGGTCCTGTCCCGTCAGTCGGGGCTGCGTCTCCCGGATCTGCCGCCAAGCAGCCATGAGGCGCAACGTATCGGAGAGGGAAAAGCCAGCCCGCAAGGCCAGAATGGCTTCTTCGGGCCAGTCCCGGAGAAGGACCTCCAGTTTACTCAAGGGATGATCGCCCCGCAGCCAGTTCATCAGGGCCTGGTTGGTAGCTTTCCCTTCCTTATGCAGTTTGAACAAGCCCTCCCGCATGGCCTGCTTCAACGGGTAATGGTCGTTGACAAAAGAAACGCCTTCCAGGGAGAGGTGCCGGGCCAGGACGTAGAAATAGACGACCCAGGGCCGCCGTGGAATAGGCAGGCCCGCCTCGGCAAGCGCCTTGAGCAGGGGCGGCGCGGCGGCCACCTCCACCTCCACCCAGGGGTTCCACTCCAGCCCCGGCAGGAGGAATTCCCACAGACCCAGTTCTGTCATTCGGCGCAACGCCGGCGCTGGGTTTTCCTCGCTCAGGATCAGGATTAACTCGTCGACCATGCGTTCATAGGAGAGCTCCCGGATCATCTGCCGGGCGATGGCCTCCCGGGCAAAGCCCATCGTCTGGGGTTCGATGGTGAAGCGATAGCGCTGTTCAAAGCGGACCGCCCGCAGGATGCGCGTCGGATCCTCCACAAAACTCAGGTTGTAAAGGACGCGGACCATCCCCTGTTCCAAGTCCTTCAGTCCCTGGAAAAAGTCGACCAATTCGCCGAAACGATCGCGGTTCAAGCGGATGGCCAGGGCGTTGATGGTAAAATCGCGCCGGTAGAGGTCCTGGCGCAGGTCGGAAGCCTCCACCTGGGGAAGGGCGGCCGGATACTGGTAAAACTCCCGCCGCGCCGTCGCCACGTCAATCTTCTGGTCACCCCAGCGGATGACGGCAGTGCCGAACTTTTCATGGGTCCGCAGGGTTCCTTTGAGGAAACGTGCCAGTTCGGCAGCAAAGCGGATGCCGTCACCTTCAACGACCAGATCAATGTCGAGGTTGTTCACACCCAGCAGGAGGTCTCGCACAAAGCCACCTACCACATAGACCTGGACGCCGTTTCCGTCGGCGAGGCGGCCCACATCTTCGAAGAGGTCGAAGATAGGAGGCGGCAGTTGTCCGCGCATTCGCTGGGCCAGTTGTCGGTCCATCCCCAGCGGCGCCGCTTCGCCCGCCCGCTGGATCCCGAAATTGGTCCAGTAGCGAACAGGCATGTTCTCGCCGTGGAGGGTGCGCAACACGTCCGTGCGGGAGACGATGCCGACCAGTTTTCCCCCTTCGAGGACAGGCAAACGGCCGATATCATGTTCGATCAACAGGCGTTGGATGTCGCGCAGCGATGTATCGGGGCTGATGGTGATCACGTTGCGCGACATAAACCCCTTGACGGGGGCATGGCGCAAGCCGTGGATGTAGGCTTTATCGAAATCGCGGCGGCTGATGACACCGACCAAACGGTCGCCTTCCACCACCGGAAGCCCCGTATGGCCGTAGCGGAGCATCACCTTGCCAGCGTCATCGATGGTCGTATCGGGGGTGATCGTCTTCACCGGCGAAGACATGATCTCCCGGGCACCCTGTTGGGGCCGGATCGTGCTATAGAGGCTCTTCACCAATTGCTCCAGGATGAGCCCGGCTTCGCCGCCCTTGATCGAGGCCGCCGCCGCTGAGCCGTGCCCCCCGCCTCCGAGGGGGTGTACAAGGGTGTTGACCCGCACCGCCTCAATGCGGCTGCGGGCCACCACATGGACCCGGTCATGCATGCGCACGACGGCCACCATCACGTCGGGACTTTCAATGTCGCCCAAGCGGTGAACGAGATGGGAGAGTCCCTCTACGTACTCCTCCAGTTCAGCCGAGGTGACGACGACCCGGATGCCATGGATGACCAGGACGACGGAACGCTGAGTCAGTTCCCGGAGCAATTCCTTCTGCTCCACCGACAAGGGGCGGTCAATAAACTCGTTGATCACCGACAGGTTGGCGCCGCGACCGAGCAGGTAAGCTACCGCAGCGGCATCGCGCTCAGTCGTCGTCGAAAACATAAGCCCGCCCGTGTCTTCGTAGATGCCCAGAGCCAGCACCGTCGCTTCAAAAGGCGTCAGCCGGCAGTGGCGGCGGCGCAGGATCTCGACGAGGAGCGTTGTCACGGCACCCACATCCTCCCGCACCAGCAGGGATGCTGGCGCATCGTCGGCGCTGGCGGGGTGGTGGTCATAGATGTGCACATCCACATCGGGTTTTTGCGTCAACTGGCCCAAAGGCCCCACCCGGGAGGCCATCTTGGTGTCGACAAGGATCACCCGCTTCACCTGGTGGGCCGGGATGTCCTTGATCGTCTTAAACCCCAGCGTATCTTTATGCAGCGCCATGAACTCCTGTACATTGGCGCTCAGTTTTCCGGCAAGGACAGGGACCGCGCGGGGGTAGAGCTTTGAGGCGGCAAAAGAGGCAGCCAAGCCGTCAAAATCGGTATTGTTGTGTGTGAGGATGATCTCCACCGGCCGCCGCCTCCCCGCGCATTCATAACGTACATTATAGCATAGGGACTTTGTTTTTTTCCACTTCTTGCCCATTGGCGGATGGGCTGTCCCCAAAAAAACGGCTCCATTCTGATAAAAAGAAAAACGGCGGCACAAAGGCCACCGTTATCATGAGCATTCTCCGTACTTACCGACTGCTTTTCTCCGGCGTGGTGTCAGCGGCATCGTCGGTTCCCGGGCGTACCGCTTGGGGATTCTGGGATTGATTCAGCGATTCGATCATCATCTCATAGAACTTTTCCGACATGTGCTTCACCACCTTTCGTAGATACCCGTCGATAAGCGGATGGTCCGTTGAACAAGATACGTTATTTCTCAGTATGGCAGGTAGCTGTCTGCGTCAACCGCAGCCTGCCTATGAAGTGAGTTACCGTTGCAGGTACGGCGGAATCCGGTCGTTGCGAATCAGGTCGTCAAGGCTCTCCCGTTCCACGACCACCGCCGCCTTGCCGTCACGGGCGAAGACCACGGCGGGACGACCGAGCCGGTTGTAGTTCATGGACATGGTGTAGTTGTAAGCGCCGGTGCAGGACACGGCGAGGATGTCGCCAGACTCCACTTTTGGCAGGGACACGTCCCAGAGGAGCATGTCGCCCGATTCGCAGCACTTGCCGGTGACGGAGACGACCTCTTCGGCCTCCTGGGTGGCCTTGTTGGCCAGCATGGATTCATAGCGGGAGCCGTAGAGGGCCGGACGGGGGTTGTCGGTCATGCCACCGTCGACGGCAACATACTTGCGAACGCCGATGATCTCCTTCACAGAACCGATCGTGTAGAGGGTCGTGCCTGCCGTGGCGACGATGGAGCGGCCCGGCTCAACGAGGACCTTCGGCGTAGGCAGACCGCGCTTTTCCGCCTCCAGGGCGACGGCAGAGAGCACGATGCGGGCGTACTCGGCCACATCGCCCGGGGTGTCCGCCTCGGTGTAGCGGATGCCGAAGCCGCCGCCCAGGTTGAGGATCGCCGTCTCAGCGCCTGTCTCCCGGCGGATCTCATCGATGAAGGTCATCATCACCTCAGCGGCGTAGCTGAAGGATTCCAACTCAAAGATCTGGGAGCCGATGTGGCAGTGGAGGCCATCATAGATCAGGTTGCCGCGCTCCAGGACGGCTTTGACGCCAGCGAGGGCTTGGCCGGTGGGCAAGGTAAAGCCGAACTTGGAATCGATCTGACCGGTGCGGACAAACTCGTGGGTATGGCAGTCGATGCCAGGGGTGATGCGCAGGAGCACCCGCACCCGGGCATCCATCTCTCCGGCGATGGCGTTCAGCAGGTCCGCTTCGTAGAGGTTGTCGACGACGATGTGTCCGACACCGTATTCGATCGCCTGGCGCAGTTCAGCCGGCGTCTTGTTGTTGCCGTGGAAGTAGATCTTCTCCATAGGGAAGCCGGCGCGGCGGGCCGTGTACAGTTCGCCGCCAGAGACGACATCGAGCCCCAGACCTTCCTGTTCCACCAGGCGGCACATGGCCATGTTCATAAAGGCTTTCGAGGCGAAGAGCACCTCGCCGGCGCCGGAGGCGCTGAAGGCCTCGTAATACTTCCGACAGTTTTCCCGCAGGTGGGCTTCATCCATCACATACAAAGGACTGCCGAACTCCTTGATCAAGTCCGTTGCATCGCAGCCTCCGATGACCAAATGTCCCCGCTCGTTGATGGCAGTAGTTCCGTGTAGTTTCAATGTTGCCGACTCCCCTCATCACAATGTGCTTCATTTCTTTTATATGGCCAAAAGGAATATATTGGCATTCGTTCGAGGCAAAACAAAAACCGCCGGGGTCATTCCCGGCGGCGGTTTACTCATGCGCCTAAGAATGCCTCTCTCCCTTTCCCATACATCTCGTAAGATAGCGCTCCACCGTGAAACCTTCCTCAACCAGCACAGCATGCCGAATGAGAAGTGGGAATGTTCCCCGGTGACAGTCCTGCAGTTCTTCACTGCAGACCCAGCCCAGATGTGGCAAACCTGGACTTCGGCGGCCATCCCTTTCCCTCCGTTGCGCCGTCCATGCCATTGGACCTTCCCGGAGTTACTCTTGATTAACCGCGCCTCTACCTCACCTCGACGGAGATGAGGCATCTCTATGAACTTGTGCTGAACTTGAGCCCATCTTAGCATGCGAGAAAATGGCTGTCAAGGCGTTAGAATCTTCCTCCGCCCCTGTTCCCGGCTTCGCCGTTCCCGATTCGTTTTTGGCCTTCGAATCGGAAACAGCAATGGAATCGCATCGGTATCAAAATTACAGACGGATCGTCATCCCTTCCTTCGCCGCCAGGCAGTCAGGATAGAGGACTTTCGCCATTCCCTCGATCTGATCTAAGTCCACATCGGTCCGTTCCATCGCATGGTGAAAGAGGATCAGCTTTTTTGCGGCAGCAGTCTGCACCAGCTTGATGCCCTCCTGCCAAGTCGAATGCCCCCAGCCCTTGCGGGATGGCTTCCCTTCGCCGCCCTCGTATTCCCTATCGGTATAACAGGCGTCGTAGATGACCAAATCAGCGCCGGCGATGAATTCTTTCAACACCGGGTCAATCCAGGCATAGTGCTCCGTGTCACTCACGTAGCAGCAGGAACGTCCACCCTGTTCGATTCGGAAGGCCAAGCATTCATCGGGATGGTTGGACAAGACCGTCCGCACCGTGACGCCATCGCCGAAATCGAGGACGTCGCCGCCCGCCAGATCGCAGAAGTCCAACTGGGCCCCCATGGCATCGAGCAGGACGGGAAAATAAGGGGGCTGCATCTGCCCCCGGAACAGCTGCGCAAAGGTTTTTCCCAACTTTGCCTGACCGTAGAGGGTGAAGCGGTTTTTACTGGCAAAAGCAGGTAAAAAGAAGGGGAAGCCCTGGATGTGGTCCCAATGGAGGTGGGAGATGAGAAAGGTTCCTTGAATGGACCCACTGTTTTCTTTGCTCAACGCCTGCCCCAAGTGATGAAGACCCGATCCCGCGTCAATGATAAAATCGCGCTCCCCGATCCGCACCTGGACACAGGGGGTATTGCCGCCATATCGAGTCGTGAGCGGCCCTGGCATGGGCAGGGAACCCCTCACCCCCCAAAAGGTTACATCAAAGCATCGCTGGGACAAAGGCCTTCCCTCCCGGAACAAAGTGTAGGGCATCATGGACCGCTCCATCCCTTCTATGCTCAATTGGATACCGGCTTGCCTTTTCCTGCTTTTCACTTCGACTTTGCGGCGAAAAAGCACGAATTAACAGCGCCCTTATAATAATCGCCCTCCTCCACCATTTGCTCCACCCTCGGCTAATCGTTGTTGCAATTTGGTACACGAAAAAAGCCATGAAAAACCAAGCCTCTGCTTCTGCAAAAGCGATGGACCTTCATGGCTCCAACTTCCTTTTTTGCCCATTGGCCTTTTTGCAAAAAATCCTTTTTACTCTGTATTTTACAATGTGTCTTCCGAATCCCTGCTCCCTTTCTCAGGGATCCACTTCCGGAGCGCTTCCTGCATGGCCTCCCGGTTGATGGGCTTGCTGATGTAATCATCCATCCCTGCGGCGATGCAGCATTCCCGGTCGCCCTGCATGGCATTGGCTGTCATGGCGATGATCGGCACAGCCGGTCCACCGGCTGATTGGGCGGCGCGGATCAATCGGGTCGCCTCAAAGCCATCCATTTCGGGCATCTGGCAGTCCATCAACACCAGGGCATACTTGCCAGTGGCGCAGGCCTCCACCGCCTCGCGGCCGTTGCTGACAGCATCAGCCTCAAAGCCGAATTTTTTCAGGAGCAAAAGGGCCAATCGCTGGTTCGCCTGATTGTCCTCAGCCAAAAGGATGCGGCGATGGCTGTGCGGCAACTCGATCGTCGACGATGGCATCGGTGACGGCGCCGTTGCCGGAAAAGGTACCGGCGGCGGAGACAAGGAGGGAGACGCAGATGAAGCCGACGATAGGGCAGCCGTTGGTGTTGGTGTAGAAAGGGAAATCGCATTTGACGCCGAGCCGATCATGGCGCTGGCGATGCAGTCGAACAGTTGCGACTGCTTGATTGGCTTGGTCAGGTAGGCGTTGTATCCCTTTTCGAGGGCCGTCTCCCCTTCTTCGCGGGCGTTGAAGGCCGTCACCATGATCAGCTTCAGATTGGCCTTCGGGAACTGGTCCTGGACTTGCCGGGCGAAGGCCAGGCTGTCCAACCCCGGCAATCCTGACTCGACGATCACCAAGTCGTAGGGCGCCTGGGCGGCAGCGGCCTGCCTCAGCCGGTGAAGAGCCTCATCGGCCTCATCGGTGATTCCCGTCGTCATGCCCCAGGCGGCGAGGTACTGGCGCAAGCTGTGGCGGCTGCTGCCGCTGGCGCCGACGAGCAGAACATGGCGCCCGCGGAGGAATTCCTCTGTTTCCTCCGGTTCACCGGGCTGGTGGCCTTTGGGCAAGGGGATCTCCACCCAAAAAGTAGACCCTCTGCTCAACTGGCTCTCCACGCCGATGGCGCCCTCCATCATCTCCACGAGCCGCTTGGAGATGGACAAGCCCAGGCCGGTGCCGCCGAATTTGCGGGTCGTCGAACCGTCCGCCTGGGTGAAAGGGCGAAAGAGGCGACGGCGGGCTTCTTCCGAGAGGCCGATGCCCGTATCGGAGACCTCAAAGCGCATGGTGACGGCCTGCTCCGTTTCGGATAGAACCGCGGCGCGAAGGGCCACTTCCCCCCGATGGGTGAACTTGATGGCGTTGCCCACCAGGTTGAGCAGGATCTGGCGGATACGGACAGGATCGCCGAGGAGCAGCGGCGGCGTGCCAGGGTCGACAAAGGTGGATAGGTTGAGGTTCTTTTCAAAGGCTTTCGAGGCCAGCATTTCGCCGATGCTCTCGACGACATTGACGAGGCTGAAGCTGATCATTTCCAGTTCCATCTTGCCAGCGTCCATTTTGGAGAAGTCGAGGATGTCATTGATGATCGTCAAGAGCGAATTGGCCGAATCCTGGACAATCAGGCAAAACTCGCGTTGCTGGGGATTCAGCGGCGTATCGAGGAGCAGGCCCGTCATGCCGATGATGGCGTTCATGGGCGTCCGGATCTCATGGCTCATGTTGGCCACAAACTCCGATTTGAGTTGGTTCGATTTCTCCGCTTCCTCTTTGGCGGCCATCAATTCCCGGTTCAGCTTCTCCAGATGGAGCGTCAACTGGGTCTGTGTTTCGATCGATTGCAGCAGTTCCTGCTCGGTCTGTTTTTTCTCGGCCAGGCTGTCCAAAAAGGTGTTGAACCAGCGGATCAACTCGCCGATTTCGTCGCGAGGTCCTTCGGGAAGGCGCCTTTCCACATCGATGGTCCCCTCACGGATCTCCTGGAAGAGGCGTGTGATCTCTTTGATCGGCTCCACGTTCTGCTTGCTGAAACGGAAGGCAAAAAAGACGGCCACGCCGATGGAGAGGGCCAGCGCCAATAGGGTGCTGTTCCGGATATCGCTCGTCCTGGCCGTCAGCTTGTCGATGGGGATGAAGCTGACCAGTTTCCAATTGTTTACTTCGGATCGGGTATAGGTGATCGACATCTCCTGTCCGTCGATCTTCTCGTTGATGGTCGCCGTGGCGCCGCTGAAGGCCGTCAGCAGTTCCGGGTTGATCTGGCTGCCGATTTTGTCTTTCTGGGGGTGAAAGATGATCCGGTCTTTGCCGTCGACGATGATCATGAAGGCGTCTTTGCCGAAGTCGGTCTGGATGAAGTGAGCATAGAAAGCTTCGATGCTGTAGTTGACCAGCAGCAGACCGATCGGCTTTTCGCGCATCGTCTCACTGTCGAAGGTTTTGAGGACCTTGGCCGCCGTGATGACTTTTTTATGTTTGGAGTTGGCGTTGACGTTATCCTCGATGCCGGTCCAGAGGACCGCTTTATCGGAACGCAACGCCGCCTGATAAATCTGCTCTTTGAGGTCCCTGCGAATCTCCTGCACGTTCAAGGTGTCGCCCACATGATAGTGGGCGCCGGCCAGGGAGAAGATATCGATGGAGACGAGGCCTTTCAAGTTGGTGTAGCCGCTCAGTATGTAGCCGATCTTGGCCTGTGTGGCCAGGCTGGTGAAGTCGTCTGGCCGTTCGCCGCGATCATCGACGACAGCTTTGATGTCTTCGATGCTGGAGATATTAGCGATGAGGCTCTCCACTTCTTCCAGCATCCGCACCATATAGTCGCGCTGGTTGCTCATCAATTCCCGCGTATAGGCGCTGACCTCTTCTTGGATGATCTGTTTGGACATGCTGAAAGACACCATCCCGACGATCACGAGCGGAATGATGGTCATCAGCAAAAGATAGAGGATGAACTTTTGGGTTATGTTGAAGCTCGGCGCTTTGTTCATCGCTTCCCGTCCTGAAAAACGACCTTATTCCACGTCGCTGGCGTGGATCACCTTGACATCGACCATCGTCTCCGGCGGGCTTTTCTCGCCCTGGATCGCTTTATAGGCATACTGGATCCCTGTGTAGCCCTGGAGGTCGGCCTGCTGGTCGATGGTCGCCAGCAGCTTGCCGGCGTGGATCGCTTTTTTCGCTTCATCTAAAGCGTCATAACCGGCGATGAGGACGTCCTTTTTCCCCGTCTTCTCTAGGTATTGAATGGCGCCTAGGGCCATCATGTCATTGGCGCAGAAGATGGCGCCGATATTGGGATGCCGCTCAAAAAGCTTGGCAGTGACATCGTGGCCTTCGTCGATCTTCCAGTTGGCCGTCTCAGAAGCGACCAGCCGTATGTTCGGATTTTCACCAAAGGCCCGCAGCGCGCCGCGCTTGCGCTGTTCACCGTTGTCAGTGCCCGGGATCCCCTCTAAGATGATCGCTTCTGTCGGCCGGTTGACCTTGTCCGCGATCATCTTCGCCGACAGGTAGGCGCCCTGTTCGTTGTTGACGCTGATAAAGGGCACCTCGACTAGACCCAGTTCCTTGGACAGTTTTGGGTTTAAGCGGTTGTCGATGTTGACGATGGGAATCTTGGCGTCCTGGGCCTTCTTGAGGACCGGGATCAGTTCGGTGGAACTGCCGGGGGCGATGACGATGGCGTCCACCTTGTCGCGGATCAACTCATCGACAATGGCGATCTGCTGTTCGATAGAGGTTTCCTTGGCCCCCACCTTGACGATCAGGTTGACGCCCAGTTCATTCTCGGCCCGTCGGGCGCCTTTTTCCATCTCCACAAAAAAGGGATTGGTCAATGTCTTCATGACCAGGGCGATGTTCTTCTTCGTTGCAGCGTTGTTGGACTCCGCCTGCTGCGTTGATTTGTTCTCTTCCACGATCAGGGACTTCGATTCGGTGTTGGACGGGCCGCCACAGCCGACAAGGGATAGGGAAAGCAAAAACACGAGAGAAAGCAATATCCCCCTTTTCTTCATCCCGATCACCTTCCTCAAACGATTTTGAAAGAGGGTTCGACGGGGTTGGGGGGATTACCTGCTGTTAGAAGGAATTTCACCCGAAGGGATGGGACGTCAAATGTCAGTATATCGAATAGTAAAGTGTTGTTTGTTTAAAGGGATTTCCCAGAGCCCACGCATCTTTGAAAAAAAGTCCGCCAATCCCTTATCTGAAGCGCTGTTGAAGAATTGTCACGAAAACGCGACAATTCCCACAGGAAAATGGATATAATTAGATTAAATTCCTGAAAAGTTTAAAGGATTCCTAATCCCTTTGTCGAAGTGAGTTGTTGCAACGCAAAACACTGCACAAAGGAGGAATCCTCAATGCAAAGTGTAGCACAGCCACCCACAAAACTACAAGTAATCCTCTGAAGAACACCTGGTGGAAACACCAAAGCCCATCGTTGGGCCGAATGCCTCACGCGCGAACATCGCGACAAGACCACCGACTATTATCATGCGGCCGTAGTCGCCCAACAGGTTGGCGGTAGCGCGAACCTGATTTATGACTGGGAAATGCGAAAACCTCAGGATGGGGTGGACAAGGATGAAGGAGAAACCACCGTCGCCCAACGATTGATCCGACGTATGGCCGAGACCTATGGAAAAATAACGGATGTGTACAGGTTAGACGCGCTGTTTGCCAAAGCACCCGTCATTCATGCCGCTCTGGATGCAGGCGCTCATGTGGTGCAGTTGCCCTTAAGGGGTCACTAATTTGCTTGGTATTATTTGGATTGCGCAGGTTCTGATTCGGCCATTGTCGGGCCTTTCCCTAGCGACTCTTTACTGAACTTGTTAAGCAAAAAGTGATACGTTCCATCCAGCGTAGGGTAGTTGCTTCGGATGTTCCAATAAATGCGCTTTGCAGCAGATTCGTCATAAATATGAGGGGTTTCGTTACGGTCTTTTAACATTTGCAGCCAAACTTGTTCGTCTTGGATCCAACCCACCGTATAGGCCTGCCGCAAGGCTTCCCGTGGAGTTTTTGTTTCAATACCCTCCAACAGGAGCAATCGCTTGAGTGTTTTCCAGTAAAGTTCGATGACAAACTCAAATCGTTGAATGGTCCCATCAATCACCAAGTTGTTTTCTTCAGGCTCCCGTAAAGCCTCCTTCAGTCGCTTCAGCGCATTTCCCAGATTGAGTAGACTTTGCGCTGCTTTTTGTTCCTCGCTCATATAGCACTTTCCCTTCAAGGGTAATTCTTTCCCTGAGCGTATGAGAAACCTCTTCCCAGCGTAAGACATCAATCAAGTACAATGTGTCTGCCTCTTCCACTGCATCCAGAATTTCCAGCCATTGTCGCTGGGACGCATTGGGCGCCACAATGGCCAAGTCGATATCAGAACGTTCCTCATGATCGCCTGTAGCCCGTGAACCAAAAAGGATGATTCGTTCGATTTCCGATTTTTTCTTTAGGTCTTGTATCAACCGGTTTATCCCCGGGATTGCAGTAATATTCAAATACTACTCCCCCGCCCTTTGTAAATACACCATTTTTCAAAAAACAACTGCCCTTGTCTACTTAATATTACCATTACTTCTTTCAACAGAGGGATTCTTATATGTTGATCAACTTCTCCTCCACCGCCCGAACCTTCCCTTCCATGGACAACGCTTTGTCTCGGCGGTCATCGATGCGGATGGTCGTTGACACCCGCATCGCTCCGGCGGCGAAGGGAACCTCATGCATCTTTCGGATGATGTCGACTACACAGTCCAGTTCCCCCTCAATAAGGGTCGACATCGGCGTCAACCGGTAACGTATCCCCTCGGCCCCGCAGAGCACCTTGTGACAATCGGCCACGTAGTGGCTCAGACTGGGAGAACCGGTCCCCAGCGGAATAATGGTAACCTCAGCAATGACTGGCATCGGCATCTTTCCTCCTCTCGTATTACCCCTGCCGGTGCGGACACCCGCATCCACCTACCGGCCTTTCCATCTCTTCCATACTGTTTCCCAAGCGCACCTGAATGCCGACCCAGTTCGAAACCGGTCCCGCTTCCTCCAGATCATTGAACTGGATGAGCAGTTCATTTCCTTTGATCACGCTCGCGCGAAACCGTTTGTCCCGCAGCAATAAGTCGGAAACGAGTCCGGCCATTTCTTGGCTGTCCATTCGATATTCTCCCTTCATGATCAAACATCAGTTACTAAACAGGTAAGTCGCCCTATTTTTTCGGACCGTACGCTTCAAACCTCTCGCGGTCGAGCACCGCTAACGAACGATCGCTATCGAAAAGAAACGCGCCGCATTATCAGCCTGTCCATTTGCCACCCGTAAATATCCCGCGCCGGCTTTCCCCCGTTGCCCCACCAACTACTGTCCCCAGGCAGAAACCTGCTCTCCTATCGTCCCTCACCCCGTTACTTTTCGACCAAGTGCTTCCAATACCGGGCTGGCATGCACCGCCGCTGCAAACGCGGGTTGATCCGGCCGGTAATCGCGATGCTCTGGAAATAGTCGCGCCAAAGGTCCTGGTACACCGTCTCCACCGTCGCCTGCGAAAAGTCAACCCCGCCATCCAGTTCGGTCAAAATCCACTCCTTTTGGTTGTACAGAGCAGCCAAGCCCCGCCGGAGATCGTGAATGACCCAGTTCTGATCACCCAGCCGGTCCGTGAAATGGGGCGCCAGCAGCCCCGTGATGTTGTGGTCCGGCTCCATCGGCGCGTAATAGATGTTTCCTTCTAATAGGCGGAAGCGAAGCAGGCCGAGCATGCGGTGCCGTTCCGCCTGCACCTTGGCGCTCATCCGATGGACCCGCAGCACCCGCTCGTCCGTCAAGTGGGCGTCCACGGCGGCTCCCATGCGAAAGCCCAGGCGCAGGTACTCGTAGATCGCCTTTTCCATCCCTGGAAGTTCCGACAAAAAGGCGTAGGCGGCGTGGCGGCGCACGTCCGGTGAGATCTTGGCCGCGATGGCTGTGAAGACCTTTTCCGCCTTGTCCGGCTCGGTAGCGATCTCCACCTCTTCGGCGAAGAGATTCGTCTCGGCGCACCCGGACGGGCGGATATCGTCAGGGACCTGCCGTCGATAATAGGCTTCATGGATGGCCGTCAGCAACCCATCAAACTCGCCATCGTAACAGTAATGCAACATACCCATTTACTCCCTAGGCTCGATGGTTTCCTACCATTGACAAGTGATAAGAGCCGCTCTCACTGGCTGAATCACGATCCCTCCTGATAGGGGATCGGATCGCTTTGCCCCGCCAGCCGGAACCCTTCCAGCCGTAAGCGGCAACTGTCGCAGACCCCGCAGGCCGGGCTTTCGCCGTAGTAACAAGTGAGGGTCAGGTGCAGCGGCGCCTCCAGTTGCAAAGCGAGCCGGATGATATCAGCCTTGTTCATCTCGATCAGCGGCGTGAACACCTCCACGCTCCGGCCTTCTGTACCCGCCTTCGTCCCGACGTCGATCATCCGCTGAAAAGCAGCGATAAATTCCGACCGGCAATCAGGATAGCCGGGGTTGTCCAAGGCGTTCACACCGGCGTAAATCCGCCGTGCGCCCACTTTTTCCGCGAAGGAAAGGGCGTATGCCAAAAAAAGAATGTTTCGCGCCGGCACATAAGTCGCCGGGATCGCAGTTGCAACCGATGTTGGCATTGACGCGGGGACCGAACTTAGAACCGAACCCGGGTCCGAGCCCGGCATCAAAACGGGACCTCCCTCGGCAACCAACGGGACGATCTCCGGATGGATTTCCGCCGAAGTAAGGGCGCTGGCGGCGAAAACCGCGCCCAGATCGATGATCTGATGGCGCGCCCCATAGTGACGGGCCACCGCCTTGGCTGATTCAATCTCCCCGATATGGCGCTGATTGTAGGCGAAGGTGAGCGCAAAAATATCTTCACCCCGGCAATCGGCCAAGGCCATGCAGGTGGTCGAGTCCAAACCGCCCGATAGGATGACGACAGCGCGGTCGCGATAAGAGTCCATCTCTTGTCTCCAGTCCTTTCCTGTGCTTGTCACTGCGCCGAAAGCTCCCTTTCAATGTACACGACTTGACTACGCTTTTAAACAGTTTACCAGAAAACTCCTCGTTTACCGCCTATCCCGGCAGGGAATTGTAAGGCTAGACTAGGCCAATTGAAACAGGAGGAGTCTACGTGAACCAACAGATCACCCAGCAGATCCAAAACATGCAGTCCACGCTCCGTCAAGTCGAATCCGTTGTCGGACAGATGCGCCAGATCGAACGGAACAATGAACAACAGTTGACATCGCTGGCGCAGCGGGAAGCGCAGACCCAATCCCAACTGCAGCAGTTGCAAAACGTGTGCTCCCAGATGACGCAGCAACTGCAAAGCCTGTCCAATCAGTCTCAACAGTACGCTTCCACGATCATGCAAATGGCCTCCCCCTCCATAGGCATCGCTTCCGGTTTGGGCATTAGCTATGGCTTGACCTCTGGTACGGGCTCCACAGCCTCCTACGGCGTCACCCCCTTTGGGACCACTTCCGGCTTCGGCGGGAATTCTGATTTCGGCGGCGCCTCCGGCTTCAGTGGAACCTCCGGCTATGGCGGTACCTCCAACTTCGCTGGTACCTCTGGCTTCAGCGGCACCTCTGGAATCGGCGGCACCTCCAACTTTGGCGGCACTTCCGGGAGTTTCGGCAACAACATCGGCATGGGCACTGCGTCTTCCTTCGCGCCGACCGCCGGTTTTGTCGGTGAACAAAGCCCCTATGCGCAGGGTTCGACCCTGTCCGCCTCCGCCTTCGCCCCCACCCCGGGCTTCATGGGTGAACCTCCCTCCACCCAGAGCGGCACTGGCATGACAGCACCAGGAAGCGGAAGTACGGCCATGTCCATGGGGGGAACCGGCATGGCCATGGGCGGTGGCGGCTTCTCCTCTACTGGCAGCATCGGCGCCACCAGTTCCATCGGCATGGGAGGCATGGGCAGTGGCGGTTTGATGAGCGCCTTGGGTGGTTTCTCTTCCATCGGCGGTTCCGGCCTCTCCGCTAGCACCATGACACCGACCCCTGGTTTTGTCGGCAGCCCCTCACCCTACGCCCCTTCAACCGGTCTGTCGGCGACTTCTCTGACCCCTTCGCAAGGCTTTGTCGGTGATCCCTCTCCCTATGCCATGGGCGCCACCACTGGCGGCTCCATTCAATAGACACACACTTCAGTTCCGACAGATCCACAGTCAATGATAAAGCCCCCTCTCCGAAAGACCTCCGTCGTCATGGAGTACACCGGCCTCACCGACACGGACGCTGCCGCCGGGAGAAAAGCGCCTTGATGCATGTCCTCCTTCTCCCCCGCGCAAACTAGCCAATGGAGGTGACGATACTTGGACATGAAGGACAAGTGCGGCCAACAGGCTGCCAACACCAAAGCCCACCAGATGGAAACGGCCAATGAGTTGACCCCCAACAAAAAGCTCGACAACTGCCCGGCTTGCAAAGAGCCTGAAGTCGAAACTTGGTAATCATGGACTCGCCTATGAGTTCTGTGAAAGGTGTGCCAGGGGATTCGGAGACTTTGCCGGAAACATCGCCGGAGGATGGCCCTCGCTTTACCCGCCTCGATCACATGGCGGTCACGGAAGAGGCGAACAACCTGGGGGACGATCTTCTCATCGATCACTCACCGGCGGTCGACAAACCGAGCGACCCTGGCCCGTGGCCAAGCAAAAACCCAAAATCGTGAGAAGTTGAAAAAGGATCCCCGAGCACCACACTCGGGGATCCTTTTTCTATCGCATTGTTCCATGCACCGAATAGCGGGGGTAGTCTTGTTCTAAAAGAGCTTATGTTCTTTACCGAAATAACCTGCTCCGCCCATAATCCCCCTTGCGCGCCCCCAGCAGCGCATCAAAGGCCTCAATCACCGCATAAGCGGAAAAACAGAAGATGATCGGCAGAAAAGGGATATTGTAGCGTGCAAAACCGAAGTAGAGGTTGTGCAGCGCCGTATAGTAGACAGGGATGGACAGCAGCAGCACCAGGCCTACCAGCCGCCCCCCAGCGCCCCAGCGATCTCTCGGTACCTCATCACACAACAGTCCGCCTTGGGCGCGAAGCTCTTCCCGCCGGTTCCACCAGCGCCAGAGGGCCGTCCCGATGCCGGCCAATCCCAAGACCATCAGCGCCTGATGGACGAAGTCCACCCAATACCGGATCGACGACCAGATGGGCTCCCACATGAAGGGGCCGCCCCACATGTACATAAACTTGCCCCAGGTGTACCATTTCAGATATCGTAGCGGTTCCTTGGGCACATTCTCCTTCAACCGTTCAATCGCATATTCCTTATACTTCTCCTGGGCGTCCAACTCGTCATCGCCGACGGGCCATTCCGGCGCCGCCCCGTTGACGAGCCCCTCCATCTCAATGTAGGTGCCAAGCAACAGCGGTTCCCCGGCGCCCGAGGAAAAGGGAATGAAGCGTTCAAAAGCGATATAGTTGCGGATCCACCAAGGGGACATGCATACCGTAAAGACCATCATTACGATCAAGCCGTTGCGCAGCCAGTTCTGGAAGGTGAACCGCCGCCGCCAGAGCATGTACAGCATGAAAACAGCCGGAAAGAGGGCCGCCGTCGCCCGCGTCAGCGTCAACAGCGCCGTATAAGCGCCCAGGAGCCCGAAGAAAAACATCTCCGCCTTTTCACTGAGTTGCTCCTCATGGCTCAACTTGACCAGCAAAAAAAGATAGCCGAGATGCAAGACGGTGAAAAGGGTTTCCGTGAGAATCAGCCCATTGATCAGAATATTCGACGGATAGACGGCCATAAACAAAGCTGCCAGCAGCGCCGTTCGCCTTTCGGTCAATTTCTCCACAAGACGATAGGTGAGAAAGACGGACAGGACCCCGAGCAGCGCCTGCACATAGCGAACTGCCTGCACCCCGGCATCATCGCTGCCGAAGACGGCGAAGACGAGGGCCACAAAACCGGGAAAGACAGGCCCCACGAAGGCGGTCGGCCGGTCGGAGCCGAAGGTCATCGTGCCCGTCGTGAGCCATTTGGCGGCGCACTGCACATACCCCAAGTCATCGCTGTGCAGAAAGAGGGTCGGTCCTTGCAAGGCGATCACGGTGACGCGCAAGACCAGGGCCAGCAGCAAGAGGCCGATCAAATATACCTTGAAGCGTGTAGTTTCTTCGTTAAACACAGCAGCCTCCCAAAAATAAGATCGATTCAAAGGAATCTATTCAAAGGAGCGCCCCTTCTGATCTGCGCTCCTTCTGTTAACGTCTTTTATTCAACCACCGTTTGAACCGTTTTCTCTTCCGTCCGGACAGGCTTCCGGGCTTTTCTAGCCTGTTTCGATGACTCCAGCCACTTTTCCTCCATGTGCAGCAGCTTTTCTGCCACCAGGGCGTTGACCGTGCTAGGAGGATACCTGCCGTCCTCATCCGACTGTCCTGCCGCGACGCCGGAAAGGATTTCGATGCCCTCATCGACATGGGACACGGCGTAAATATGAAAAACGCCCGCCTCGACAGCGTCAAGGACCGCCTGATCGAGCATCAGGTTCGGCGCATTCTGGGCCGGGATGATCACCCCTTGCGACCCCGTCAGACCGCGCGCTTGGCAGAGACGGAAAAAACCCTCAATCTTCTCGTTAACGCCGCCGATGGGCTGCACCTCCCCCCGCTGGTTAACCGAGCCAGTCACGGCGATGTCTTGACGGATCGGCAGGCCCGACAGCGCCGACAAGAGGGCGTACAGTTCCGCCGAAGAGGCGCTGTCGCCGTCGATGCCGTCATAGAGTTGCTCGAAGGTCAGCGCTGCCGAGAGCGAAAGAGGGCGCTCCTGGGCGAAGCGGGCGGCAAAAAAGGAGGTCAGCACCAAGACGCCCTTGGAATGGCTTTGCCCGCTTCGACGGATCTCTCGCTCGATATGGATGACACCCTCCCGGCCGAGGAAGACGCGAGCCGTGATCCGGTTCGGCTTGCCGAAGGCGTAATCGCCCATGTCGAGGACAGCGAGGCCGTTCACCTGACCCACGACAGCGCCGTCCGTATCGATGAGGAGCATCCCGTCGCGCATTGTCTCCTGGATGCGCTCCTCAATGCGGTTGACGCGGAAGTTCTTCTCCTCCGTCGCCCGCTCCACATGAGACGCCAGGACTTCTTCGGCCCCCCCGCTCTGGGCCCACATGGCCGACTCGACGATCATGTCCTTGATGTCGTGAAAGGAGGTGGAGAGCTTTCGCTGGTGGGAGACGAGGCGGCTCGAATAGTCGACGATACGCGCCACAGCCCCGGCCGAAAAAGGCGGCAGCTTTTCCCGGTCGCAGACAGAGCCGACGAAGGCGGCATACTTGCGTATGTTTTCCCGATTCCGTTCCATCACGCTGTCAAAATCGACACGGACCTTGAAAAATTTGCGGAAATCCTCGTCCATATTGTAGAGCAGGTAGTAGACACGCGGATTGCCGATCAGAATCACCTTCACGTCGACCGGCGCCGGCTCCGGCTTCAAGGTGGCTCCCGTGGACAGCCCGAGCTGTTCGCCCAGATTCTCGATGCGCAACTCCCGCGTCCGCAGCACCCGCTTGAGCCCCTCCCAGGCGCCTGGCAAGGTGAGCAACGGCAACGCTTGCACGATCAAAAAGCCGCCGTTGGCCTGGTGGACAGCACCCGGTTTGATCATCGTAAAATCGGTGGCCATGCTGCCGAAGGAACTGCGGTACTCGATCTTGCCGAAGAGATTGGTGAAGGTGGGGTTCGATTCGACGATGACCGGCGCGCCCACCTGGGTGGCATTCTCTACAAAGAGGTTGACCTCATAGCGCATCTGCGGAGACGGCTTCTGCCCCCGCGCCAGCAGGAAGAACTGGGCCGACGCGATCTCCTCCTCGTCCGATGCGCCGCCTCCTTTGAGGTCGCTCAGATGCTCCAGCACATCCTCCTGCACATGGGAAAGATACTCGATCACCTTGGGGTGGTTTTTGTATTTTTCTTTAATCGCATCCACCAAGTGTTTCGTCGCCTGCTGGGCCGTGTCGCGCTCGATCTCCTTGATGTGGTTGTTCGCTTCCTTTTGCAGATTCCGGGAGCGGCGGAGCACATCGGCGAGCCGGCTTTCCAACTGATGCTCCCGGTCGTTGACCGCCTGACGCTCCTTTTCGTCTAAGGCTTCGAATTCATCCTTGGACATGGGTTTGCCTTCCTCGGTCATGGGGATCGTGAAGATGCCCGACTGCCCTTTTTGCAGGATAAAGCCCTCTTCCTTGGCCAGTTCCTCCATCTCCCGGAACATGGCCGTCAGCTTCGTCTCCACCTGTCGCAGGAAGGCCGCCCGGTGTTTTTCATGGGTCTCGCCCTCAAGGGCTTTACGAATCTCGGCTTGCAACTCCTCGACAAGTTCCTTCACGTCGCGGCGCAGCTCGCTCCCCATCCCAGCCGGGAGGGTCAATACGATGGGCCGGTCCGGCTGGCAGAAATTATACACATAGCAGATGTCATCAGGCGTCCGCCCCGACTGGGCCACCTGCTTCGCCTTGGTGACGGCAAAACCTGTCTTCCCCGAACCGACCGGCCCGGAGATGTAGATATGAAAACCGGGATGCTTAGCGCCGAGGCCGAACTCCATCGCCTTAACGGCCCGTGGCTGCCCGATGATCCCTTCTTCCAGCGGCGCGATCTCCCGGGTGGAGGAAAACTCGAAGATCTCCGGCTCGCACCGGGCGGTCAGCCGGTCCAGCGGCAGACGGCGCGATTGCAACTGAGCGGCGGATAGCGCTTTCATAGCAGACACGATTCGCCATTCCTCCTTATCTCCCCTATGAACAATCTATTTCGCGCCAGGCCAATGGTGTTCCTGCGCTCTCGGCCGAACAATAAAAAAGCCGCCCCCTATTCGAGGGGACGACTCAATTCCTTATAAAGCATCTTCGCTAGGCCGACTTCCTCCCGCTTGGCCATCTGCTTGGCATACTCCTCATCTAGCATGCTCTCCCAGATCTTGCGGCCCGGCGCCTCTTCGATCAGGTCCGATTTCACAACGGTGTTGCGCATTCCCTTCAACATCTGCTGGAGAAAGAGCGCCTCAAACTCTTGGCAGGATTCCTTCAGCCGCTTGCGCTCTTTTTCTTTCTCTGCCTCTGTCATGGCCGCCCCTGCGGTAGAATCGGCCGATTTCTGCAACTGTTCCTCCATCAACCGCTGAAAGAGGGCGCCGTTCCGGGCCTCCGTGGCGGCCGCCTGGCCTCTGGCGACGCTGGGCAGATCGAATGTATCCATCATACGCTGAATCGGCGTAGTCAAAGCGATCCCCTCCTACCTGTTTTTATCGTGATGATACCTCCTCACCTTTAGCATTTAGAAAAAACTTCCCCTTTCAGCGAGAATGAAAAAAGGCATCGGCTGTTGCGTCATTTTGGAAGATCCGGTAAAATAGGACTATAGTGAAAATTCTGAAAAAAGGGGGTGGCGCAGCGGTGAGACTGCAAACAAAACTGACCGCCTGGACCTGCACCACCCTGTCGATCGGGTTGGTGACGACGTTAGCCGTCTACGGCTGGATGGAGACTCAAAGCGTCCAATCCCGGGTGGAGCGCGACCTCACCGCCAAAGGGGAAGCGCTTGTCAAGTCGGCGGCCAAAGGCTTAGAAGCCATGGTCGAAAGCCATATCCGCAACGGCGTCGAACTCCCCTCCGGCAAATTCGTCCGCGGTGAAGAGTTGAAGCAGATGCTCTTCAATGATGAACTGATCCTGATCCCAGAGAGCAAGGTGGAAGCGGAGAAACGATTTAAACCGGATGAGACAGTGGAGCGCTTCGACGGCGCCCGCATCCCCATGCGGGAGTATGAGTACAAATACCTCTCCCAAGCCGACCCCTACACCGACCAGTACTGGCAGCGCTACATCGACTCCTTCATGGGCAGCGACCCCGATGTGGTCTTCGCCTTGCCGACAAAATACTCACCCGACCCGGCGAAAACAGGATTCGTACCCACCCACAACTCCTTTTACAGCCCTACCGACCCCGTCCTTTCCCGCGACTCCTGGGGCGCCACGGGAATTATCAGCCAAAAGTACCGCTCCAACCGGATATTCAACGATGCCGCCGGCGGAGCAGCCGTCGCCAACCTTGATCGTGAAAAGCCCTTGAAAACCGTCTATGAACGAAAGATCGAGGGAAAGACGATCACCATGTGGGATATGTCCTATCCCGTATTTTTTGAAGGCCGTCACTGGGGCAGCTTTCGCCTATCGATCAGCAAGGAGCGGGCCGACATGCTCATCGCCGCCCGCACCAAGGAGCTCTTCTGGAAACTGCTGACCGTTGCCGCCGTCGCCCTTGTCGGCCTTGCCGGCACGACGATCCTGATCATCGCCGTCATCATCATCCGGCCTCTCAACTCCATGGTGACCGTCTCCAAGCGGCTGGCCGAAGGCGACTTTACCCATGCCGTCGATGTCCGGCAAAAGGACGAAGTGGGCGACCTGGCCAACGCCTTCAATAATATGATCACCAACGTCAAGACCCTCGTCGACGGCATCATGAAAAGCACCTGTGAAGTCAACCGCCTCGCCGGCAACCTGCAACTGGCCGCCGGTCAGACGGCGGAGGCCTCGGAAGAGATCGCCCGGGCGGTCCAGGAGGTCTCGTCCGGCGCCGCAGACCAGGAAAAGGAATCAGCGGCAACGGCTCATGTCGTCCGCCGCATGACGGCTCAACTGTCCTCCCTATCGACAACGGCGACAGAAGTGGCCCAAGCGACGACCAACGCCCAGCGCCGCGCGATGGAAGGGCAAAGCTCGATCGACGAAGCGACCGGTCAGATGCAGGTCATCCACGATACGGTCCTCCAGTCGGCGGCGGTGATCCACCAGTTAGGTGAACGGTCGAAAGAGATATCGCGCATCGTCGAGACGATCACCGCCATCGCCGGCCAGACCCAGATGCTGGCCCTCAACGCGGCCATCGAAGCGGCCCGTGCTGGCAGCGAAGGCCGCGGATTCGCCGTCGTGGCGGAAGAGGTGCGTAAGCTGGCCGAACAGTCGCGCCTTGCGGCCCAGGACATCGCCCGCCTAGTCGCCTCGGTGCAGTCCGAGAGCGCTCGCGCCATCCACTCCATCGAAAGCGAGACCGAAGTGGTCCGGGCGGGCATCAGCGTCGTCCGGCGCGCCGGCGAATCCTTCCGAGAAATCCTCCACGCCGTCGCCGATGTGACCGGGAAGATGCAGTCCATTTCTTCGGCAATCATCGAACTGGCCAGCGAAGAACAGCAGGTCCTGGAAGCGGTCGATCACGTCTCGGCCATCGCCCGCAGCAACAACGACACCTCCCACCGCATCGCCCTCTCGACACAGGAACAGACAGCCGCGATGGAGGAGATTGCCGCCTCCACCGAGATGATGGCCCAAACGGCGCGAGGGCTCAGCGAACTGGTCCAGCGCTTCGTCGTCGAGCGCTAGCAGCGCCTGCTACGTCGACACCCCTGTAACCTTTTGCCGGTCACAGGGCTTCATTGAAAACGAACAACTCATCGAGGTCATCGCCGAGATCATCTAGGTAATCATTCACCGGCTTACCTGGCAACGCCAGATCCGGGTGTCTGCTTTTTTTTCACACTTGGCCGCATCCGGTCGATCGTGATGGCTGGATTCTCTCTTAAGTCAAAAATAAAGGGACTCATGATCCTGGTGCCCCCAATTTCGCAAACCAGCACTTTGGGATGAAAGATGTCTTTTTCATCGATCTGCACGATGCTTCCCGTGTACCCGTTGCTTAAATCCACCTTCATATTCGCAAGCTGCTTCAGCACCACGAAATCCAACGTGTCAACGAGATGTCCGTCCAAACCTAACCGGCATTTGGAGTGAATGATCTCCAGCGCATCCAGGGAGCCATACTCCTGCCGGTGAGGCCGGTTGGCCGTCAGCGCCGTATAAACATCGGCCACCGCCACAATTCTGGCATCCAACTCGATCTGGGCGTACTTTAAGGCAAAGGGGTACCCGGCGCCATCGCACCGTTCATGGTGTTGGAGGACGCACTGGAGCACTGTATCCGGAATCTCACATTTGTGGAGCACCTCATATCCTAGGATAGGGTGCTCCATCATTTCTTCCCGCTCTTCTTTGGACAACTCGCCGCGCTTGAAGAGAATCTCCGGCCGGACATACAGTTTTCCCAGATCATGCAGTAAAGCGCCGAGGGCCAGCAGGTACAGACGGTCAGCGCTGAGTTCTAAATCCAAACCGATCAAGAGACTGATCAGGCATACACTGACAGAATGGAAATAGACCAACTCCTCATTTTGACAGGAGCAGGGCAACTGCAGCGCCCGTTCGGGATGTTGCACCACCGCGTCGACGACGGAACGCGCCAACAGTTCCATCGTCTCCGGTCGGTGCTTCTGTAGCATAATTTCAGACATTAACGCTCTCAGTTGATGGACTGTTTCAATGTAAAACTGGTTTTCAGCAACCTTTTGCTTTAACGCGAGAAACTGCTGCTCATAGTCCTTGCTGTTTTCTTGTTCATAGAGGTCGATGCCTTCCGACTCCCAGGTCAGCAACTGGTTGTAAAACTGTTTGCTCAGAATAATCCCCTCAGGCAAGAGCATTTTTCCGGTAGCTGTCACGATATTATACTTGAGTTTGTCGCCCAAGTTATATTTTTTCGACAACTTATGGGCCATGGAACCAACTCCAATCCATGCCATCTGATCCAGAGACAGTGACGAAAAGGGTATCTCCGTAGTAAAAATATATGTTCGCACAATCCAATCGAATCCTAACGAATAGGGAATAACAACCTAGTCTTTTTTATTGACGATTAATAAAAACAAAAAAAGAGCGCCTGGCAGTGCTCCAACCTTAGTTTTCTCCTCTTGACGGTCGTCAAAGAATTGCATATGATAAGTACATATTAAATCCGTTACGGGCACGTTACGGACATACATCTTCCTCATGATTTTTTCAATTAAAGGCACTGCGCTTTACTGTTCCCACCTTTGTCTCGCCGATGAGACCTTTTCGATTTACTGCAGAAGGCGGTTCTATCGAAAGGTCTTTTTTATTTCCCCTAAGTGAGAAAGTGACTTTAAGCGGAGGTGTAGTTCATGATCATTTCCAAACAAAAAGCAGTCATCTTGACATGCCGGGCCTGCCGGGAGCGCTTCGAACTCAGTGTCAAAGGGGTCGTTCACAACGAAGCCCTGCCGCACACGGTCCCCCTCGATGTGGTCTACATCGGTTCCACTCACCGCGTTGCTGATGAGAGCCACGCGATGGCGGAGATCCTCTGCGTCTGTCCGAATTGTAGCGCAAAGAATAAGTTTGAGGCGTGGATTCCGAGGTATCTACGGTTGTAACGAATCGTAAAATAACTACCGCTCTACTCAGATGTTAATAATAAAATCGCTCTGCCCCTCTATCGATAGATAGCATCGGGCAGAGCGATTTTATTATTTCTGTCTTAGTCCCTACGCCATCGCTTCGACTAACATAAAATGCAAAAAACTCTTGGTCTGTTACGTTAGACCAAGAGTTTTTGCAGCGACGGTCGATTGTTATTACCCGCCCAGGTACGCCTTCTTCACCTCTTCACTTTCCGCCAGTTCCTTCGCCGGTCCGGAGAGGACGATCTTACCGGTCTCCAGAACGTAGGCTTTGTGGGCGATGGAGAGGGCCATGTGGGCGTTCTGTTCGACGAGCAGGATCGTCGTGCCGGCCTTGTTGATCTCCTTGATGATGGCGAAGATCTCCTGGACGAGGAGCGGCGCCAGGCCCATGGAGGGCTCGTCAAGGAGCATCAACTTGGGACGGGACATGAGGGCGCGGCCCATGGCCAGCATCTGCTGTTCACCGCCGGAGAGGGTGCCGGCGAGCTGGCTCGTCCGTTCCTTCAAGCGCGGGAAGCGGGTGAAGACCTTCTCCATGTCCTCCTTGATGCCGTCCTTGTCCTTGCGGAGAAAGGCGCCCAGTTCCAGGTTCTCCAGGACGGACATGTTGGCGAAGATGCGGCGGCCTTCCGGAACCTGGGACATGCCCATGGCGACGATCTTCTGGGCGGCCTTGCCGGCGATGTCCTGGTCTTGGAAGCGGATCTCGCCCGACTTGGGCTTGATCAGGCCGGACAGGGTGTGCAATGTCGTCGTCTTGCCGGCGCCGTTGGCGCCGATGAGGGTGACGATCTCGCCCTGCTGGACCTCCAGGGAGATGCCTTTGAGGGCGTGGATGGCCCCGTAGTATACGTGCAGGTCTTTAACCGTGAGCATGGGACACATCCTCTCCGAGATAAGCTTCGATGACTTTCGGGTTCGACTTGATCTGATCCGGCGTCCCCTCAGCAATGATCTGGCCGTAGTCGAGGACGTAGATGCGTTCGCAGATGCCCATGACGAGGGACATGTCGTGTTCGATGAGCAGGATGGTCAGGTCGAATTCCTTGCGGACCCAGCGGATCATCTCCATCAGTTCGGCCGTTTCCTGGGGGTTCATGCCGGCTGCCGGCTCGTCGAGGAGCAGCAGTTGCGGCTGAGCGGCCAGGGCGCGGGCGATTTCGAGGCGGCGCTGTTCCCCGTAAGGCAGGTTCTTGGCCAATTCGTATTTTTTGTGGCCGAGCTTGAAGATCTCCAGGAGGCCTTCCGCCTTCTTGTCCATTTCATCTTCCCCATGAAAGTAGGAAGGCAGGCGCAAGATGGCGCTCAGCATGTTGTAGCTGCGGTGCTGGTGGTAGGCGATCTTGACGTTGTCCAAGACGGTCAGGTTGGAGAAGAGGCGGATGTTCTGGAAAGTCCGGGCGATCCCCTTCTGGTTGATCTGGTAGGGCTTCAAGCCGACGATCGTCTCCCGCCGCAAGGCAATGTCGCCTTCGGTCGGCTTATAGACACCAGTCAGCAGGTTGAAGAGGGTCGTCTTGCCGGCGCCGTTCGGTCCGATGAGGCCGACCAGTTCGCCGATCTTCAACTCGATGTTGACATCGGAGACGGCCTTCAAGCCGCCGAAGGTTTTGCTCAGGTGATTAACCGACAGCAGTATCATTGCCAGTCCCCCTTCCTTTGCCAGTCAACCGGGCGTAGAGGCGGCGCATGCCGGCATAGCTGAATTCGGCCGTGCCCATGAGGCCCTGGGGACGGACGAGCATGACGACGATGAGCAGCAGCGAGTAGATGACCATGCGCAGTTCGGCATACTCCTGCAAGAAGGCCGACAGGATGGTCAGGCCGATAGCGGAGATGACCGAACCAGTCAGGGAGCCAAGGCCGCCGAGGACGACGAAGACGAGGATGTCGAAGGACTTCATGAAGCCGAAGGTGGTCGGCTGGATGGTGTAAAAGTAGTGAGCATGCAAGGAGCCGGCGATGCCCGCGAAGAAGGCGCCCATGGTAAAGGCAATGACCTTGTAGCGGGTGATGTCGATGCCCATCGTCTCGGCGGCGATCTCGTTCTCACGGATGGCGATGCAAGCGCGGCCGTGGGTGGAGGTCATGAAGTTCTTGATGATCAACACCGTCGCCACGGTGAGGAAGAAGAGCCATTCCCAGTTCGTGAGTTGGGAGATGCCGTTCAAACCCGCGGCGCCGCCGACATACTCAATGTTCAGGATGATGACGCGGATGATTTCGCCGAAGCCGAGGGTGGCGATGGCCAGGTAGTCGCCTTTCAGTCGCAGCGTCGGCATACCGACGAGGATGCCGGCGACGGCCGCCGCCAGGGCGCCCACGAGGATCCCGACAGGGAAGGGATAGCCCAGTTTCATGGTCATGATCGCCGAGCCGTAGGCGCCCATGGCCATAAAGCCGGCGTGACCGATGGAGAACTGGCCGGTCATGCCGTTGATGATGTTCAAGGACGTGGCCAGGATGATGTTGATGCAGATCAAAAAGAGGTTCAACTTGTAGTAGTCATCGATGAAACCTTGTTCGAGGCCGAAGCTGACGAGACCGTAAAAGAGGAGGAGAACGGCGGCGACGATCAGGTTGGGCAGGTTCAACATTTTTTTCACGCCGCTCACCTACACTTTCTCCCGCACGTTGCTGCCGAACAGCCCCGACGGTTTGACGATAAGGATGATGATCAACAGCGCAAAGGCCACGGCATCGCGGTAGAGCGACTGACCGTACCCGCTGACAAGGGCCTCGATAACGCCAAGGGAGAGACCGCCCACGAAAGCGCCGGGAATGACGCCGATGCCGCCGACGACGGCGGCCACGAAGGCCTTCAAGCCAGGCATGATGCCCATGTAAGGGTTGATGGCGTTATAGTAAATCCCCACCAGTACGCCCGCTGCCGCGGCCAACGAAGACCCGATGGCAAAGGTGGCGGAGATGGTGTTGTCGACGTTAATGCCCATCAGCATGGCCGCCTGGGTGTCATGGGAGACGGCCCGCATCGCTTTGCCGGTCTTGGTGTAATGGACGATGTACTGGAGCAACAGCATCAGCAACACCGTGACGACCATGATGACGATCTGCCGGTTGGTGATGACGACACTGCCATTGAAGAAGTGGTACTGCACCTCTTGGAAGACATTGGGGAAAGTGCGAATTTTCGCGCCCACAGCCAACACGCCGCCGTTTTCCAGGAAAAAGGATACGCCGATGGCGGTGATCAGGACGGCGATCTTCGGCGCCCCACGCAAGGGTTTATAAGCGAGCCGTTCAATGACGACCCCCAGGATCGCGCAGACAACCATCGAAATGATGAGCGACGGAAGGAAACCCCATCCCTGGGTCGTCGCAAAAAACCCTACATACGCTCCGACCATGTACACATCACCGTGGGCGAAGTTGATCAATCGGATGATGCCATACACCATCGTGTACCCCAGCGCGATGAGAGCATAAATGCTGCCCAGGGAGAGGCCGTTGATAAGCTGTTGAAAAAATACTTCCACGTCTGTCAGCCCCTCCTTTGTCAGAATGGAAGGGGGGAGCCATCCCCCCCTTCCTTATTAACGTAGCGATTACTTCGGAGCCACTTTGTCCTTGAAGGTCTGCTTGCCGTCTTTCATCTCGATGATGGCAGCGGCTTTGATCGGGTTGTGCTGTTCGTCATAGCTGATCTTGCCGGTGACCGTCTGGAGGTCCTTGGTGGAGGCGAGCGCTTCTTTGATCTTGACGGGGTTCGGTTCGCCAGCGCGCTTCAGGGCGTCGACCATGATCAGAGCGCCGTCATAGCCGAGAACAGCCATGGAATCCGGCACTTCGCCGTACAGTTCTTTGTACCTCTTGACGAAGTCAACAACCAGGGGATCCGTATCTTCCGAGGAGTAGTGGTTCGAGAAGAAGGTGTTGTTCAGGGCAGCCGGGGTAGCGATCTCGGTCAACTTCGGCGAATCCCAGCCGTCGCCGCCCATGATCGGCATGGTCATGCCCAATTCGCGAGCTTGTTTGACGATCTTACCGACTTCTTCATAGTAGCCAGGGACGTAGATCACATCGGGGTTCTTGCCGCGGATCTTCGTCAGCGTCGCTTTGAAGTCCTGGTCGCCAGTGACGTAGCCTTCGTCAGCGACGATCTCGCCACCGCCTTTGACGAGGGCTTCTTTGAAGAACTGGGCGAGACCTTTCGAGTAGGGCGCTTGGTTGTCGGTGAGCACAGCGGCCGTCTTCAGCTTCAGGTTGTTCAGCGTAAAGTTGGCCATGACCGTCCCTTGGAAGGGGTCGATGAAGCAGGCGCGGAAGATGAAGTCGTTCGTCTTCTTCGTGTTTTCATCGACGGTCACCTTGGGGTTGGTGGCTGACGTAGAGAGGACAGGGACTTTCTTGTCCATGGCCAATTGGACCATGCCAAGGGTGTCGCCGGAGGTGGTGCAACCGAGGATGGCGACAGCCTTTTCGGAGTTGATCAGCTTGGTCGCCACGTTCGTCGATTCAGTGGCCTCGGACTTGTTGTCCAGGGCAACGAACTTGATCTTTTTGCCGTTGATGCCGCCTTCGGCATTGACCTTGTCAAAGACCATCTTGGCGCCGTTCACAGCCGCTTTGCCGAAGGTGGCTTGTCCACCGGACAGTTCGAAGTTGCCGCCGATGACAAACTCATTGGCGGCAGGCGCGTTGGCTGCCGTATCTTTGCTCCCGCCGCCGGAACAGGCGGTCAGCAGGCTGGCTGTAACAACGAGGGACACAGCCGCCACGAAACTCTTTTTCCACTGCACGAACGTGACCTCCCCTTTCATTTTCTTTCGCAAGAATATGTCCAAAAAAATATGTCCTCAGGAACCGCTCGCCGGAACTGTTCCCCGTCACCCCCCCTTGTCCGGCCGGGTCCGCATCGGCATAGGAATCCCCTTTCAGTGATGGAAAGAACAACCCCTGGACATAAAAACAAGGTCGGCCATAAACTTCCGTCGTCATGTGACGGCGAACGTCATTGTCCGACCCCGTCGTAGGGAGTTGCTGGGAATCCGCTTTAGCCGGAACGAGTTTCTTCGCTGAAACCGGCGGCTACATACATGATGCCTATCATAATTGTACTTCTGTGTACATTTCCCTGTCAACGAAGAAAACCGCCCGGAAGAGACTGCCGCTTCCTGGAGTTTTCTTCTCCCCGGCAGGGTTATCGTTGAACAGGAAACTTCAGTCGCTCGGGACTTCCCAATCTCCGTTTCGCGTCAGCGGTTACTGGGCTTTGATCTTGGAGTTGACCGTTTGGACGCCGTCTTTCAGTTCGACGATGACGATGTCTTTCACGGGGTCATGGTTTGCGTTGAGGGTAAACTTGCCGGTGACGGCCGGGAAGTCTTTCGTCGCCTCCAGGGCTTCTTTGATCTTGGTCGGTTCGGCGCTGCCGGCGCGCTGGATGGCGTCGACGATCAGGCGGGCGCCGTCATAGGCAAGGGCGCCGAGGGCGTCGGGCACCTGGCCGTATTTATCCTTGTAGGCCTTCACGAAGGCTTGGACGGCCGGATCAGGATCTTCCGGGGTGTAGTGGTTGGTGAAGAAGCAGTTGTTCAGGTTGTCCTTGCCGGCCACTTCGGTCAGTTTCGGCGAGTCCCAGCCGTCGCTGCCGACGAAGGTAGCCGTGATGCCAAGACCGCGGGCCTGCTTGACGATCTTGCCGACGGCTTCATAGTAGGCCGGCAGGTAGATCACGTCAGGGTTTTTGCCCTTCACCTTGGTCAGGATGGCCAGATAGTCGTTGTCGTTCTTGTCAAAGGCTTCTTCAGAGACAACGGCGCCGCCGCCGGCGGTGAAGGTTTCTTTGAAGAACTTGCCGAGACCCTTGGAGTACTCGTCGGCCTGGCTGACGAGGATGACGGCGTTTTTGGCGCCTTTTTTGAGGGCGAATTCGGCGGCCGCCTTGCCCTGGAAGGAGTCGAGGAAGCAGGTCCGGAAGACGTACTCATGCACCTTGCCGGTCTTCGGATCGACGGTGACGTCTGGGTTGGTGGCCGTCGGGGTGATGACGGGCACCTTCTTGTCGTCGGCGAAGGTGACGACGCTCAGGGTGTTGCCGGAGGTGACGGGACCGATGACAGCGGAAACCTTGTCCTGGGTCACCAGGCGGGTCACGACGCTCAGCGATTCGGCCTTGTCCGACTTGTTATCATACTTGACAACCTTGATCTTCTTGCCGTTGATACCGCCTTTGGCGTTCACTTCGTCAAAGTAGAGCATGGCGGAGTTCAAGGACGAGGTTCCGTATGTAGCAACGTCCCCCGAAAGCTCGAAGTTCGCCCCGATCAGAATCTCATCCGCCGATTGTCCCGGCGCTTGGGCTGCCTTGGGCTGCCCGGAGCAACCGGCCAGCAAGGCCAGGCTGAGCACGACGCCCAAGCCTTTCAGCCATTTGCTTTTACCCATTTTTCTCCTCCTTTTGCTGCCAATCTTTAAGCGATTGACGATCTTAGCCCTAATTATAGGGTTCGTTGTACTGTCCGTCAATAAAAAACAATGTCCGAGCTACAAGAACAAATTGGCCTTTTTATGTAAAAAAAAGCCGCGAACGGTAGAAATCAGAGGATAAACGCAAAAGAAACGGATTTCACAACGTTCAGAGCGGCTCATGAGGTTTGCGCTGTCTTGACCTTGTGTCTCCTTGCTAATAATTAAAAGAGCCTCCCGTAGAGCGGATGGATCCTTCCCTTGCAAGAGAAGGATCCGTCCATTTCTATCGAGAGGCTCCGAGTTTTTTGTATCTATTTCACGTGTTACCATTGCCAACTGGGTCGGCGCGAAATGACTGCAATCACACTTTTGTCAGATCGAGCAATCTCCCTACTCCTACCGGCGTCGCTGACGTGTCCGGTTTGAACAGGGCGGCCTCGTCTTCCACCGTGACCAGCGGCGCGCTGAGCGGTGACGGGTCCGGTTCAGGACCGTCAAAATCGCTCCCCTCTCTCCGGCTGGGCAGTTCGATCACGTGGGAAGCGATTGCGCCTTGGTCCTTTTTGCCCCCTTCGCTGCGGTACTCTTCCAGCAGTTCTCCGATCCCCTTGAAGAGGGCCTTCTCCCCGTAGACATAGCGCATCATGCTGGGCACTTCGGCTTTGATCGTGGTGATAGTGATCTCCTTCCCTCTTTCCTCGAGGGAGCGCAACTGCTCAAAGACAGTATGACGGATCTCCTCATCGGTCGATCCCCAGCGGATGCGAGGGTTCTTGGCCTTTTCCTCGGTCTTTTCCTTTTTCCGGCTGCGCGGTTTCCGGGCCGTGCCGCTCTCCCGTTCCGCCACCCCGCCGCTCTCTGCCGAACCTACGGCCAGATTGGGGGCGCTGTCCGACAGATCGGTCAGGATGCCCTGTCCGGGGATCTGGGGGATGTCGGGCGTGGCCGGCATCGATTCAAGCCGTTCGCGGATCGTCTGCAGTTCCGAACGGACCGGTTCCAGCGCCTTTTGCATCATCATTTCCGCCAGTGTGAAGGCGGCTTCCAAAGCCTGGCGGTAGCGGCGGTATTCATCATCCAGCGTCTGCAATGCCTTTTCCCTTGTTGCCACGTCATAGGGGGAACCTGTCATCACAACTCACCCTCCATACACGCAAGGCGACCTGCACCGAATACTACTGTCGCCTTGAGTCTGCTTGTATTTTGGAAATAGTATATGCCCCCTTGAAATATTCAATACAAAATGCAATCCGAAAAAGGTCAAAAGACCTCGGGAAAAACCTCCCGAGGTCGAAAATTCCATCCATTCCCTTTTATCAGTCGCTGCATGTCCCTTCCCTCTCCTCGGTCCGCGTCTTTTTGACGGGCGGCAACAGGGATTATGAGCATCCATAGCGGGTTTTTTCATCTATGATCCGCCTTAGCGGATGCTAACCTGCATATTGCGCAGCCACAGGTCGACCTGGGCCAGGTAGGCGTAGAGTTGCGGAAGTCCCATCAGTTGGCCGAACCAGGGCAGGTCTGTCGTCTCCACATCGGCTTTCGCCAAGGCGCGCACCCGCTCCACGTCGATGAGCGGCAAGAGGGGCGACGCGGGATCGTCGAGAACCTCCATGAGCCAGCAGCGGACGGCGGACGTGTAGGCAGGGTGGTGGGATTTCGGGTAGGGGCTCTTCTTTCGCCAGAGCACATCTTCCGGCAGGATGCCCCGCAAGGCGCGGCGCAGGATGCCTTTCTCGCGGCCTTCGCAGGTTTTCATCGCCCAGGGGATGTTCCAGACATACTCGACGATGCGGTGGTCACAGAAGGGAACGCGCACCTCCAGGCCGTGGGCCATGCTCATGCGGTCCTTGCGGTCGAGCAAAGTGGTCATGAACCAGGTGATGTTCAGGTAAAACATCTCCCGCCGGCGCGCCTCCTCGGCCGCTTCTCCCGGCAGGCGCGGAACCTCGGCCAGCGTCTCCTCGTAACGCCGCGCCATATAGGCCTCCGGCTGGATATATTCGCGGATCTCCGGCGCCAGCAGGCTGGCCCGCTCGTGGATGCGGCGGGACCAGGGGAAAGCACCGGCGTTCAACAGTTCGGGCCGGTGGAACCAGGGGTAGCCGCCGAAGACCTCATCGGCGCACTCGCCCGATAGGGCCACGGTAGCGCCTTTTTTGATCTCCCGGCAGAAGAGGTAGAGCGATGATTCCACATCGACCATGCCCGGCAGGTCGCGTGCCCACAGGGCCGCTTTGAGGGCGTCCACCAGTTCAGGCGTGTCGATGATCACGTCGTGGTGGACGGTGCCGAGATGGGCCGAGACGCGCTTGATCCAAGGGGCGTCGGCATTGGGTTGGAAGGCGCTCGGTTTGAAGTAGATATCGTTGTCCCGATAGTCGATCGAGTAGGTGTTCAAGGGGCCCAATCCGTCCCGCTCGTACACATGGGCGGCGACAGCCGTCAGGGTGCTCGAATCGAGCCCGCCCGACAAGAGGGTGCAAACCGACACGTCGGAGACAAGTTGCCGCTCGATGGCGTCCAGCACCAGTTCACGGACCCGCGCTGTCGTCCCTTCCAGGTCGTCCTCATGGGGCCGACTTTGCAGCGTCCAGTAGGGATTTAGCCGCATCGACGCCGCATCGATGGTGAGGGCGCGGCCGGGGCGGACTTCTTGGATCCCTTTGAAGACGCCGTGACCGGGCGTGCGGGCCGGTCCGACGGCAAAAATCTCTGCCAAGCCCTCGGCGTCGATCTCCGGCCGAATGTCCGGATGGGCCAGCAAGGCTTTGAGTTCGGAGGCGAACAAAAAGGCGCTGCCCCGGCGGGTGTAAAAGAGGGGCTTGACGCCCATGCGGTCCCGGGCCAGGAACAAACGTCCTTCCATCTCATCCCAGACGCCGAAGGCGTAGATGCCGTTGAGCTTATGGACACAGTTCTCGCCCCATTCGATGTAAGAGACGAGGAGCACCTCCGTGTCCGATCGGGTGTGGAAGCGGTGGCCCCGCGTCTCCAACTCCTGCCGCAGTTCCGGCGTGTTGTACAGTTCGCCGTTATAGGTCAATACGTAGCGGCGCCGGCCCACCTCCCGGATCATGGGCTGGACGCCGCCGATGAGATCGACGACGCTCAGGCGCCGGTGGCCGATAAGCGCTCGTGGCGAGACCCATGTCCCCGAAGCGTCCGGACCGCGGTGGGTCAGCGTCTCCACCATCGCCGCCAGAACAGGCCCCTGCTGGGAGAGGTCGGCCTCCCAGTCGATCCATCCGACAATACCACACATGGCTATCACCCTGCTTTCTGACATTGATTTTCATTTTCATTTGACTTGGTGCAGTATATGTGACGGCCCAACTCGCGGTTCCCCGCTGTAGCCCTGACATATTATGTAGAAAGGGAATTTTTGCGCCTGTCCCGGGGCGCTGGGTGTTCCTGCTGCTTGGTGATTACAGAGACGGCACCGGCAGCCAAGCAGACTCCCAACAAAAAACCCCGGCATTACTGCCGAGGTTATCGGTGTTACATTAACTTTTCTTTGAACGTCTTCATGCTTTCAATGATGATAGTCCTTTAGTAAAGCCTGGGTGTATTGGCGCAGCGAGCGGAGCCAATACACCCCGCTTTTCCTCTACCAATCGTCTTTTACGAGGAAACCTCCATTACATGAGCGGCGCCTGCTACGCCGAAACCCCGCCTTGCCCCGACAATCGCGCCTTCAGCCTCCCCCACCGCCGCCGCAACCCCTCTTTCCAATCCTCCATCAAGGTGTACACGACGGGGATGATGACGAGGGTGAAGAGGGTCGATGCGAGTAAGCCGCCGATGAGCACCACGGCCATGCTGGAGCGCGATTCGCTACCCTCGGTGAGGGCCAGCGCCGAGGGTAGCATGCCGACGACCATGGTCACCGTCGTCATGATGATCGGACGGAGACGGGTCTGGCCGGCCTCCACGAGCGCTTCTTTCAGGGAGCGGCCCTGCTCCCGCAGGGTGTGGGTGTAGTCGATGAGGAGGGTGCCGTTTTTGGCGACAAGACCGTCCATCATGATGATGCCGATGAACGAGAAGATGTTCAAGGAGTTTTTCGTCACCGCCAAGGCGATCAACGCGCCGGCGATGCCTAGGGGAAGCGACAGCATGCGGATAAAGGGCGTCATATAGGACTCGTAGAGCATGACCAGGACCATGTAGACGAGGACGATGGACAAAGCCAGGGCGGCTACCAGTTCACCAAAGGAATCGTTCATGCTCTGCGCCGAGCCTGTAAATTTGTAGGAGACGCCTTGGGGCAAGCCCTTGGCCTTGATCTTGCCGTCGACCTCCTTGAGGAAGTCATCGAGGACCCGGCCCTGCAACCCAGCGGAGACGGTGATCGTCCGCTGCCGGTCGGCCCGGCGGATCTCCGTCGGCCCCGTTCCCATGCTGATCTGGGCCACCTGCCGCAGTTGGACCGGCATGCCGGCGCTGTTGGTCAAGGTCAAGGAACGTAAGGAATCGAGATCCGACTTGTTCAACTGGTTGATTCGGACGGTGACATCGTATTCCTTATCGCCAGCGCGGAACTTGGTGGCCACATTGCCGTTTAGGGACGCCCGCAGCGTCTCTGAGATATCCTTGACCGATACGCCCATGTAGGCCGCTTTCAATCGGTCGATGGAGACCTGGATCTCCGGCTGGCCGACCCGCCAGTTCGTGTCGATGTCACGAGACCCACTTGTCTCAACGACGATCGATTTGATCTCATCGACAGCTTCGATGAGCCTGTTTGGATCCGAGCCAGAGACCTCGATCTGAATGGGATAACCGGAGCCGGAGGCCATCGAGTCGCTCTCCGTCACCGTGATCCGGCCATCGGAGAAATGGACGGCCCACTGGCGGATTTGTTCGGACACGTCCCAGACAGAACGTTTCCGTTCCTTCTTGTCGACGAGGGAGATGCCGATGCGGCCGATGTTCGAACCGGCCGAACCCATGCCGATGCCGCCCGTTGAACCGAGGGAGGTCTGGAAGAAGCGGATCTCGGGGATCGTCTGCAGGTACGCTTCGATCGTTTTTAAGGCCTGGTCTGTTTTCTGGATCGGCGTGCCGATGGGCAGTTCCACGTTGACCGTCAGGTCGCCCTGGTCGGTCCGCGGCGCAAATTCGAAGCCGATCAGTTTGAGGGGGATGAGGGCCACTGAGGCGAAGAAAAAGAGGACACCGACGGCAATCACCTTTTTGCGGTGGCCGAAGGACCATTCGAGGATGCTTAGGTACTTATCGCGAAAGAGGACGGCGTATCGATCAACCGGCGTCCAGAAGCGCGCCGACAGCCGCCGCACCCCCTGGTACCAGGAGACGCCGGCCAGCGGGTGGAATGTTTTCTCGCCGTTATGAGGCTTCATCAGCCGGGAGGCGAGCAGCGGCGTCAAGGTGAAAGAGACAAAGAGCGACATGAGGGTGGCGAAGACAACCGTCAGGCCGAACTGGCGGAAGAACTGGCCGACCATGCCGCTCATGAAGGCGATGGGCGCGAAGACGACCACGTCGGACAAAGTGATGGCGATGGCGGCCATGCCGATCTCAGAACGGCCGTCAAGGGCCGCCTGTTTGGGGCTTTTGCCCATGGCCAAGTGGCGGTGGATGTTTTCTAAGACGACGATCGAGTCGTCTACGAGGATGCCAATGCACATGGCCATCCCCATGAGGGACATAACGTTAAAGGTGAAGCCAGCGAAATACATCCCGGCCAGTGTGGAGATGAGCGATGTAGGGATGGCGATGAGGACGGAGACCATGGAACGCCAGTCGCGCAGGAAAAAGAGCAAGGCCACGCTGGTCGTCAGAATGCCTTCGAGAATGTTGGAACGGGTGCCATTGACGGAAAGACGTATGTACTGGGAAAAATCACGGGCGATGATCAACTGGGTGTCGCTAGGAAGCTCTTTTTTTATGGCTTCGATTTCTTTTTTGATGCGGTCGCCCACATCGACGAGGCTGGCGTCCGACTGCTTGAAGACCATCAGGGCAAGAGCCGGCTGGCCGTTTAAGCGGGTGTACTCGCGAACCTCTTTGTAGGTGTCGGACACTTCGGCGATCTGCCGCAGGGCGATGTTTCCGCCCTTTGACAGAGGGATCTCCAGGTTGCGGATCTCCTCGGCGGAGCGAAACTGGCCGAGCACGCGCACCATGTATTCCGCTTCCGGGCGATCCAGGCGGCCGGAAGGCTCGTTCAGGTTTTCCGAGTCGAGGCGGCGGATGACCTGGTTGATGGAGAGGCCGTACATTTCCAACTTCGTTCGGTCGATGTTGATCTGGATTTCCCGCTCCTGGCCGCCCGAGATGGTCACCTCCGCCACGCCGGGGATTTTCTGCAACCGCTCTTTGATCAGGTCCTTGGCCATCTCGTTGGCCTCATAGAGGGGTCTTGATGAACTGAAAGAGATGGCGGCCGCCGGCAATGCGTTCATGTCCCGTTTGATGACGACGGGGTCTTTCACATCCTCAGGAAGGCGACCCTTGATGGAGTCCACCTTTTTCTGCACGTCGATGGCGGCCTGGTTGGCGTCCGCCGTCAGTTCAAACTCGATGAGGATGGTGGCCCGCCCTTCCACGGAGACAGAGGTCAGTTTTTTCAAGCCGGCTAGGGAGGAGAGTCCCTCTTCCAGGGGCTTGACCACCTGAGTCTCGATCTCCTCGGCGCCTGCGCCGGGGTAGGCCGCCGACACAGTGACAAAGGGCGTATTCAAGGCAGGGTATAGCTCGACCCCGATGCTCCGGTAGCTGTAGAGGCCGATGACAACGAAAAAGAGGACGACCATCGTCATCATCGCCGGTCGCTTGAGAGCCAGTTCCGTGATGCGCAAGAAAAAAACCTCCTGCTGGTTGCCGAATTGGACCAAAGGGCTGGTCGGCCGCAGTATTTTCATTCTATCATAGACAACCCTTTGGAACATCGAAAAAGGGTGCAAAGTTCGCCATAGATCTAAGCTTTTTCCATCACTACCCGGGAACAAGGGTTTTAGCGCGGCAAGTCGAATTAAAGACGAAATGCAGAAAAGAAAGGAACAGGCCAATGAACAGACTTGCCGAACCGCCGCGCCGGCTGCTGATGGGGAATGAAGCCATCGCCTGGGGCGCCATCGAAGCCGGCGTCCGTGTGGTGGCCGCTTATCCCGGCACCCCGTCGACGGAAGTGACAGAACGGATCCTGGATCATGCTGCCGATTACGGCATTTACGCCGAGTGGTCCGTCAATGAAAAGGTGGCCCTTGAGACGGCCATCGCTGCGTCCTGGACGGGCGCTCGGGCCATGGCCTGCATGAAACAGGTCGGCCTCAACGTCGCCTCCGATCCCCTGATGACCCTGGCCTATCTAGGTGTGAAGGGCGGCCTCGTCCTGATCGTCGCCGACGATCCGGGTCCACATAGTTCCCAGACGGAACAGGATACGCGCCTTTTCGCCCGCTTTGCTAAGCTCCCCGTCCTCGATCCGGCTACGCCGGCGGAAGCCCGGGAGATGGTCAAAGCGGCCTTTCAATTGTCCGAGGACTTACAGGTTCCGGTCATCGTCCGGCCCACTACCCGGACAGCCCACGTCTGCCAGGATATGCCCTTTTCCCCGCCGCCGAAGCCAACCCTCCCCCTCCCCCCGATCCGCTTTGAGCGCGACCCCGGCTGGGTGATCCTCCCGGCCCTGTCAGCCAAACGCCACCGCCGGCTGAACGCGATCCAAGAGGAGATGGGCCGCTGGTTTTTGCAGCGACGTTTGAACGGAGTTGTTCCCATCAGTGGGGAAGGCAATGCAGGTTCCCCTGCCGCCTTAGCCGGTTGCCCTGGGAACGCGGCCAACGATCTCGCCATCGTCGCCGGCGGTGTGGCCTTCAATTATGTTCAAGAAGGGCTGCACACCCTCGGCGTCTCCATTCCCGTCTATAAAGTGGGCGCCCCCGTCCCCCTGCCCGCCGCGCCTATTCTCGATTTCCTGCGCGGCAAAACATCGGTGCTGATCGTCGAGGAGCAGGAACCGGTCATCGAAGAGCAGTTGACCGTAGCAGCCTATCGGACCGGTCTCACCCTGTCAATCATCGGCAAACACTCCGGTCACCTCCCCCGGGAAGGGGAGTTTAACACCGATCTGTTGCTGCCCCTGCTGCGCCGCTTTGTCACCGATTCGCTCCCTTGTGATCAGTCACCTGCGCTCGCTGCACCGGCTGCTCCGGCTCCGGCAGCGTCCCAACCCCTCCCGTCTCCGCCGCTGCGCACCCCCATCCTCTGCGCCGGCTGTCCCCACCGCAACAGCTTTTACGCCTTCATCCAAGCCGCCCGGAGCCGCGACGCCCTCTTCACCGGCGACATCGGTTGCTACACCTTGGGCGCCATGCCCCCGCTGGGTGCCGCCGACACCATCGTCTGCATGGGCGCTTCGGTGGCGATGGCGGCCGGCTTTTCCCACATCGAGCCAGACCGTCCCCACATCGCCTTTTTGGGCGATTCGACCTTCTTCCACTCCGGCATCCCGCCGTTGATCAACGCCGTCTATCAACAGGCTCGGATGACCCTCGTCGTGCTCGATAACCGGACGACCGCCATGACGGGCCACCAGCCTCACCCCGGCCTGGGCCGCAAGGGGACAGGCGAGATCGCGCCGACCATCGACATCGCCACTGTCGCACGCGGCTGCGGCGTCGAATGGGTACGGACCGTGGACCCCTATGACATCCCGGCCACCATCGCCGCCGCCCGGGAAGCCCTGGACTACCCCGGCGTTTCTGTGATCATCGCCCGGCGCGACTGCGTCAACCTCGTGCGCCGTTCCACCCCCTACCGGATCGACGCCGAAGCCTGCCGCCGCTGCGGCATCTGCCTGCGTAAGTTCGGTTGCCCCGCCCTTTATGAGGTACATACAGGAGGGGAAGGCGGCAGCAAGGAGCAATCGGGCAAACGGGCCGTCGCCATCGCCCGGGAAAAATGTTTCGGCTGCGGCGCCTGTGCCCAGGTCTGTCCCTGGAAGGCCATTTCGCCGGAGGTGGAGTCATGAAAACCTTTAACCTGATCATCGCCGGCGTCGGTGGCCAGGGCGGCGTCCTGGCGTCGCGCGTCTTCGCCGAAGCGGCGCTGGCCGCCGGATACAAGGTTCGCACGTCGGAAACAATCGGCATGGCCCAGCGGGAAGGCTCCGTCATCAGCCATGTCCGCGTCGGTGAACGCCTCTGGGGCGCCCTGATCCCGGACGGCGCCGCCGATGTCCTCATCAGCCTGGAACTGGCTGAGAGCCTCAAGGGCTGGCCGAAACTCGCGCCCCAGGGCCAGGCTGTCATCAACCGCCGACCGATCATCCCGCCAGCAGCCTCGCTGGGCCTGACTCGCTATGACGAAGCGGGCATCGTCGAGTTTTTGCAGCAACAGGGACAGCGCGTCCATTTGATAGACGCAACCGCCGCCGCTTTGGAGACAGGCAACGCCAAGACAACCAATATGGTCATGCTCGGCGCCCTGTCCACACTGCCCGGCCTTCCCGTTACGGCCGAACTGCTCTGGCGAGCGGCGGAGGCGATCCTGCCGTCCCGCCTGCGCGAGATCAACCGCCAGGCCTTCCTGGCTGGCCGCAACCTGGGGTCTTGTGCCGGAACAGCGCCTTTGGTATCCTAAAAGACAGGATGTAAGGTTCCTTTCTGACGGACGGGATCGTTGCGCCGCATGAACGCATGAACATTCATGGAAAGGTCATGGAGCCGAGCCGAGATGCCTGAGAAGAACCTGAGCGCAATGGGGCAATGAAACCATAGCGCAACGAAGCGCCTAAGAAACGGAGATCCTGAGCACAATCAGTAGAGCATGAGAGGAGAAGAGAACCATGACCCCATCTGCCGTCACCTGTGAACGGGCGGAAATTCGCCGTCCCATTGATTTTGACGCTATCGCGCATAGCCAGTTTCCCCAACTGGCGCAAACCCTCCGTCGCGCGTACCAGGGGAGCTCTTTTTACCGTGAGCGTTTTCAGAGGGCGGGAATCGAGCCTGAGGATATCCGTTCCATCGAAGACCTCGCCCGCCTGCCCTTCACTACCAAGCAAGACCTGCGTCAAGCCTACCCGCTCGGCCTGATTGCCGTCGATGAGGAAGAGATCGTTCGCATTCACTCCTCCTCTGGCACGACAGGCAAACCGGTCATCGTGCCCTACACCCAGAAGGATGTAGACGACTGGGCCGTCATGATGGCCCGCTGCTTGGAAACGGTCGGCGTTGGCCGCCGCGACCGTGTGCAGGTGACGCCAGGCTACGGCTTGTGGACGGCCGGCATCGGTTTTCAAGCCGGCGTGGAAAAGCTGGGGGCTATGACGATTCCGACCGGCCCTGGCAACACGGACAAGCAGTTGGAGATGATGACCGACTTGAAGACGTCGGTGCTCATCGGCACCTCTTCCTACGGCCTGATGCTGGCGGAAGAGGCGGAGCGCCGGGGAATGCTGGAGGAGATCCAGCTGCGTCTCGGCATCTTTGGCTCCGAACGGTGGGGCGATAAGATGCGTCGGCGCATCGAAGAGATTTTCTGTATCGAAACCTTTGATATCTACGGCCTAACAGAGATCTACGGACCAGGAATCGCCATCGACTGCGCTTGCCACGAAGGCTTGCACTTCTGGTCTGACTACCTCATCTTCGAGGTCATCGATCCGGAGACAGGCCATGTGCTCCCGCCCGGCCAGGAAGGCGAACTGGTGATCACCACCATCGCCAAGGAAGGCATGCCCCTCATCCGTTACCGCACCCGGGATATCACCACCATCGAGACGCACGCCTGCTCCTGCGGCAGCCCCTTCCCCATGATCCGGCGTGTGCTGGGACGGACCGACGACATGATCAAGATTAAAGGGGTCAACATCTACCCCGGCCAGATCGACCATGTCCTCAAGCACACCCCCGGTGTGTCCAGCGAATACCAGATCGTCCTGGAGCGGGTGGATAACAAAGACCACATCCGCATCTGCGTCGAGTTGTCCAACGGGCACCAGCCGGAAGAGGTGGCCCGCGCCTGCCGCAAAAACATCAAGTCGGTCATTGGCATCGTCGCTGATGTAGAGGTCCTCCCCCAGGGGGGACTGCCGCGCAGCGAAAAGAAGACGAAGCGGGTCTTTGATCACCGCTATGATTATCTGGAAAATCCGCCAAAATAAAAAGAACCTTTTTCCACAAGGCCTCCCGAACTGACCGGAGGCCTTTTTCTTTTCGCGGTGCATACTAGAAGTATGCGAAAAGAATTGATTTCTTCCACACAGGTTTTTGCGCTCGCCACCATCTTTTTGCTGGGATCGTGGATCATTTTGACGCCCTCGTCACGAATCACCAAGCAAGACGCCTGGATCGGCTCGCTGTTGCTCGGATTTCCCGCCTGCGGCTACGCCCTCTTGCTTTCTGCCGTCAAAGACCTCTATCCCGGCGAAAACCTGATCGGTCTCTCCAGAAAGGCCTTTGGCCAACGAATCGGCTCCATTCTCGCTCTCTTTTGGCTCTGGTTTCCTTTGCATTTGGCCGCGCTGGTGTTGAATAACCTGAACACCCTTCTCATGTACCAGATTTACCCTACTGCTTCAACCCTCTCTCTCTCCTTGCCGCTGATCATCGTTGTCGCCTACGGCGCCGTCTTAGGTCCAGAGGTCATCGCTCGCTTTGCCCTGCTTCTCTTGCCGCTGATCATCGCCGGCTTGTTGGCCATTTACGGGTTGGCAATCCCCCTCTTCGATGTGCACCGCCTGTTCCCCCTCTTGGAAGCACCGACAGGGGACTTCCTCCGCCAGGGATTGGCTGGTTTCTCTTTTCCCTTCGCCGAGTTGATCCTCCTCTTCCCTTTTCTCGCCCATGCCCCCAAAGACAGGAGCCTCTTGCGACCACTCCTCTACGCTGTTATCCTCTCGACGCTGCTCTTTGCGCTCCGCGACATGATCGTCATCGCCGTCTTCGGGCGAGCGGAAGCCGATACGCTCCTTTTTCCGCTCTTCAGTGTCGTGCGTCACGAAGAGCTCGGCGTTTTTCTTGATCGCCTGGATGTGGCGTTCATTCCCATCTTTTTTTTCTCATCGCTGATCAAAAGCATGATCTGTTTCTATAGTTTTATTGATCATCTGACCGATTGGCTTGGCGCAAAGGATCGCTCACTCTTGATCCCACCGGCGGCGCTGTTGACCGTGGGCCTCTCCTTATTTGTCTATGAACATCTCCTCGACGTTTTTGACTTTGTCAATAAAGCCTACGCCCTTTACCTACTTCCCTGGGCCATTGGTTTTCCCCTCGGGGCGCTTATCCTTCGCTACCGAAAGAAGGCGAAGCCAAGCCAATCGTAAAGCCTTTCGCCCATGGGCATGTACAATTGACTGATCCAGCGCGTCGGGTGAACCAGCGGCTCTCCCATCTGGCTGCCGATCAGGGTGTAGTAGAACCCCGTCACGAGCATGAAAACATAGATCCCTTTCGTCGCCCAAGAGGCCTCTTCGAGGTACTTTCCCTGTACAAGAAGCATCAGGCCAGCAATGCCAAGCAGGAGGATGATCACCCTTCATCCCCCTGTTTCGCTTTTTGCTTCTCCGAGATGACGCCCTTGTCGATAGTCCCTACGTTGGAAAGACGGACATTCACATTGACGTCCAGCGTGATCTCACTTAACCGTTGGGACCATTGCTCTTTTTCTTTCCTCCAGATCTCAGGGTAGAACGCCTTCAACTCTCGGCTAAGCCCGAACAGGTCTGTTTCAGACTGTTGCGCTTGGTTCCAGGCTGCGAGCACAAAGTGGCGTGCTTTTTCCGACGTCATCTCCTCCAACTGTTTCACTCTGTCTTTGACCAGCGGCGTTTCGCAATTATACTCCATCAATTTGCCGCTGGCGGTAATCTCGATTCGAAAAGCAGGGATCCCACCATTATCGCCCACCTCTATCCTCCGGCGGACCGATGAAAGGACGACGGTGGCCTGTCCACCTGCTTCTTCATCCATGCAATCTACCAAAACGGGCACTATGGCCTTTTCCTTGGCTCGAACCAACAGGTAGCCTCGTGTCTCCTCTTCATTCAACTGACCGCGCATGCGAAAATCACGAACCATGGCGCCGCCGCTCACGGCAGGGACGGCATGAGACTCGAGCTTTTCTTCCTTTTTTCCTTTCATGGACTCTACAGGGGTGGGCTTGTCCTTGCGCAAATACGGAAAAAGAACGCCCATCTGCGGTTCATAGGAGGCCAGGATAAATTCGCCCATTCGCAGGCGCGTCGTTCCACCCCAGTCGCGGTAGTTTTCGATCATGCGCCATGTCTCTTGGGCAATGTTCATCTCAAATTCCGGCGCCAAGACCATGTAATCGCGGGCACTGCCTTCCGCAATCGCCATGTTGGCCCCCTTGCGCACTTCTATATTGCGGACTAAAAAATCAACGATATCCTTCATGCCTTCTTGGGCTGCCTTGTCGCCGATAATATATGTCCTTGCCTGGTGCCAGCTGATCGGACCGTCCACACGTCGTCGCAGCTTCAGCGAGGCGTCCATCACGCTCTCCCCTTCGACGCTAATGAGCCAGAAAGGATTCATCTTCTCACTTTCCACACCAATCCGGGCCGGGGCCTTGAAGAATTGCGCCGTCAATTGGAACCGCCCTTCCTCTACTTTATCAATGCCAACGGCGATGATAAAGGCTACTCGGTCCAATTCCTGTTTCTCCCCGCAGCCTGCGAGGAGGAAAGACAAGAGGACTGTGAGCAACAAGACAGGGCGCATGCCCAGCCCTCCATGTGGTTTACTGATCCCCATCGCGCCTCCTCTCCACCCCTTCTTGCGGAAGGCGGGCCACTTGATTCAAGGGCGTAAATGGTCGCCTTTTTTCAACGGGAAGGCTGTCGATTCCATCTGGAGCCATCATGGCCATCCTCCTTCGCCCGGCGCTTTTGCCGATTCGTCTTGTATTGTGGGAAGGCGCCAAATAGTCGTCCCGCTTCGTTATCGTCCAAAGGGGAAAGCGCAACAACTTTGAACGCAACGCCAGCGGTTCTAGCGGGGATAGGGGGCTTAGATAGGGCACTCCAAAGGATCGGATGCCACAGAGGTACAAAAACAGGACCGACAAGCCGCAGAGCAACCCGAGGACGCCCAAGGTGCCACCCAGCAAAAGCAGCGGAAAGCGAAGCATGCGGAAGGCTTGGGCTTGATTGAAAGCAGGGATGGCAAAGGAGGTGATGCCGGTGATGGCAACAACAATGACCATCGCCTGTGAGACGAGCCCGGCTCGAACAGCCCCCTCACCGATGACTAACGCGCCGACAATGCTGACAGCCTGTCCCACTGACCGAGGCAAGCGAAGCCCCGCCTCCCGCAGCAATTCGAAGATGCTCTCCATAATGAGCGCCTCCATCAAGGCAGGAAAGGGGATCCCGGCCCGGGAGGAGGCAATGGAAAACAACAGAAGACTGGGGAGCATTTCCGGGTGAAAGGTTGTCAAGGCCACATAGATGGAGGGAAAGGCAAGTGAAATAAAGGCACCGAGGTAGCGAAGGATCCGGGTAAAGCTGCCAAAGTAGTATCGTTCATACTGGTCTTCTGGGGAATGAAAAAACTCGATAAAGGTGGTTGGCGCGATCAGGATCGACGGAGAGCCATCGACGAGAATGATAAATCGTCCGTCAGCCAGCGCTGAGGCGGCTACATCGGGCCGTTCGGTATGGGCTATCTGCGGCAATATCGAGATGGGATGATCCTCGATCCATTCTTCGAGCGTGTTGCTGGAAGCCACTTCGTCAATATCGATATAGGCCAGTCGTTCTTTCACTTCGGCCAGCACCCGCTGATCAATGACCCCTTCGATGTAGAGGAGGGCGATTTTCGTCAGTGAAATTCGCCCCACTTCCGTAACCTCCACCTTGAGCGAACGGCTGTTCATGCGCCTGCGGACCAGGGCGATGTTCTCGTATAGGTCTTCCACAAATCCGTAGTGTGGGCCGCGCACCACTTGTTCCGATTCGGGCTCTTCCGGGGAGCGCCCTGTCTTTTTGGGGATACGCAAGGCGTATGTGACTGCGGCTCCCTCGACGAACAACAGCGCTGCGCCAAAAAGCATCTCCTTCATCGCCTTATTCCAATGGGTGATGGCGAGTACTGATCCGCCTGCCAATAGTTCCTCTTCAAAGCGTTTCAGGCGATCCGAAAGGGCCGTTGGGATGATGTCAGCTGAAGTGCGATCCTTTTGCAGGGACATGATGATCCGATCCAGTCGTTGCATATCTGTGACTGTCACGAGAAAGGCCAGGGCAACAGGTGTAGATTGTCCATCCATGTCCACATGGAGGCGACGCAGCCGCAGGTCGTCGCTTCGTTCGAAATCAGCACGGAGCTTTTGGATATTTTTTTCGATGTCTGTAAGGACTCTTTCGCTCCTTAACGATTGCCGCTTTTTTCGCTGCAAAATGTCCCATCCTTACCCATTATTCCGCTCCGTCGCTTGTTCCACAGATCTATTATCTCTTCTTGTTTGAATACTTACACAAGCACCCTTCGGGGTAATCGGACGCCAACTACCGTCCTAACCGCCAGAGCCAAGGTGGGTGCGACTATTCCCCGGCGCTCTGCCGGCAACCCAGCGCTGCTCCAGCCAAACGACCGCCTGGTACATGACAGCCGCCACCAGCGCCAAGATGACGATGCTGGCGATGACGAGGGTCAGTTGAAAGACCTGGCCGCCGTAGATGATCAGATAGCCAAGGCCGGCCTTGGAAACAAGAAATTCACCGACGATGACGCCGACCAGGTTGAGGCCGATGTTCACCTTCAGGGCGGCCGCGATGGTCGGCACGGATGCCGGCAGGATCACCTTGCGCAGGATATCCCAACGGGTTCCGCCGAAGACGCCGATGAGCTTCACATACCCGTCAGGGACCTCGGTGAATCCGGCATAGATAACGGTAATCGTAGTAATCACTGAGATCGTCAAGGCCATTGTCAAGATGGCGCCAACACCATTGCCCATCCAGACGATGAAGATCGGCCCTAGGGCAATTTTGGGGGTGCTGTTCAGCACAACCAAAAAGGGATCGGCCAAACGAGCCAGCGTGGGAAACCACCAGAGCAGGATGGCGACTCCCAAGCCCAGAAGCGTGCCCAGAAGAAAACCGGCCACCGTCTCGCCGACAGTGACCCCAACATGATGCCAGAGTTCACCCTCCTTCGCCAGTTTCGTCAACAGCGCTGCCACCTGGCTGGGCTTGCTGACGAGGAAGGGATCGAGGACACGCAGGTCGGCCAGGACCTCCCAGGTGACAAGCGCCGCTGCGAGCAGTCCTGCCTGGATGAGGATGATGAACCATCTTTCTCTGCGCAAACGCCGCAAGTACTCCTGGCGGGGAATCGTAGACACGGCGCATCTCCCTTCTCTCTATCCCCGTCGACAGGTTTTACATCCCGGATCTGTCGCGTTCCCGTTCGCATTTACGGTACGTAGGCTTTCAATTCCGCCCAAACGGCGTCGACGTACTCATTGAAGTGCGCCGCTTTACGGGCCTGCCAGGGCCCAGGCCGTTCAACGCCAACGTCTATGACCAGTTCCCCTTTTACCTGGGCGGGCCGGGAGGACAGCACGATCACCCGGTCGCTCATGGCGACCGCCTCAACTACATCATGAGTGACCAGGATCGTTGTCCGTCTTGACGCCCGTAGCGCCCGCCATACCTCCTCCTGGATCGTCGTCCTCGTCTGGTAATCAAGGGCAGAAAAGGGCTCATCGAGCAAAAAGATCTCCGGTTCGACAGCCAAGGTACGCACCAGGGCAACCCGCTGCCGCATCCCCCCCGAGAGTTCCTGGGGATGATGGTGCAAAAAATGGCCCAATCCGTAGGTTTCGAGGAGAGTCTCTACCTTTTTTTCCCGCTCTGGTCCAACTTCCTTCATTATTTCCAAGCCGAGCAGCGCATTTTCCCGAACTGTCCGCCAGGGTAAGAGATAATCCTGCTGCAGCATGTAGCCCACCCGAGTGCTGTGCAAGCCTGATCGTTCACCGCTGATCAGGATGTCTCCGGCAGTAGGTTTTAATAGCCCGGCGATCAGCGAGAGGATGGTGCTCTTGCCGCAACCGCTCGGGCCGACGATGGCTACAAACTCTCCGGCAGCGATACCCAGATTGATTCCCGCCAAGGCCGGAATTTCCCCCTTCGGGGTCTGGTACGTGACCGAAACATCCTGCAGTTCAACGGCCGGAACAAGGCCTGTTCGCTTTCCCCCATCCTGCATCATCGCCCTGCAGCCCGCAGAACCTCTTCCGCGATATCGTTACGGACCATGGCCTCCTCGGGAATGCGCTGTTTCAACTCTCCTGCCGATTCAATGATCGACTGGAGATAATCGAGTCCCCCCGGCTGCATGCGCGGATCAGTAGCCCAACTCTCCTGCTGATGATACCGCTCTACCGCTTTTCGAACGACTGCGCGTTCGCTGCCCTGGAAAGAGGGCAAAATGGTGTCGGTGATCTCGTCGACGTTGTGAGAAGCCGTCCATTGCTGAGCCCGGTAGATGGCGCGCGTAAAAGCCAGCACCGCCTCGCGGTTTTGATTGATGTATTCCTCAGAGGCCATGAAGACGGTGTAGGGGATCTTGCCCGATTCGACGCCCAGAGAAGCGACGACCTGACCGGCGCCAGCCTGTTCCAATTCCGACACAGTCGGTTCAAAAAGGGCTACATAGTCGCCCGTTCCCGCCTGGAAGGCGCCAGCCGTGGCAGTGAACTGGATGTTCTGAATGATCTTCACATCCTCAAAGGGCTTGAGGCCTTTTTGTTTCAGCACATACTCGAGCACCATCTCCGGCACGCCGCCTTTGCGGGCGCCGATGATCGTCTTACCTTGCAAGCCTTCCCAGGAGAAGCCTTGTCCGGGCCGGCCCACCAGGAAGGAACCGTCCCGCTGTGTCAATTGGGCAAAGCAGAGGATTTTTTTGTCCAAACCCTGTTGGTGCGTGTAGATGATCGTTTCCGGTCCGATCAGTCCGATGTCTGCCTGATCAGCCACGAGCGCCGTCATCGCTTTGTCGCCGCCCCAGGCGGTGCTCATCTCGATGTTCAGGTTCTCCTCCTGGAAAAATCCTTTGTTGAGTGCTACATACAAGGGCGTATAAAAGACGGAGTGAACCACTTCGCTTAAGCGAATCGTCGCTGTCTTTGAGCCAGCCTTGTTTTGCGTTGCTTGTGGAGAAAGGCAGCCGGCAAGGGTGACGCTGACGATCAACAGGCCGACCAGCAGGCGGCCCATCCTAGTCACATGCATCCGCTTCAAAGGGATACCTCCTTTTTGGTATCTATATTTATTCGCCAAGACTTCTTCCGTTCCAGAATCTTCTTCCCTCCTAGGAAGAAATTTCTCATCCCTCATCTCTATGCGGGGAACCACCGTTTATACAAAAAATAACCGCCTCTATAGCAGAAGCGGTTATTCGCAGCTTGAGTCCTCGCTTTTGGGAGCAGCTTCGGCGACATATTCTGGCGGTTCACAGATCTCGCTTCACACCTCAGGCTGCGTCTCCATCTCGTTCCAGAAATAATCAAGCAGTTCGAGAACATCCTCTTTTCCATGACCCGTTTCCGCCGAAAAGACGATGATGGGGAGTTCCTTGGGAACACCCAGGTCCTGGCGGATCTGCTTCACATGTTTGGCGTACTGGCCTCGGTTGATCTTGTCCGCTTTGGTGGCGATGACGGCAGCGCCGATTTTGAAGTGGTTCAGCCATTCGCGCATGGCAATATCGTCCTTTGACGGCGGGTGGCGGATATCGATCAACTGGATGACGCCGCGGAGCTGGGGCCGCTTTTTTAGGTAGTGCTCCATCATCGGTCCCCAACTGGCCCGCTGCGTTTTGGAGACGCTGGCATAGCCATAGCCGGGCAGGTCAACGATATAGGCGGCCTGATTGATCCGGTAAAAGTTGAGCGTCTGCGTCTTACCAGGTGTCGACGAGGTTCGGGCCAAGTGGCGGCGGTTGCAGAGCTTGTTGATCAAGGACGATTTGCCCACATTGGACCGGCCGACGAGGGCCACTTCGGGGAAATTGTCCTCAGGGTACTGCTCCCCTTTGAAAGCACTGATCACAAACTCGGCCTCTTTGATTTTCAGCCACGATTCGGTCGGGCCGGCGTCCGCCACTTTGCCCCCGCCTGCGCCGGGCGGTGTGATCGCCGGAGCCTGCGGCACTGGATTGGTCGGTTCTTGCGGGCTGGAAACCGCCGGTTCGGGCCTTTGAGCATTCGTCTGTTCAGGCAATAGAACGTTGCCTTCAAAGGAAGCCTTATCGCTCATCTCTTAACCTCAGTTCAAAGCCATATTCTTCTGTTACGCGCCTGTGTTGCATGCTTCTATTGCCCCACCTTTGTCTATTGGCGAGACAATGGGAAGAAAGGTACCCAAAGGCGGGTACCTCTCATCATGGGCATGTCATCGAGCCGAAGTCCTACCGCTCAACCTTCTCAGGTCTGCAATCCCGGCGGCGTCTCTTCGATCATCCCTTGATAGACCGGCACGGGCGTTTCCATGGCGGCGGGGATCGTCTCCGGCGGCTCAGGCTCTTGCACCGGCGCTGGTTCGAGCAAGGCCTCCTGAATGACCTGATCCATGTGCTCGACCAGGATGAAGCGCAGTTTTTTCTTGACGTTGGCCGGGACCTCTTCCAGGTCCTTCTTGTTCTCCGCCGGCAATATGACGGTGGTGCATCCGGCCCGGTTGGCTGCCAGCATCTTCTCTTTGATGCCGCCGACGGGAAGCACACGACCGCGGAGGGTGATCTCGCCGGTCATGGCCACCTCCCGCCGGACTGGCCGCCGGCTGAGGGCAGACGTGAGGGCTGTGGCGATGGTGATACCAGCGGAAGGACCGTCTTTCGGGATGGCACCTTCCGGCACATGGATGTGGATGTCCGTGTTCTGGTGGAATTTGTCGGCGATGCCCAAGTCGCTGGCGCGGGAGCGAACATAGGTGAGGCCGGCTTGGGCCGATTCCTTCATCACGTCGCCCAGTTTGCCCGTTAAGGCGAGGCTGCCTTTGCCCGGCATGAGAGCCACTTCGATGGCCAGGGTGTCACCGCCAGTTTCCGTCCAAGCCAACCCCGTGGCGACACCCACCTGAGATTCCGCTTCGGCCAAGCCGTAGCGGAATCGAGGGATGCCGATATAAGAGGGGAGGTTGCCGGCCGAGATGGAAACGCGACGCTCGGGATCCTTGACGATGGCCCGTGCGCTTTTGCGGCAGAGGCCGGCAATCTCCCGTTCCAAATTACGGACGCCTGCCTCGCGGGTGTACTCGCGGATCAGGCGGCGCACCGTGTTTTCCGAGATCTGGACCTGTTCTTTTTTCAGGCCATGCTCTTTCAACTGCTTGGGAATGAGGTGGTCGAGGGCGATGCGCGTCTTTTCCTCCTCCGTATAGCCGGGGATGTAGATGACCTCCATCCGGTCGAGGAGCGGCCGGGGGATGTTGTGCATGCCGTTGGCGGTGGTGATGAACAAGACCTTGGACAGGTCAAAGGGGACCTCGATGAAGTGGTCCGAAAAGGTGCTGTTCTGTTCCGGATCGAGCACCTCTAGGAGCGCCGACGCCGGGTCGCCGCGGAAGTCCATGCTCATCTTGTCGATCTCGTCGAGCAGGAAGACGGGGTTTTTCGATCCCGCCGTGCGCAGTCCCTGGATCAGGCGGCCCGGCATGGCGCCCACATAGGTGCGCCGATGACCGCGGATCTCGGCCTCATCGCGGACGCCGCCCAGGGAGAGGCGAACAAACTTGCGCTCCAGCGCCCGGGCGATGGAACGGGCGAGGGAGGTTTTGCCGACACCTGGCGGGCCGACGAAGCAGATGATGGGGCCCTTCATCTTTTGGGCCAACTTGCGAATGGCCAGGTACTCGATGATCCGCTCCTTCACCTTGTCGAGGCCGAAATGATCCTCGTTGAGAATGACCTCGGCCTTGTCGATGTCGAGGCGGTCTTTCGTCTGTTTCGCCCAGGGCAGAGCGAGCAGCCACTCCAGGTAGTTGCGGACCACCGTCGCTTCCGCCACCATGGGCGGCATCTTTTCGAGGCGCTCCACCTCGCGGAGGGCTTTTTCCTCGGCTTCTTTGGGCAGTTTGGCCTTGGCAATCTTGTCGCGCAGATCTTCCCCTTCGGCCTGGCGGTCTTCCTTCTCGCCCAGTTCCTTTTGAATGGCCTTGATCTGTTCGCGCAGGTAGTATTCCTTCTGGGTTTTTTCCATCTGCTTGCGGACGCGGACGTTGATCTTGCGCTCCAGTTCCAGGATCTCCATCTCTTTGGCCAGGATCTCCGTCAGGATCTCCAGGCGTTCGGCCACGTCGAGGGCTTCCAGGATGCGTTGTTTGTCTTGCGTCTTCAGTGTCAGGTGGGACGAGATGATGTCGGTCAACCGGACGGGATCTTCAACAGCCACGACAGAGACGAAGGTTTCCGGCGGGATTTTTTTGGAGATCTTCACGTACTGCTCAAACTGGTTGACGAGGGAACGCATCAATGCTTCCACGGCGTTCGACTTAATGTCGGGCTCGATATGCTCTCGGATGCGCACGCGGATGAACGGTTCCATGTCCATGTATTCGAGAATCTCCGCACGGGCCAGGCCTTCCACGAGCACGCGGATCGTTCCGCCGGGGAGCTTCAGCAGTTGCTTGATCTCGGCAATGGCGCCGATCTGGTAGATGTCCTCTGCGCCGGGTTGATCGGTCTGGGCTTCCTTCTGGGTGGCGAGGAAGATGATCCGGTCCTGGGCCATCGCTTCTTCAATCGCATTGACGGAACGCTCCCGACCGACATCCAGGTGCACAACCATGTAAGGAAAGACGATGATCCCCCGCAAAGGCAGCAGGGGCAATTCCTGTATCGTCTGCCGTATCTTCTTTTCTTCGGCCATCGGGGCAAACACCTCCTACTCTTCTGAAGGGGCCAGAAGATTATCCTCATTTTACTATAATCGGGGAACAAAGCCCAGCGTTTTCCCTCCATGAACCGGCAGCAACCTTCGATTAGATCATTTCACTCACAAGCCTGCTTAGGGAGGCGCCACCACACCGACAGCAGCCGCAGGCAACAGGTCTGCCGGAGGCGCAATAGTCGTCTCCGCCAACGATGAATCCGTCAATAGCGCTTCAGCAAAGACTTGTTCCATCGTATGCAAGGGGATAACGGAAATTCCTGGAATCGAAGAAAAACGCTCCAGCCAGTTCTCCGCCGGGATCAGCACGCGGGTTGCCCCGGCCAGTCGCGCCGCTTCCACCTTTGTGACAACGCCCCCCACCGGTTTCACCTGACCGCGGACCGACAACTCCCCTGTCATGGCCAGCCGGTTGTCGATGGCGACTCCTTTGACGGATGAGTAAATCGCCGTTGCGATGGCGATGCCAGCTGAGGGTCCGTCGATAGGGGTTCCGCCGGGGAAGTTGACATGGATGTCCCAGTCCCTCGGCTCAATTCCCGTCTGGGCGCGCAGAACCGTCAAGACGTTGTCGACAGAGGTTTTGACGAGGCTGCGCCGTTTCATCGTCCGCCCGCCCAGCCCGCCCATCTCCTCTTCATCGACGATCCCTGTTAGCGTCAGCATCCCCGTGCCGGCAGTGACCGGCAAGGCAGTCACCTCGATCTCCATCAAGGCGCCCATCGAGGGCCCCATCACCGCTAGGCCGTTGACGACGCCCACCTGCGGCTCTGGAGGAACCTTTTTCTCCGGCCGGGGTGCGTACTGGCCGGAGTGGACGACCCATTCCACATCCTCTACAGAGAGGACGCCGACACTGCGGGCAAGGGCGAGGCCGGCCGATATCTGGACGATGTTGACAGCCTCACGTCCGTTGGTGGCGTAGCGGCGGATCACCTCGACCGCCTGCTCAGGGATCGACATGGCGATCTTCTCTGCTGCGCGGCGCGCTACTGTCCCGATTTCCTCCTGGGTCAAGGGGCGGAAAAAAACCTCCAGGCAACGGCTACGAATCGCTGCGGGGATCTCCTGGGGCAGTCGGGTTGTGGCGCCGATGAGGCGGAAGTCGGCAGGTAGGCCGTTTTGAAAGATATCGTGGATGTGACTGGGGATATTCAGATCCTCGCTGGAGTAATAGGCGCTTTCCAGGAGCACCTTCCGGTCTTCGAGCACCTTGAGGAGCTTGTTGATCTGAATAGGGTGGAGTTCCCCCACCTCGTCGATAAAGAGCACCCCGCCATGGGCCTTCGTCACGGCCCCTGGTTTTGGTTGTGGGATGCCGGCCATGCCTAGGGCGCCGGCTCCCTGGTAGATCGGGTCGTGGACCGAACCGATGAGCGGGTCGGCGATGCCCCGTTCATCGAAGCGAGCCGTCGCGCCGTCGATCTCGATGAACTTCGCTTGCGCTGAGAAGGGCGACAGGGGATTTTTCTTGGCTTCTTCGAGGACCAAACGGGCTGCCGCTGTTTTTCCGACCCCAGGGGGACCGTAGATGAGCACATGCTGCGGGTTGGGACCGCAGAGGGCCGCTTTGAGCGCCCGGATGCCGTCGTCTTGGCCAACGATTTCTCCAAAGGTCGCCGGCCGCGTCTTCTCTGCCAAAGGCTCGGTGAGGGCGATCCGGCGCAAGGTCTGGAGTTTTTCCAGTTCCTTTCTTGATTCGCGCTCTACCGCCGTCTTGGAATTCTGTTGGTTTTTGAGCAGGTGCCAGAAGTACATCCCGATGATAACGATGAAAAAGATCTGGAGGAGGCCCAACAATCCACCTAATCCCGACCAAACGTTCACCGCCGTCACTCCATTTCTGTTTTTGCCAATCCCCCATAGTATCCGACGGCGTCGGCTTTTTATGAGATGGGGGACCGGAAAAACAAAAACCCCGGAGGATCGAGATCCTCCGAGGTCTGTGTCATTGGCGCGTACCGGGTTTGGTTCGGGTCGTCGGGCGCTTGCCCGGGAGCGACGATTCAGGTGATCGCCCTATCGGCGTCTTGTCAGCCGGCTCACCCTGCGCCCCTAAGCCGACTCTTCCTTCTTTTTTTTTCTGTCACTCGTGACCAGAACCGGTTCCTTCTGCTTCAGAATGACTTCCTTGGTCACAGCGCACTTGGTGACGTCGTTGCGGGACGGGATGTCGAACATCACGTCGAGCATAACCTCTTCCAAGATGGCCCGCAGGCCGCGAGCGCCTGTGTTGCGCTTGATCGCCTCCTGGGCGATGGCTTTCAAGGCGTCATCGGTGAATTCCAACTGAACCTGATCCAGTTCAAAGAACTTCTGATACTGCTTGACGAGGGCGTTTTTCGGCTCTGTCAGGATGCGCACGAGGGCGTCCTCGTCAAGGGCGTCCAAGGTGACGATGACCGGCAAACGGCCGACAAACTCGGGGATTAAGCCGAACTTGAGCAGATCGACCGGCAGGATCTCCCGGAGGGTTTCGCCGATCTTCTTTTCTTGCTTGCCTTTGATCTCGGCGTTGAAGCCCATCGTCTTCTTGCCGATGCGGTTCATGATCAGCTTTTCGATGCCGTCAAAAGCGCCGCCACAGATGAAGAGGATGTTCGTCGTATCCAGTTGAATGAACTCTTGGTGGGGGTGTTTCCGTCCGCCCTGCGGGGGTACGGAGGCCACCGTGCCTTCTAGGATCTTCAACAGCGCCTGTTGAACCCCTTCGCCGGAGACGTCCCGTGTGATCGAGGGGTTCTCCGACTTGCGGGCGATCTTGTCGATCTCGTCGATGTAGACAATACCCTTTTCCGCTTTCTCCACATCGTAGTCAGCGGCTTGGATCAGCTTGAGCAGGATGTTTTCCACATCCTCGCCCACATAACCGGCCTCCGTCAGGGAGGTGGCGTCAGCGATGGCGAAGGGCACATTCAATATGCGAGCCAGTGTCTGGGCCAGCAGCGTTTTCCCGCTGCCGGTAGGGCCTAGCATGACGATGTTCGATTTCTGCAGTTCTATGTCGTCGATCTTCGAACCCAGGTTGATCCGTTTATAGTGGTTGTAGACAGCGACAGACAAGGCCTTTTTGGCCTGTTCCTGACCGATGACGTACTGGTCCAGGATCTCTCGGATCTCCTTCGGCTTAGGCACGTCGCCCAGGTCGAAGGTGTTCTCGTCCTGCAGTTCTTCTTCAATGATCTCGTTGCACAGTTCGATGCATTCGTCGCAGATGTAGACTCCGGGGCCGGCGACCAGCTTTTTGACCTGATCTTGCAGCTTGCCGCAGAAGGAACACTTCAGTTGACTTTTATCGTCACCGAAACCTTTGTACATATCCTCACCTCTCTGCTACTCATGCCTTGGCCGGCGGCTTAAAGTCCATCACCCCGTCAATGATGCCGTAGGCTTTCGCTTCCTCTGCCGACATAAAATAGTCCCGATCCGTATCCCGTTCGATCCGTTCCAAAGGCTGGCCCGTGCGGTCCGCCAGGATGTGGTTGATACGGTCTCTCGTCTTAAGGATGTGGCGGGCATGGATCTCGATTTCCGTGGCCTGGCCTTTGACACCGCCAAGGGGCTGGTGGATCATGATCTCAGCGTTCGGTGAAGCGTAGCGTTTTCCTTTTGCGCCGGCAGTCAGAAGGAAGGCGCCCATGGAGGCGGCCATCCCGACGCAGATTGTGGATACGTCGCAGCGGATCAGTTGCATCGTGTCGTAAATGGCAAACCCGGACGTGATCGCGCCTCCCGGACTGTTGATATAGAGGTGGATGTCTTTGTCCGGATCCTCGGCCTCTAAAAAGAGCAACTGGGCGATGATGAGATTGGCAACATTATCATCAATGGCGCTGCCCAGGATAATGATCCGATCTTTCAACAGCCGGGAATAGATGTCATACGCCCGTTCACCGCGATTGGTTTGCTCGACGACCATTGGAACCAGATGACTCATCCAAGAAACCTCCTCAGGTATACAGTTCAATCTATGTCCGGGAAAGCTGCGCAGTTCGCGATTTCCCGGATCAACCAGCGATTTCTTTGGCGCTGTCGACAAGGAATTTGGCGGCTTTATCCAAGAGCATCCCCGTTTTCAGGGTGTCGATCTGGCCGCGCGATTCAAGGAGCTTCCGGATCTGAGCGGCCGGTTTGCGGTAGTTGGCGGCTATCTCCTCGATCTCTTTGTTCAATTCGTCATTAGATACAGCCATTCCTTCGGCTTTGGCCACCGCTTCCAAAACAAGTTCTTGCTTGACCACTTTTTCCGCTTCCGGGATAAACTGCGCCTTCAAGTCTTTCTCGGTCTGCTTGGTCATCGCGAGGAACTGTTCCAAAGAGATGCCCTGGTAGTTCAACCGCTGACCATACTCTTCCATCAGTTGGTCGGCGCGATTGTCGATCATCACCGCGGGGATCTCCACCTGGGAGTCGCCTACGACCTTTTCGACGGCCGCTTTTTGCTTGGCCTGTTCACGAGCTTTTTCGGCAGCGCTCAGTAAGTTTTTACGGATATCTTCTTTTAATTCGTCAAGGGTCTCGAAATCGCTGACATCCTTGGCGAACTCATCGTCGATGGGGGCATACTCTTTGCGCTTGAGTTCTTTGACAGTGACTTTGAAGACGACCGGCTGTCCCGCGAGCTCCACCACATGGTACTGCTCGGGGAAGGTCAGGTTCAGATCGATCGTTTCACCGACGGAAACGCCGACAAGTCCTTCTTCAAAACCAGGGATGAAGGTGTTACTACCCAACTCCAAGGGGTGATCGTCGCCTTTGCCGCCTTCGAAAGGAATTCCATCCTTGAATCCTTCAAAGTCGATGACAGCCGTGTCGCCCAACTGTGCCTGCCCTTCCGTGAGGGTGGAAATGCGGGCATGGCGCTTCTGCATGGTCTCCAGTTGCCGTTGGACGTCCTCTTCCCGCACTTCCACAGGCTGGACGTTCACTTCGACGCCTTTGTATTCGCCGAGGGCGACCTCCGGCTTGACGGTGACGATGGCCTTGAAGATCAGCGGCTTGCCGGCTTCCATCTGGACCAGATCGATTTTCGGTTGCTCCACAGGCTCCACATTGTTCTCTTCGATAGCCTGCATGTACGCTTCCGGCACAAGGATCTCCACGGCATCTTCAAAAAGAACCTCTTTGCCGTAACGGGCTTCCAGAATCTTGCGGGGGGGTCTTGCCTTTGCGGAAACCGGGGACGGCTACCTGGCGGACGACTTTCTTATAGGCCTTTTCCAGCCCTTGTTCGAATGTTGCCTCATCAATCTCGATTTGCAGCGATACCTGGTTGTTAGCGAGCCTTTCTACTGAAGCCTTCACGTATGTACCCCTTCCATTGATTGTATCGTAAAGATGGCTGTTGTTGCCGGATTTGACCTTTAGTAGTCTATCCGAAAATTTAAAAAGCATAAGGGTATTATTCTACGGCAATCTCGCATTTCCTGCTATCACAAAAGGATTCGAACGTAAGCTTTCATATTTTTCCCAAATATTAGGGTTTTATTCTCCTCCTTTGCGTGATTAAAAATAAAACCTCGGCGACGGATCACCGAGGTAAGCGGTCATGCTGCCGATTTGCAAACGACGGTGGTGCGGGAGAAGGGACTCGAACCCCCACGGTTGCCCGCTGGAACCTAAATCCAGTGCGTCTACCAATTCCGCCACTCCCGCATAACTCCTGTATCTTTTATACTCTAATTCCTGCGATGACCGTTGTCAAGAAATATTCAAATGGCGCGCCTGGAGGGATTCGAACCCCCGACGCCCTGCTTAGAAGGCAGGTGCTCTATCCAGCTGAGCTACAGGCGCCTGATCGGTTCCGGCAACCCCTTGCCGCAAGCAGTTCTGCCGCTGAAGGGGAAGATGAAGATGGTCGGGGCGACAGGATTTGAACCTGCGGCCCCCTGCTCCCAAAGCAGGTGCGCTACCAAACTGCGCTACGCCCCGTGACCAAAGGAACCTCTAAACGTCTCATTCCACGAGACATCGAATGACATTATAACATACGGTGATGCGGCTGACAAGATGACAAGTCCTACGATGCATTCCAAAATTTACAAAGCGAATCGACAATCTGTAATATCAACAACGAGGCGATTCCATCAACCGCCCCGGAGAGAGTCTGGAAAAAGACAAGTCAGTCCTGCTTGAACCGTCTTGTCCGATTTCACTCTGCACTTGATCGGAGAAATCACGCTGGGGTAAGTTATTACAAATTAGGCTGGGTAATCGGTTCTGGCTCAGGAAAGAGCAAAACACGCAGCAGGAAGAACATCTTTTCCATCGCCGACGCGCGGTGGCTGATCTTATTCTTTATCTCGGCTGGCAGTTCGGCGAAGGTCTTCTCGTATGCCGGCAGGTAGAAGAGAGGATCATAACCGAAGCCGCCATCTCCGCGCCCTTCAGCAGCGATGACCCCGTCGCAGACGCCTTCGGCAAAAAACTTCTGCCCGTCCGGCATGGCCAATGCCAGGATGCAGACAAAGCGAGCCTTCCGCTCTTCGGCGGGAACACCCTGTAAGCACGCCAGCAGTTTTTCGTTGTTGCGACGATCATTCTTGGGCTCTCCGGCGAAGCGCGCCGAGTAGACGCCGGGCGCTCCGTTCAATGCATCGACCACTAAGCCCGAGTCGTCGGCCATAGCAGGCACGCCGCAGGCGCGGGCGACCTGTTCGGCTTTCATCAGAGCGTTATCACGGAAAGTGTCGCCCGTTTCTTTGAGATCGGTGATCTGGGGGAAGTCGCGCAGCGACAACCACTCGATCGGCAACGCTGGTGTCTGCGCCTGTGTCATGGCCTCAAATTCGCGGACCTTCCCCATGTTTTGGGTCGCCAAGATGATCTTAAACATACCGCTTCCCCCTCGCAGGCCCGGCAACATTTCTGATTGATATTTTCAAAATCATCGTACTTCTTCGTTCTACTGCTTGTCAAGGCATCCCGAGCAGAAGACTAAAAAGAGCCGGGCAAGGCGCCGGCTCTTTTTTCTGAGGCGATGATCTCGTGGATGGCTATTTCCGCGCACTTTCCGCCAGCGCCTGTTTCTGGGCTTCCATCAGTTCACGGATTCCCTTTTCAGCCAAACGGATCATGGCGTCCAGTTCATCCCGGTCAAAGGGGGTCCCCTCGGCTGTACCCTGCACCTCGACAAAGCGGCCACCGCCGGTCATGACCAGGTTCATGTCTACCTCGGCTTTCGAGTCTTCCTCGTAAGCCAGGTCAAGCAGGAGTTCGCCCGATACCTTGCCAACGCTGACAGCGGCTAGCGGTTCCACGATAGGATCCTTCTGAATCTGTTTATTCTTCAGCAGTTTATCGCAGGCGTCCTTGAGGGCCACAAAGGCGCCGGTGATCGATGCGGTACGGGTTCCGCCATCGGCCTGAATGACATCACAGTCGATCCAAATGGTGCGCTCGCCGAGCCGCTGCAGGTCGACGACTGATCGGAGCGCCCGACCGATCAACCGCTGGATCTCCATCGTACGACCCGAGGCTTTGCCGCGGGTGACCTCCCGCTGGGTGCGGGTTCCCGTCGCCCGAGGGAGCATGCTGTATTCGGCCGTCACCCAGCCCTTGCCGGAGCCCTTCTGAAAAGGCGGCACCTTTTCCTCCACCGTGGCTGTGCAGATCACCTTCGTGTTACCGACGGTGATCAACACGGAACCCTCCGGATGGATCAGGTACTGCCGTTGGATCTGAATCGGACGCAGTTGATCTGCCTGGCGGCCATCAAAACGTTCCATAATAAAACTCCTCTCCGGGCGACCGGCGGCGGTTCCACCGCCGGTCCCGCCGGGAGGTGGTTATGCGCGCTGGTACTGAGCCCGCCCTTGTTCGTAGAGGTTGTTGCCTTCGGCATCAATGCAGACGATGACCGGGAAGTCTTCGACAACCAGTTCACGGACGGCTTCGGTGCCAAGGTCGTCATAGGCAATGACCTTCGCTTCTTTAATCGAGCGGGCCATCAAGGCGCCAGCGCCGCCGATGGCGACGAAGTAGACACAGCCGTGCTTCTTCATCGCGTCAACAACAGCCGGTCCCCGCAAACCTTTGCCGATCATGCCGGTCAGGCCCTGCTCGATCAGCCGGGGCGAGTAGGTATCCATCCGGTAGGACGAGGTGGGGCCGGCAGAGCCGATCACCTGGCCCGGTTTGGCCGGACAGGGGCCGACGAAATAAATGACGGCGTCCTTTACATTAAACGGCAGATCTTCCCCACGGTCAAGGGTTTCGACCAGACGTTTGTGGGCGGCATCGCGGCCGGTGTAGATGGTGCCGCTGATCAGAACCGTATCGCCGGCTTTCAGTTGGCGCAGGGCCTCCTGAGTCAACGGCGTTGTCAACCGTACAGCATTCATGATTCCAACTCTCCTTCCCTTCTATGCCGGATTACAACTCAATTTCGGTGTGACGGGCCACATGGCAGTTGATGTTGACGGCGCAGGGCAGACCAGCGATGTGGGTCGGGTAGGTCTCTACATTGACCGTGAGCGCCGTTGTGTTGCCGCCAAGACCTTGGGGGCCGATGCCCAGGTTGTTGATCTTCTCAAGCAGCTCTTTTTCCAGCGCGGCAATGTGCTCTTTCTCGCTGTGGTGGCCGATATGACGAAGCAGCGCTTTTTTGGCAAGGAAAGAGGCCTTTTCCATGGTGCCGCCGATGCCGACGCCGACGACGATAGGCGGGCAGGGGTTGGGGCCGGCTTTTTCGACAGCCTCGATGACAAACTTCTTGATGGCTTCCACGCCGTCAGCCGGCTTGAACATCTTGAGTTGGCTCATGTTTTCGCTGCCGAAGCCCTTCGGAGCGACCATGATGTGCAGCTTGTCCCCGGGAACGATATCATAATGGATGACGGCCGGCGTGTTGTCCCCCGTGTTGACGCGGAGCAGGGGGTCTTTGACGACCGACTTGCGCAGGTAGCCTTTTTCGTAGCCGCGGCGCACGCCTTCATTGATGGCATCGGTGAGGCCGCCTTCGACATAGACTTCTTGGCCGATGGTGACAAATACGACAGCCATCCCCGTGTCCTGGCAGATGGGGACGATCTCCCTTTCGGCGATGGCGTTGTTCTCCATGATGTGACCGATGATGGTCTTGCCCAGGGGCGATGCTTCCGCAGCGTGGGCCTTTTCCAGCGCTTCTTTCACATCGGCGCCGATCTGGGTGTTGGCTTTGATGCACAGTCCTTCCACAGCCGAAGCGATCTGTTCGAATGTGATAGTACGCAATCCAGGCATCCTCCTTCAATTGATCTTTTAGTGATTTGCTGTTGTATAAATGAAACTGTCCCGAGACGGGACAGTTTCAACGCTGACCCTTGAGCATGCTTCGATTGGACCCAACCAATATGATTCAACGCGTACAGTAAAAAACCTGCCTCATAGAGGCATTTTTCGTGAAAAATTTCACACAGCGCAGCCGATGGCTCCGTTCAGTTGAGGATGGGCGGGGAGAATGACCTGCACATCGAGGGCTTCCTCCAACATGGATCGGATCGCCCCGCTCCGAGCTACGCCGCCCGTAAAGACAACCACCGGGCTGCACAGTTCCCGTAGCATCGGCTCGACACGCTTGACGATGGTGCGGTTCACCCCCGCCGCCAGGTGTTCGATCGGGTGGCCTTCGATGATCTGACCGATCAGCTCCGACTCGCCGAAGACGGCGCAAGTGGACGACAACTCCACGGGGTTGTCCCGGCATTGACCGAGGGACGTCACATCCATCGCCAATACGGCCGCCATGTTCTCCAGGTAGCGCCCAGAGGAAGCGGCGCACTTGTCGTTGGTGCGAAAATCCACCATCCGTCCCCCTGCCACCTTGATCACCTTGCTGTCCTGACCGCCCAGGTCGAGGAGCGTAAAATCGGAGAGCCCCGTCTGAAAAACCGCCCCTCTCGTGTGAGCGCGCAACTCCGGAATCACCTGCCCGCCGGCGATCTTGACCAGATTCCGCCCATACCCTGTCGACGTGATCGACGCCCCCGAGGGCCAGCCGAGCCGCTCATAATCGACAACGAGTTCGCCATCGACCTTGCGGCCATAGTCGCGGTAGAAGGCGAGCGTATCGTAATAGCGATGATCGACGAGGTGATCATCTTCCATAAAAACCGCTTTGACGTAGCGGCTGCCGAGGTCTAGACCGATTTTCACGATGTCTTCGCCCCCTGATGTGACGTCATCGACGGATTTCTATATGTGGCCCCATAGCCCAAGCGAACAAAGCCTGAGCCGCGAAAAGGGCGCCATTACATGCAGAAAAGCCCAGAGGTTTGGCGCCCTAGCGGAGCTCTTAGCGAGCGGTCCGGCTGCGCCCTCCGCTGATGTAAACGAGCGCTATACAGCAGGCGGCACAGCCTGTGTAGCGACAGGGCGCAGTCGGACCGTGAGCGGTTTGAGCGGAGCGGCGTCAGCGAGCGCAGCCTGCGCCGCGAAAAGGGCGCCACGACATGCAGAAAAGCCCGAGACGTTTGGCGCCCAGCGGCGCAGGCAAGCGAGTAGCCGCGCAGCTCTTAGCGAACGGTCCGACTGCGCCCTACGCCTATGTAGTGGCGCAGTTCAAGGGCGGTACACTAGTCGTTCCGAGGGTGCGCTACCCAGCGAGCATGTCCAAAAAGGCGTCAATCCTCATCCGGCTCCGCGCATCGAGCGGCCCCGGTCGATCCCCCTCCAGCGTCAACACGGGCACATCGGTACGCTGGCGAAGGATGATGTCCTCGATCTGGCGGTAACAGAAACTCTGGGTGTAATGAATGATCCCATCGATGTTTCGCCGCGCCACCTCCCGGTTGATATCCTCGATCCGGTCAAAGATCGTATAGGGATAGGTGTAGCGCCGGTACTGTTCGATGATATCCTCTACATCAAAGGGCATGGCGAACTGCCGTTGAACCTCGTTGAAAACAACTCTCCCGCCCATGCTTTCAATATATACATACAAATCTGTGACGATCGGGGGAACCCCCACGTAGGCCAGCCTGACCAACTGCGGATCTCCGAACAAACCCTGCTTCGTCTCCCCTTCTCCCTTTCCCCGTGCTTCAGTAATGATCCCGTCCAAGTACGCCTCATACGCATCCGGATCGCCGTTAAAATCAGAACAGCCGACGAGAGCCAGGTGATTCGTCAACCCGTCAACAACATCCGCTTCCCAGGTCAGACGGTCAACCTCATGGGCTTTTTTGCGCACCAGATCCAGCCGCCCTTTCCACTGGCGCACGGAATCCCAATCAGCGCCCAACGCCTGTATCAGCTTTTCCATCTGCAACTGCAAGAGATCGTAGTCATGATCATAGGGAAAGGCAAAGGGGTGCACCTTGACGCCGGCCACCTGCCACGTCTCCATCAGGGCATGGGTATTGGAGCAATCGCCCTGGGTGACGGCGATGACCTGCCGCAAATCCTTCTGTTCGAGCAGCGTCGCATAGAGGCCCTTGATCCATCCGCAGATGTTGCGCGGGTAGCCGGCCTGTTCCGCCCGGTCGACATACTGCCCCGGCGCATCACCGGTGATAAAGACATTGTTCAGATCCACCGGAACCTTTCCGGCAGCATAGACGATCTCAACAGGGATCGTTGTCGTCAATCCCACTTTTTCCGCCATCACACAACCCACCTGTCCATTCCGCCTGGTTGTTCCGGAAAAACTAAACTACAAAGAGAGACCCGGCGCTTAGGCCGGGACAAAAAGGCGATTTAAGCAAAGACCACTTTCTGACCCCGTTCCCGTTCCAGGATGCCGTCGAGGCATACCTGACAGGTGTCGTTGAACAGTGGCATACCGAGGAGTGCGCCACCCACCCGGGCAAAGGACTCGGGATCACCGCTGACATAATAACGGTGGCGCGGTTTTGGCCCTCGGGGATCCCGGTAGGGGATGAGCCCTTTTTCCATGAGCGCCTTTCCCTGCGCGACCGTCTGGCAGGCCGGATCGATCAAGGTGATGTCGTCACCGATCGCCTCTCGGATCAACGGCTCTAAAAAGGGATAATGGGTGCAGCCGAGCACGATCGTATCCACACCGACGTCGATCAGCGGCGCCAGGTACTGCCTGGAAGCTTGGCGCGCTTCGTCACTGCGATGGCGCCCCGATTCGACCAGGGGCACGAAACGAGGGCATGCCTGACCGAAGACCTGCATGGCGCTGTTCAGTTCTCCCACACGCCGGCTGTGGGCGCCTTTACGGATCGTCGCTTCCGTCGCCAACACGCCGATTCGCCCATTCCGGCAGAGACGGACAGCTTCCTCTGCGCCAGGGTTGACGACACCGACAACGGGGACACTGTAACGCTCCCGGATGATATCAAGCGCCAGCGATGAACTCGTATTACAGGCGACAAGGATCAGCTTCGCCCCTTCGGCAACCAGGAAGTCCGTGATCTCCAGGGCGAACCGGATCAACTCCGCAACAGGCCGAGGACCATAGGGAACATGGGCGGTGTCCGCAAAATAGAGGATCTCTTCCCCCGGCAATTGGCGAAACACCTCACGCGCCACGGTCAAGCCGCCGACGCCCGAGTCAAATATGCCAATAGGTTGGCAACGTTTCAAACTTTCTCACTCCTAGCCGAACTGGCAACAGAACCCTAGACTGACACCAACAGACCTTTAAACCATAACATAGATTATTCCCTCTGAAAAGAAAAGTTCTCCCTCGATCAGGGCTGTTCAAAGAAGCGCTGCAAACCGTCGGCGATAGCCGTCGCCGCCTTAGTCCGGACCGTCTCCTGATTGAGCAGCTCCTCTTCCGCGGGGTTGGAAATGAACATCATCTCCACCAATATAGCCGGCATATTCGTTTCTCGCAGCACGGCGAAGTTGGCGCCCTTGATCCCAATGTCACGACGTCCCAAAGCAGCGACGAGCGACTGCTGGACCATGCCGGCCATCCGCATGCGCGTCCCTTCTCCTTGACGGGATTCATCGTCTTTATAAAAATAATAGGTCGTCGTGCCGCCTGTTTCCGAAACCGTATGGGAATCGCAGTGGATGCTCACGTACAGATCCGCCTTGGCCTTGTTGGCGACATCGGCGCGGTACGCCAGGTCATTCTCGGAGCGGATGACCTGTTGGGCCGTCCGCGTCATGATCACATTGACCCCCCTTGCCTTCAGGATTTCGGCAAGCCGGAGTCCGACGTCGAGGGTGATGTCCTTCTCTCGCGTTCCTTGGTGCCCTTTCGCGCCATCGTCGACGACGTTCCATTTTAAATTGACGTTTCCATGTCCAGGATCGACGACAATCGTCTTCCCGGCCAGAAAGTTCGCCACCGGTCGAGTAACCGGCGTGCCGCGGCTGGGCGTAACCCCGCTGGATCCGACGCTGCCGGGAGCAAGCGCCTGCGTTGAAAACAGCCATGACGCAGACCAACCGGCAGACTGGCCCTTTTGCGCCAACTGATACCAGCCATCACGCACCTGAAGCAAATCGAAGCTCTCCCCGGCAGGAACTGTTCGTACCACATCATATGCCATCCCAGGACCGTTGCGGATATTGACAGGCGATAAAGCCGTCGCTTTCCAAGCGCGCAGATCCTTCTGGAGCACCGGTTTCTGTGTTGGCAGATTTGCCTGGGGTATTGGGGTACTTACCGGCGGGGTGAGCGGAGAAGCAGCGGCTCCTCTCTCTATCAGCCAATCGGCGATCCATCCTGTCCGACCATCAGGAAGAGTGACCTGAGTCCACCCGTTTCGGCCCGAACTGGCAGAAAGCTGTTGCCCCTTGTTCACCGTTGTGATGATGGCATTGTCCGTTCCCGGTCCGGTGCGGACGTTGACCACCTGCCCCTGGACCTCCACCGGATAAGCTCCCGGAGGTTGAACCTGACCAGCCGCAGAGGCGCCGGCGCTTGATAAATCGGAAACAGGCACTGCCAGCGCCGTCGCGGGAGAGAATAAAAAGGCGCTCATCGTTGTGGTCAGCAGGCAATAGACGATCGACTTGTATCTTACTTGTTTCATGATTCCTCCACGTCGAACCGGACTGTTCTCTCCCCGTATTGTAAAACGTTTTCTCACCCCTGCCCAGCCTTTGGGCTTATTGTCTGAGAACTTCGTCCAATTGTTTTTTATTTCAATAATTGGACGCAGCAGACCGACTCGTTGGTTGCATTTTTTCATAAATCACATCTTAAATAAGGAGAAAAACGTCCGGCGCCGAGAGGCGCCGAACGTCATGCCTTCACCAAGCGTTTTTCGGCGAAGATGGCCTCACCGATTCCGCCTTTAATTATTTCTCTTCTCTGTCCCATTGCTCTCGTTTGCAGAGCCAGATGCCTTTTGCGCTCCATCGGAGGCCTTCTGGGCCGTGTTCCCCTCATTGGTGATCATTGAATTTTTCCTTGCCATCGCCTGCGAAACATCCATATGACCAGCCAAAGTCTCAACCTTTTTCCCCTCCACAAGGATCTGAACCTTTTGAATCGCTTGGAACTGGGTCAACGTGTTGACAAGCGAGTATACGGTCAAGGCTTCACTGGCCGATCCGCCCTGGTGGTTCTTTTGTAACTCCTTGCTCAGGTTGACGGTGCAAAGACCCTCTTTGTTCACATTGATATCAATCAGCCGCGTGCCTGTCGGGATCGTCGGTTGAGCGCCTGAATTGACGTTGGGTCCCTTGATCAGTTCATTCACAGTCGCTTTGGCGATGCTCCCCGTTTTGGGAATCGACCGTTTTTCTACGACCAGGTTCTGCCCCTTGTCATCGGCGAAATAGAGCATGACCGTCTGTTCCGGTCCCGGCGGAACAGTCTCTGTTCTGGCAGCGCTATCGACAGGAAGAGCCTGACCCTGTGTGGCCGTTTGTTCCTTTTTCACCACCTGATCGGTTTTGACGTTATTTGTTTCCTTGGCCTTAAATTCGTCCTTCATGGAGATAAAGCGGTCGACAGCCGAGCATCCGCCTAAACCGAAGGCGATGACGAGGGCCGTCACGATCAAGATAATGCCAGCCGACCAACTGCGCTCCCTGTCCATCTGGTGATCCTCCTTATGACTTTATTTTCTGATCAATACATATGGACAGGCCTACTTCTATATTCCATTTTTTTCAATTCGTAAAGCCGGCGTCGCCCTCTAGTGATGCATGCCCGAGAGGGCGGCCATCCCCAGCGCCCCTGCGATCGCGCCGGCCCAGGCCCAGTAGGAAGAGCGTTTTCTCGCCTCGGGCCATAATTCGTCCCAGACCAGATAGGCCATGGCGCCGCCGGCCAGGGCGAGCAACAGGGCGATCGACCTCGTCGACAGCGCCAGGATGCCGAATCCCAGCAGGGTGCCCAAGGGGGTAAATAAGGCCATGACCATGGTGAGAAGGATGATCTTCCAAGGCGCCATCCCGCTCATGCGCAGCGGCGCCGCTGTGGCAATGCCCTCAGGGATGTTGTGCAGACCGATGGCGACGGCCACGATCCAACCAAGGTGGCTTTCCGCAGCCGTCCCGGCGGCGATAGCGATCCCTTCGGGAAAGTCATGCAACGAGATGCCAAGGGCGATGAGATAGCCCATCTTGCGCAAAGGTCCCGCCTGCCTTCCCCGCTTTGACGAGAGGGTGAGCTGAGTTAAGAGGAGGTCACAGCCGGCGATGAGCAAGGCGCCCAGGCAAAAGCCGCTGAGTACCGCCCAAGTCCCGCCCCAACTCCAGGCCGATGGGAGCAAATCGAGGGCGACAACCGCAACCATGACCCCGGCGGCGAAGCCGAGGAGCGCGCTCAGGTTCCGCGAACCGAGCGAACCGAGCAGCAATACGCACAAGGCACCACCTGTCGTGGTCAACCCGGCGATGAGGCTGACCCCCAGCACAGACCATATCAGGCCAGGGAAAAGGTCTGCCATGTTTGATCCACCCTTCCCTCTCTCCCATTCCTTGTGAGTGGCCGCCACAATTGATGTTTATTCTTGATCATAAGCAAAGTCCAAAAGGGAAAGAACGGGATATAAACATAAAAAAAGCGCGTCCCTGTGGGATGCGTAAAAGGGGAGTCAGCCATATTTAAGCGAAAGCCGGGGCAAACTGTGAGCGGAGGTCGTCTGCCATTTTTCACCTGAGCAACAGTCGTACGAACATCATACTGGTTTTATCGGGGTTATCCACCGGCCTGATCAATGGACTCATCGGCATCGGCGGCGGGACGATCGTCATCCCCACCATGGTCTTCCTGCTCGGCGTCGCCCAGCATCAGGCCCATGGGACTTCGTTAGCCGTCATCCTTCCCACTTCTGTGGCCAGCGCTTTTATCTACTGGAAAAAGGGGCACCTGTCCTGGTCCCTCTTCTGGCCCATCGTGCTGACAGGGATGGCAGGCGCCTATCTGGGGGCGCGGCTGATGAACCGCCTCTCCCCCCACCGCCTGCGTCAACTGCTTGGGATCGTCATGATCGTAGCCGGGGTGCGGTTGTTATGGAGATGATCACCCTATCGGTCATCGGCTTCTTCAGCGGCATCCTCGGCGGCCTCGCCGTCGGCGGCGGCACACTCCTCGTCCCGGCGCTGATCCTGTTGCTCGATGTGCCGCAGCACCAAGCCCAGGCGCTGGCGCTGACCACCTTTCTTCCCATGTCCGCCGTGGCCCTAGCAACCCATTTTAAAAACGGCAACGTGCGGCCAAAGCTGGCCTTCCTGCTTGCGCTGGGCGCGATCAGCGGCGCCATCGGCGGCGCGCTGCTGGCCACCCACCTGCCCGGCCCACTCCTGCGAAAGATCTTCGGCGTCTTCCTGGTGGGGATGGGCGGCTATGAGATTTTATCGAAGCCCAAAAAAGCCGAGTAGAGTCAAGAACAAATCGTTTATTTCATCGTCTTTTGGAGAGGCCAAGGATTTTCGCTTCCTAATGATTGACCCGAACGGCGAGCAAGTCCAAGAGATTTCCCTGGTCTTCCTGAGTTTCGCGTATATCTTCCACGGCGCCTTGGATCTGGATTGTAACCACTTTCAAACTATCTATATCCCGCCGCATGACAACCACTTCCCGTTTCATAGCGTCCACATCATGCCGAAGTTCTTCGACAGCGGCATTCGTATTACCCACAATGCGAACCAGATCAGCCACCATCTGTGTCAGTTGGGCCTGTCCATCCTTCAGTTCCATTAATTCCTGCAGGATCCTCTCATCCGCCATTCGCTCTCCCCTTTCTCACCCAGAACGCTCTTATCACGGTCTCCCCAACTCAAAGAGCCAGAACCCCTCAGGACGCCAGTCCCCGGCCAACCCCTCCAGATGGGTTGGCCTTTTTTCCTCAGGCCAGACCAGATAACGAGCCCCTTCGGCGCGCACCCCTGCCAGGTACGCTGCGCTGCACTCCTCCGGGGGAATAAACCAGCCGAAGCGACGGCTGTAAAAGAGGCTGCGCGGAGAGCCTTCGGCGACAACCAGCAGCGCATCGTCCGGTGTGATCTGTTCCAACGCCTGACCGACCTTCAGCGCCTTCTCGTCCAGTTGGTACCAGTTCTCATAGGTCCAAGGATGGTAGCGAAGCCAACGTTCGGGCAGCACGCGCTGGAAGGAGGCGGAAAGCAGGAAGGATCCTCCGACGAGAAGAAGCAGGGCTAGGCTGGCGGCGGTAGCGCGGCGGAACAGCCCGGCCTCGCGCGCGGTCAACCGCCCGGCCGCAACGCCCACAAGCAAGGCCGCCAGGGGCACAGCCGGAAGAAAATAATACTGGAGATTGTTCAACACATGGCTGCCGGCCAGCAGAAAAAAACCGGCCAGGCCGGCCATCCAGGCCACGATCCATAACCGTTCCGGGGAAAAGAGGCCTCGCAGCAGGCCCAGCAAAGCGGGCAAAACGAAAAAAGGCGTACAAACGAAGAAAAAGAGCCCCCGCCCCAGGTCGCCGTACCAATCCGCCGGGATCCCTTCCTGCCAGAGCCTGGCCGTGAAGGAGGTCGCAATGCTGGAGACGAAGGGGTGTTCCGCGATCCCGTGAATCGACTGGAGGTAGATCAGCAAGGCCACGGCCGGCGCAAACAGGTAGGCGATCCCCACAAAAAGGCTGCCTTCCCTTCCGGAGCGATAGGCTGTCCACCACCAGACGAGGAGGGGCAGATAGACGATGGCTGCCGGCGGCTTGACAAGCACCGCCAGCGTCAGCCAGAAGCATCCCCGCCAGGCATGAAACTGCGACCCCTCCCTGGACCAGAAAAGAAAGTCGGCGAGGGCGGCCAGCGCCAGGGCAAGCATGGGCACATCGGGCTGAAAAGAACGGGAGAAGTAGACATAGAAGGGCTGGACAGCCATCATCACGGCGGCGACCAGCCCCGGCCAGAGCCCCCAGAAATGGGCGCCGATCCGGTAGACCGACACCAGCGACCAGAGGGAGAAGAGGATGATCACCGAGCGCGCCACCCAGGCTGCTTCCCCAAATATGTAATACCACCCGGCCGTGATCGCCGGGACCAGTGAAAACTCCAATTCGGCATAATTGGGCGGCGCGCCGTAGTAGGGCAACTGCGGCCGCAGGAGATTGAACTGGCGCTCATAAAAAAAGCGGGCCACGGCCGCCGTATCGCTTTGGCGCCATCCATGAAAGTCGACAAAAGGGGAATCGATCCCCTTCAGGCGCAGCATGAGCCCCGCCAGGCAAACAAAGGCCAGCGCCCAGGGCGCGAAGCCCCGCCAGGCGCTCCATTGGTTCCGATTCAACTCTGCGCGACCATAACGACGCCGAAACAAATCACCAGCACCCCACCGACTCGAATCAAGTTCACCGGTTCACCCAGGAAAGCCCAGGAGGCAAAGAGGACGATCACATAGCCCAGGCTGACCAGCGGATAGGCCAGGCTGAGTTGCACCTTCGACACCGAGATGATCCAGAGCAGCGAACTGATGGCGAAAACCAAAAGCCCCCCCAAGAGGAGGGGGTTTTTCAGCATCTGTATGATCACCTGCGGCAGCATCTCAAGAAAGGGGCCCGTCCGGATATCGAGCCGGTTGGCACCCATCTTGAGAAGCACCTGGCCGATCGCCCCCAGGAAAACCGCCGTAAGGATCAGATAAATGCCGTTACCCAAGCCGTTCTTCATGCAGAATCTCCAATCTAGACACTTTCCGGGCCAGGAAGAAATATTGCAGCACCGTTTCCAGCACCGGCATCTTGCTCCGCCCTTCCTTGCGGTCATAGCGAAGCACCAGTGGCACCTCGCCAAAGCGCAGGTTTAAGGTTCTCATCTTCAATAATATCTCGGCCATGCATTGAAAGCCACTGGCCTCGATAAAATTTTCTCCAAACCGCTCAAAGGCGCGCTGCAGCGCCCCGATGCGGTAGGCGCGGTAGCCTGACGAGTAGTCCCGGACGCCGTCAATGCCGAAAATCCAACCGAGCAGTGTCGACGCGCCCCAGGAAAGGATGCGCCGCAGCGGCGACAACCCTACCTGCTCGCCGCCCTGTTGATACCGAGACGCGATCACCACATCGGCGCCCCTGTCGATCGTCTCCAGCATCGCCGGGATGTGACCGGGATCATGGGTGTCGTCGGCATCCATGGTGACGACCACATCCTCGGCAGCGCCGTGACAACAGACCCAGCGCAGCCCTGTCTTCATCGCGCAACCTAACCCCCGGTTTTTCCCATGCCGGACCACCGTTACAGACAACCGGTCGGCAAACCCTTCCGCCACCTCTGCCGTCTTATCGGCGGAACCGTCATCAACCACAACAATCTGCAGTTCGGGATAGCGCGCCTGCAGAGAAACGAATTTTTCCAACAGCCTCGGCAGCGCAACAGCTTCATTATAAGCAGGCAAAAGCACAAACAGGGTGAACGCCTTCCTTCGAATCAAAATCAGACCTATAAACCCTCAGGGAGATAGCCATACATCTCCTTGAACACCCCGGAGACGACAGGCCTCTCCTCCTCATTGAACATGCGCGTGATCGAAAACTCGACAACGGTCGTCTGTTTGCCGTTTGGGAGGGCGTGGATCTCACAGCGCTGGATCCGGCCGATGCCGATCGTCTCCTCTCGGTTCGTCACGATCAACACCGGCATGCCCACGGGGTACATGCGTCCGCCTTCCCGGGTAAAGCCCAGAATGATGTTGCCGTGAGTGCGTTTCCAGAGCAGTTGTTCGCCAGGGCTTGTCGATGGTTCTGATGGCAGTTCCTCCACCGGGAGCCGCAGGACCCAGGTGAATTCAAAGGTGTAGCCCAAAGAGGCATCCTCCTCCTATTTTCGACCCCACTCGCTACCATCTTTAGTATGTACATATTTCTGAAAAATTTCCAGGATAAGAACAGGTCGTTCCCGCACAATAACAAGAGGTTCGGGACATTAACAGTCAATCAGCCGTCAATGAATAGAGACATCTTTTGACGCGGCGATTGGGGAGGAATGACGACAGCCTTGGGCCGGATCACCTGTCTCAGCCAGTTGGATTTTGAACCCCTTCCCCACCAGATCGACGCTGTCTGGAAAGCCCTCTATCCGATGGGCGGTCGGGCCATCCTGGCCGATGAGGTGGGTCTCGGCAAAACGATCGAAGCAGGCATCTTTTTAAAAGAACTGCAGCAGCGCGGCCAGATGAACAAAGTGCTCATCCTCACACCGAAAAACCTCACCGGTCAGTGGGCCAGCGAGATGCGCAACAAATTCGGCTTCCCCTGCTGGGTTAACAAACGCGAGTACGGCTGGCATTGGCACCCCTTTGTCGTTACATCGCTCGATCTGGCAAAGCGTTCGCCCCATGCTGACATCATCGGCGAGATCCCTTACGACGCCGTCATCATCGACGAGGCTCACCGGTTGAAAAATCCCCGCTCCAGCAACTATCAGTTTGTCCGTACCTTGAACGCCAAAAGCCTGCTCCTGCTGACGGCGACGCCGGTGCAAAACGACTTGAAGGAACTCTACCACCTGGTCGACCTGCTTCGCCCCGGTTATTTCGGCAGCATTGCCGACTTCCAATCAGCCTTCCTTCGCGGCAAGCGAGAACCAAAAGACGCCCGGGAACTGCAGGACATCCTCTCAGGCGTCCTCATCCGCCATCACCGGGAACAGTGCGCCATCAAACTGCCCAAACGGCATGTTCACCTGCTCCCTATCGAACTGACCGAGCCGGAGCGGGAGCTCTACAACGCCGTCATCGAATACCTGCGCAGTGAATTCAAGCGCCGCAAGGAGAACCGCAAGAGCACCCTGGGCTTGCTCATCCTGCTGCGCGAAGTCTGCTCCAGTTCCTTTGCCGCCCTCGGTACCATCGAGCAGATGGGATTGGAGGAACTAGTTCCCCTGGCCCGCAAGATCCGCCAAAACGCCAAAGGCCATGTAGTCACCGAATTCCTCAAGCAGAACCGGGAAAAAGTGGTCATCTTCACCGAGTACGTTCAGACGATGGACTACCTGGCCCTGCACCTACAAGCCGCCGGCATCCCCGTCCTCGTCTACCACGGCGGCCTGGGCCGCTGGACCCGGGCAATGACCCAGCACCAGTTTCAAAAGAGCGATGTGCCTGTGCTGATCTCGACAGAGTCAGGCGGCGAGGGCATCAACCTGCAGTTTTGCAGTCAGGTGATCAACTACGACTTGCCCTGGAATCCCATGCGTGTGGAGCAGCGCATCGGCCGCGTCCACCGCCTCGGCCAGAGCCGCGATGTTCACGTCTACAACCTGAGCACCCGTGGCACCATCGAGGAGCGCATGCTGAGCCTGCTCTCCGAAAAAATCGAGATGTTCGCTCAGACAATCGGCCCCATCGAGCGGATCCTCTACAGTCAAAAGGTCGAAGGAACCATGGAAAAGCACGCCCTTGAGTACCTTCTCGATCTGCAGGAGGAGATCAACCGGGAACAAAAAAAGGCGGCCCCTGCCGCCCCTGTGCCGCCGGAGTTTCAAGCGGTGCCGGCGCCGCTGTTCTTCTTTTGAGCCCACTCTTGGATGTGCTGGTAAAGGGCGATTGGCGATCGGGGTGGATTGGCGGAGTTCGCTAAGGGCTGCGCGGCTGTTCGCTTGGTTGCTGCGCGGGCGCGCCAAACCTCTGGGCTTTTCTGCATGTGAACCGTGGCGCGCTTTTCCGCTTCGCAACCTGCGCTCACGACGCCGCTCCGCCCAAACCGCTCACTCCGCCAATCCACCCCAGATCCAAGATGTAATTTGCCAAACTTCAATATGGCTAGTCAACGATTTATTAGATGATTTTTTGGTACTGGACATCCTTCTGATTAATCGCAGGTGACAAAGAGAGAGACCGGTATCAACCCCCGACGCTCTCTCTTTTAGTGTGCATATTGTAACGAACAATTCCAGCATATTAAGCTATGCGCGAAGTAAAAATTCGGATCGTAGATTGTCTCCTCAAGAGAAGTAGAACGTAACCAATTTACCCCGGCTTACCTCAACCTCTCAAGAAGAGTGCCAGTTACGAAACCCCTCGCCGAGCACCTCGTGAACTTCGTTGATAATCATAAAGGCCCTGGGGTCGATTTCATACACCAGCGACTTCAGCCGCACCAGTTCGGAGCGGCTGACGACGCAGTAGAGGACGTTTTTCTCGGCGTCGGTGTAGACGCCGCGCGCGTTGAAGACAGTGGCGCCCCGCTCCAACTCATCGAGGACGCGCTGGGCGATCTCCGTCGATTTCTCGGAGATGATCATGGCCGCCCGGGCTGTATAGGCGCCCTCCTGAACAAAGTCGATGATCCGGCTGGCGACGAAGACGGCCACCAGAGTGTACATGGCCACCGATTGGCCGAAGATGAAGCCCACCGACGTGATCACCACCACGTCCACCATGAAGAGAACGCGGCCCATGGGCAAGCCCCAGCGGTGGTTGACCAAGCGGGCGATGATGTCGCCGCCGCCCGTGGACCCGCCGAACAAAAAAATGACCCCCAGTCCGAGGCCGATGGCCGACCCCCCGTACAGAGAAGCCAGCAACAGGTCTCCCGGCATGGGGGATTGAAAAGAGCGGGTCAGGTCGACACCGATGGAAGCCACTGCGGTGCCGAGGACCGTCTTCAAGGCAAACTCGGTGCCGAGCACACGCCAACCGATAATAAAGAGGGGGATGTTCATGATCAGGTAGGTGGCGCCAACTGGCCAGCCGAAGAGATAGTGCAGCGTCAAGGCCACACCAGTTAAGCCCCCTTCGGCCAGATGGTTGGCGATAATGAAGTAGTTCAATCCAAAGGCGAAGATCAATCCCCCGAGAGTAATACCTAACATATCCTTCAGCCAACTGCGGATATCTTTCTTCAATGTTTTTTCCGTCCTTCCATCCCTGTTAGAGTGCCCGGGATGGCAGCGTCTCAATCAGCGCAGCACGTCCTGGATAAAAACCGTCGTATCCTTGATCATGTCATACTCTTTCGGTTCCACAAAGCGGTGCCGTTCCAGGAGCACCCGGACGACCGGGCGCATGGGGATCGACTTGTTCTGATCGACGACGACGCCGATCTCGCCGGTGGAAAGGCGCACCGACATGCCGGTGGGGTAGGTGGCCACATTTTTCAAGAAGAGCTGAACCAGGCTCAGATCGAGGTAGCGGCCAGAGAGGCCCATCAGCACCTCGCAAGCCTGGTGGGGCGCAAGCGGCCTCGATCCCATGGCACCATTGATCAACTTGTCATAAAGATCAACGATGGCCACGATCTTCCCATACAGATGAATGTCCGCATCCTGGATCCCCCGGGGAAAGCCGGTTCCATCGACACGCTCATGGTGCTGGTAGGCCACATGAGCCGCCACGATGCTCAGTTCCCCCGTGCGACGGATGATGTTGAAACCTTCTTCGGCGTGTTTTTCGTAGATCTCCCGCTCTTCCTTGCCGAGCCGGTCCTCGCCCTTGTCCAGGATCTCTTTGGGCACCGTCGTTAAGCCCACATCATGTAGCAGCGCCCCCACGGCCAGGTCCTGGAGACGATGCCTGTCAAGACTGCGGGCGACACCAAGCATGGTGGCCATCACACAAACCGATACGCTGTGGGGAAGCAGCCAATTCTCCTTTGTCCGCATGTCCATCAGGTTGACGAGAATGCCCTGGCTGCTTAGACAATCCTCGATGACCGAGTTGACGGAGTTCTTGACCTTGGCGCCATCGATCTTTCTGCCGGAGCGGACATAATCGGTGGCATCCTTCAGGCTCTGCAACGCTTCCCTGCGAGTCCCCTCACTGACCGCATCTTCGACCTTCACATCCTGGAAACGGTCATCCTCTATATAAATCGCCGATATGCCGAGATTTTTCAGTTTCGAGATGTAGCCAGCCGTAAGCACGACCCCTTTGCCAAGCAACACCTGTCCATCCGACGTAAAAATCGGTCTGGCCAACTTATCGCCAATCGTGATAAATTCGATACCCATCTGGCGCACTTTTCGTTCCTCCCCGCTGTCGTCTACGTGCCCGGAAAACCCGAATCAGTAGAACCATACAGGCAGCCCAAACCAAAAATAGAAGCAAAATGAAAGCCAATTCCTGCGAGCATCCGTTTAGAAAAGAAAAGCGGTTTTCGTTCCGCAACGAAAACCACTTCGCCTTCATGAAATAAGAATAAACCGCTTACGATGCTGCAAATACAGTCGCGACCGGAACTTCCGCCGCCTCGGGCTCGCCTTTTTCAATGATATAGGCCATTTCACCGCTCTTGAGCAGACAGGCATTCGCCTCATCGGTGTCAAGATGAAATTCAAGGGCCATCGTCTCACCGGCCCGGACGAGCACATTTTGGAAAACGATCCCCCGCTCCCCTCCGAAAGCGACGGTGATACGGTCCTTATCCTTCAAGTTGAGAGCCTCTGCTTCTGTCGAGTGGATATGCAGGTGCCGTGAGGCGATGATCACGCCCTCCTTGAGGATGACCGAACCCTTGGGACCGATCAGAACACAACCGGGGGAACCGGACAAGTCGCCTGAGTCGCGAACGGGCGGTTGAATTCCGAGCACAAAGGAGTCGCTCCGAGAGACCTCCACCTGTGTCTGCTTGCGCACAGGCCCAAGGACGCGCACATTGGAAATGACTCCTTTCGGTCCGGCCACGATGAGCACCTCTTTGCAGGCGTACTGACCCGGCTGTCCAAGAGGCTTCATCTCCGTCAGCGAATAACCGGCCCCGAATAGGGCTTCTACATCAACCTGGGAAAGGTGGATGTGCCGGTTGGAGACACCGACCGGTACTTGCACGGGTACATTGTATTGCATCGACGATAGATCCTCCTTCCCCATACTTCAACGGGAAGACTCCCGTATATATTACAGATTAATTATACTCACGTCCGCCAAAGGGCCGCAAGTAGAGGAATAAATAACACTTGCCGTAATCATCACAAAAATCAGACTATGAGAACAAAAAGAAGAACCCTCCGCAGAGGGTTCTTCTTCGCACAGCCTCTATTCGCAACCACAACCGCAGCCGCAGGCCTCGTCACCCTTGCCGGCGACCTTGTTCAGCTCTTCGATCAGTTTATCCACATCGATGCCGTGAGCGCGCGCGCCTTGTCCGATGTTCTCAAAGCGAGCCGCCGAGCAACCCAGGCAACTCATGCCGAAGCTCATAAAAACGGGCACCGTATTGGGAAACTTGGCCACACATTCGCTAATACCCATGGTTTCGGTGATCTTCATTTGGCAACACCTCCTTACGGGAGCTGTTAGTACCCCCTGAGGGGTATTATACATCAGGTCCCAACTTCATGCAATGACATGACCGCAACCGTTTTTCCAACTCCCTGATAAAAGCATTCCCCTGTTCCGTTTCTTCATCACAAGGGCTTGAAGAACAAGCGGGGGGTTCCGGTCACGTTGTCGTTCCTTGGATTTGCTGGAGCGACGCTGCCTCCGTATCGTCGAGATCAAAGACCTGATCCAATTTGGTCATGACGAAGATCTCATTGATAAGGGGATTCAAACAAGCAATCCGCAATCGTCCGCCGTTTTTGAGGATCGTCTTCAAAATCGAAACGAGAAAGCCGAGTCCGGTTGAATCGATGAAATGGACGCCGCAGAAGTTGACAATAAACCTCCGTTGCCCCTGCTCGATGCGCGGGACCACATGGTTGCGAAAGGCGGCCGCCCCCAAAGCGTCGAAACTGCCGGAAAGCGTAAAAATCTCCACATCACCGACGAGACGGGAATGGTAGCGCAGCATCTCTTCTCAGACTCCTTTCCAACAGACCCATTCACAGGAGCAACCTTTTTGGGGGGTGAAAAAACCCCACCTAGCCTAGGCGGGGTTCAGTAGACGTCAGGACCGTCAGGCCAAGCCGAGGGAACCGAGGATCCGTTCCAGCGAGCCTTCTTCCGGGATCAAGAACAGGGAGCCGGCGATCTGCTGCCCCTGGCCGACGAACTCGGTGGCCAGCAGCAGGGCATGATCACCCACCTCGGCAATGCTCGTCAGCACGACGCTGATGATGGCTGCCGCCATGTCGATGGCCAGCGCCGGAACAGACTGCTCAAAGGTAAGCCGGGTGAACATGGACAGGGCGCTGAGGTAGGTGCCGGCCAGGATGTTCCCCACCTCTTTGAGAGCTGATGTTTCCATCTCGCCGATCTCCTGGGTTGTCCCAGGGGGAAAGCCCATCAACATATCGACAAGCGCCTTAGCGGAATCGATGGGCAAGACAAAGAGCAGGTTCGCCGGCGCCTTACCTTCCACTCGCAGATAGACACCAGCAACCAGGGCTTCCGGGCCGCCCATATGGTCTGCCACATGATCAAAAGGCACAACTCCCAGCGAGGGGACTTTCATATCGATCGCTTTTTGGACCATCTGGGAAAGGGCTGTCGCTGAGTTGCCGGCGCCCACATTCCCCACTTCCCGCAACGCGTCCATCTGGATAGGGGTCAAACTCAAAAAATCCATGGCCCCTCACTCCTTTGCCGCAGTCACCAACGCGAGGGCATCCTCTTCGGAGTCGACGATGGCGATGACCTTATTGAGACGCACGATTTCAAAGACCTGACGGATGACATCCCTGAGCCCGAAGACGGTCAGTTGCAGGTTGTCTGATTGCAGTTGTTTATAGTAGGCCACCAGAGCCCCTAGCCCAGAACTGCTGATGAAAACCACATCGGAAAAGTTTAACACAATGGCCTCACACTGTTCCGTCACTGCTTCCGACAAGGCCTTTTTAAACCGTTCGAGGCCGAGACCATCGATCTCGCCTCTCAAGTCAACGATATTGCACGAGCCGAGCTTGCGCGTCCTGTACTCTAACACCCGCGCCATCCCCTTTTCTCAAAAAACAAAATTCATTTATCTTTTTTATTTCCACTTTTTTTTAGCATACCACCAGATTGGCTATCTGGCAAGGTGAAGGCCCGTCAGGAACGGCGCCAGCGGCGTCTCCGCCTCATACAGAATCGGTAGACCGTCTGTTCTGCTCCAAGGGCCGGGCGGGTAGTCGGAAAGACGCAATCCCCGGGCCAGCCAGGCCGGCCCTCGCGAAGACAGGAGGAGCTGCCGGACGAGTTCATCCTCTCCAGCGTTCAGGATCCGCTGGCGCAGCTTCTCGGCGCGATGGGAGATGGGACAACAGAAATAGGTCCGGCAGACGAGGGGACGAAGGGCGTGTTGGCGACAGCGCCGGCTTGCATCGTCAAAAAGGCCGCACCAACCAGTCTCGTCGCGGCGCAGGGTGATATCCATGGCCCTTCCCTGGGTGTGAATCTCACCGAAGGCGTCGATGACCTTGACCAAGTCTTCCGCCGTCACCACGCCTGCTGCCTCCGCTCGCTCGGCTACATCCGGCAGGGCAAGGGACAGGCGAACGGCGTCGCCGATCGTTAAGGGAATCCGCTCGCGGCAGCAGCCAGGGCACCCCTCACAGGAAGTCCAACCCGTCAAATCGCGGCCTTGCCGCAGAGCAGTCCAAGCAGTACTCGAAAAAAATGCGTCGACAGCGTCGAGGTAATCGGCCACCGTGGCGCCGGGTTGGCATCCAGCCACATCATAACCGAAGCCATCGGGAAATTGTCGCGGCGCCAGCACGACCCTGTCCATCTAGACAGACTCCTCAAAATGACCCGAGTGGTGAAGCGCCTGCAACACCCGGGCGATCTCCTTGCAGAGGGGCGTCAATTCCAAACGCTCCGTGTTCAAGGGCACAGGCCAGCGGTAGAAGGCGTAGGCGCGGTGCACATGGACCACCTGATCAGGGGCCACGGAGATCTCAAAGTTCACTTCAGGGAAATTCTGATGATCGACAATACCCATGATGATGCTCTGGACGGTGCGTGTCAAAAAGCCGGCCGATTCAAAGTCTTTGGCCGGGAAATAATACTTGATCTCCAGTTCAAGCGCGTCGGCCAAGACGCCCTCGCGCGAGAGCAAGCCGGGTAACGTTCGAAAGCCGCTTGGCGGTGTGGCCTCATGACCATAGACAGAACGAGCCGTCATCACGGCATCCCAGACAAAGGCGATCTCTGCCCGGATTTCCGAACCGGCGCTCGCTCCCGGGACCTGGCAATAGCAGCGAAATTCCCGGAGACAGGTGCTCGTCTCGATGAAGTTTTGTACCTCAAAGGCTTCGAGACCTGAATCCTCCAGTGCGGCCAACAGGTCGTCCCAAACGTCTTCGTATGTCAGCATGCTAGACTCCTTGGTTGATTTTTCTGTCTCACCTTATGCGGAAAGGTCGTCATCGGCCCGGTAGCAGATGGAGGCGCGCGGCGATTCCCAGATGCGGACCATGCCGACCCGCACATGGGGATGGTTCTCTTTCAACCAGCCGGCAAGTTCATGAAAAAAGTAACAGGACAGGTTTTCCGCCGTCGGGTTGCGATGTTGAAAATACTCGTGTTCATTGATCATCTGGTGGTCAAGCTGGTCACAGATCGCCTTGACCGCCTGTTTGACTACCTTAAAGTCGATGAGCATCCCCAATTCATCGAGCTGGCTGCCCGCCAGGGTCACTTCCACCTGCCAGGTGTGGCCATGGATGCGGGCGCAATCGCCGGGGTAGTCCCGAAGAAAATGGGCGGCGTCAAAGTGGGTCTGCACGATCAGTTCATACATGGCCGATCCACTCCTCAATACGTTTTCGGACCTCCTCCGGCAGGGGACCTCCATCCGGCAGTATCCGGCCCAGGCGGGCCGACGGCTTGCTGCTGCCATGAAAATCGCTTCCCCCGGTCACATAGAGGTCTGTTTCTGCGGCTAGACGGACAAACTTGCGGATATCATGAAAGGAATGTTCCGGATAATAGGCTTCGATGCCCATCAGGCCGGCAGCCTTCAGGCGCTGCAGCAGCGCCAGCAGTTCCGGATAGGATTGTTCTGCCAAAAAGATCGGATGAGCCAGCACCGGAATGCCACCGGCCCGGCGCAGCAAGGCGATCCCCTCCTCCGGCAGGAGCCGCTCTTTTTTCACATAAGCGGGCTTGCCGCTGCCGAGATACTGGGCGAAGGCTTCGTCCACAGAAGCGACGACACCCTTTTTCACGAGCACCCGGCCGAAGTGAGGACGCCCGATGACCGTGCTTCCCGCCTCCTGGGCCACTTCTTCCATAGTAATCGGAATTCCCAAGGACCGCAACCGTTCGATGATCTTCGGATTGCGTTCCTCTCGGTAGTGGATCAACTGGCGCAGTCCCTCCTGGAGAGCAGGATGATCCGTATCGATATGGTAACCGAGGATGTGCATCTCCCGGTGTTCATGGTCGACGCTCAATTCCACCCCGGCCAAGACCTGGACCCCCAATTCCTTTCCCGCTTCCCGGGCCTCGGCGACACCATCGACGGTGTCGTGATCAGTCAAGGCCATCAGGCCCACCCCTTCACGCTTGGCCAGCGCGACCAGTTCCCGCGGCGTCAACGAACCGTCAGAGGCTGTGGAGTGGGTGTGCAAGTCCATCTTGTTCATCCGGTTCCCCTTCCTGCCAAAGCGAGAAATGACTGCACTATCATCCTTGACATCTAATCATTTGGCTAGTCCCGGGAAAAACCCTGCCAGGTCCAGAGAAAAAAACAGAGCCCGCGCGGGCTCTGCCTTCATATTTCCCTTTGTGCAGTTTACTTGAAGTAGCGGTCCAGCATCCCTTTGAGCATCTGGGCGTGCCGGGCTTCGTCCTTGGAGGACTCGTCAAAGAAATCATGGGCGGCGTCAATATCGTTTTGCTTGGCTTCAGTGGCAGCCATCTTCTTGCCCTTGTTGGCGCCGATCTCGCCAGCCAGCATCTTCTCCAGGTTTTCCTTGGTCGACTCAGAGATCATCCCATTCAGTTCAGCGAAGTGGGCAGCATGCTCCGCCTCTTCCCAGGCGATGCGCTTGAGCACTTCGGCCACTTCAGGATAGCCTTGGCGCTGAGCCTGGCGGGCCATGGCCAGATAGAGGCCCGTCTCTTGCGTTTCACCGCGGAAGTTGGCGTTGACGGCGTCTTCGACGACGGTGCCCTTGGTGACGCCCAGTTTCACTTCATTCACAAAATCCATCTGGAAAACCTCCCGTTAATAATAACTGTTATTGATTTCGTATTTTTAGTATAGCCATCTCTTCTGCCATTGTCAACCACGAACCTGCAATTTTTTCTATCCAACGGGTAGTATGGGCCAGCGTTGGCCCGCCTATTCGACGCTCCGCAAAAAGGGCAAAAAATGACCGCCCTTCGTCACGCGATGAGCGGCCTTGCTTGCCTAGGGGTTCTGATGCGCCTTCTCTGTTAAATGCTCGATGGAAAGGTGTTCGAGGATTTTGGCGTTCGATTTATAGGGGCTCGAATTCGTCTTTGCCGACGCCGCAAAGGGGGCAGACCCAACCGTCCGGCAACTCTTCAAAGGGGGTTCCGGGAGCAACGCCGTTGTCCGGATCTCCCTTGGCGGGGTCGTACACATACCCGCAGACCAAGCAACCGTACTTCTTCATTACCGGTTCACTCCTTTCTTGTATCCCATCATAACAAATCGATGCAATCATTGCCAAGCCTGTCCAGAAAAGTCGCCCTTTAATCGGTGAGAGCTGAAAGGAAGGTTTCCAAGGTCTCCATGGCTCCGGAAAAATCACGTCCGCTCTCCATGGCCGCCTTCAGGCGATTGGCCAGTTTCAGGTCGCCCATGAGGACCGCCCCCACCAGCCGCCCGTCGCGGAAGAAAAACTGTTTATAGGTTTTAGCGCCAGTTGCCCCAGCGCCCATTGCAGCAATCTCATCACCCGCTGCCGCAACCCCTTCACCGGTTGCGACACTCCCGTCTCCTAGCGTGACAACGCCCTCGCCCGGCGCAACAGCGCCGAGGGAAAAGATCTTGATCCCGAAGACGCGGAGCATGTTGGAAAGGGCCGCCGGGCGGTAGGACGACCAATCCTTTTTCGGCAAGACGGCGTTGCGGCCTGCTGTTTTTCCCTGTTCGGCGGCGACCGGCCAGAGACCGGGCAGGTTCCCCGCAAACTCCGCCACATCGCCGGCCGCGAAGATGTCCGGAACAGAAGTCTGCATCCACTCGTCAACGCAGATGCCGCGACCGGTGGCGATTCCTGCTGGTCGGGCCAGATCCAGATTGGCCCGGATCCCTGTGGAGAAGATGATCAGATCTCCCTCTACGCTTTGCCCATCGGCGAGCAGCAGGCGAAGGGATCCTTCCCCCTTTTCGATGGCTGCGCTGTCGGCGCTGGTGAGCAGGATGATGCCCTCAGCGGCGGCCACCTGCTCCAGGATCCGCGATCCCCCCGCATCGAGCTGGCGGCCGAGCAGGCGGGGACCATGCTCAACAACGGTGACGGCGATCCCCTGTTCACGCAGCGTCCAGGCTGCTTCGAGACCGAGGATGCCGCCGCCGACGACAATCACCCGGCTGCCAGGGTGCGCCTGGGCGTTGATCACCTCCACATCATCCAATTGCCGCACCCGGTAGACGCCGGGCAGTTCGCTTCCCGGCAACGGCGGCAAAAAGGCGGAGGCGCCGACGGCGATCACAAGGCGGCTGTAGGGAATCGTCTCCCCGTTTTCAAAGGCGACCTGGCGCCGCTCCCCGTCGATGGAACGGGCGCGCCACCCGGACAGCACCTTGATGTTGCGCTCGTCGTACCAACCGGGCGGGTGGAGCAGCAGGCTCTGCTTTTCAAAAGGCTGACCGAGCAAAAAGGAGAGCCGCAACCGGTAGTAAGGGTAGTGGGCTTCCTCTGTGCAGATGGTGACGGGTCGCTCCGGATCAGCCCCACGGGCCGCCTCGGCAGCCGAAAGGGCGGCGATGCCGCCGCCCAGGATCAGAATTCCTTCCTCTTTGTTCATAGAGGGCCCTCCTTATGTACCGATGTTACTACAGATATGCCATTCCTCGAAGAAAACGTCTGTCCCGTCGCCCTGTCTCACTATTGAGGCGATAGCGCCTAATTCGCGTTGCGCCCCTGATTGTCCTCCCAATGAGGCAAATCCTGGATTGGCTCCTGCCTTCGTGGTATGATGGGAAAAGCCACAACAAGGAGGTCGCGCCATGTCCGATCCACTGCAGCAGGAAATCGTCGCCCGTATCAGGGCGCAGGGCCCGATCCCCTTTCGGGACTATATGGAACTGGCCCTGTACCATCCCCGGCACGGCTATTACACAGCCGGCGCTCCCCCCATGGGCCGGGGCGGAGACTTTATCACCACACCGGAGATCAGCCCCTTTTTCGGCCGCGTCATCGGGCGGCAACTGACAGAGATGTGGGAACAGATGGAACGGCCTGACCGCTTTGACATCATCGAATTCGGCCCCGGCCGGGGACTGCTGGCTCAGACGATCCTCGATTCCCTCTCTGCCGGCCCTCTGGCCGATCGACTCGTCTATCACCTCGTCGAGATCAGCCCGAACCTGCGCGCTCACCAGCGAGAAGCCCTGGCCGGACTGCCGCTCGCCCTCTACAATGATCCCGTCACAGCCGCGCCGGGTTCCTACGGCTGGTCAGCCGCAGAGGCTCTGCCGGCCGGCCTCTCAGGCGTCATCGTGACCAATGAGTTTCTCGACGCCCTGCCAGTGCACCGTCTGATCTTCAAAGGGGGCCGTCCCTGGGAACTCTATGTGGCGGAAAGGACAGGCGGTGATGGTAGCTTATGCTGGCATTACGGCCCTTTATCCGATCCTGCTCTGGAAGACTGGGTGGCCCGCCATATCACCGGCCAGGGCCTCAAACTCGATGAAGGACAGATCTTCGAGGTCAACCTGGCTGCCGCTGGCTGGCTGAGTTCCGTCGATCACCTGCTGGCGAGAGGCTTCGTGATCACCGTCGACTACGGCCACGCTGCCGAGCAGCTCTACAGCCCGGAACGTCGTGAAGGCACCCTCGTCTGTTACCGGTGCCACCAGGCCGATTGGGATCCGCTGGAGGGCGCCGGTGAAAAGGATATAACCGCCCATGTGGACTTCACGTCCTTGCAAACGGTCGCTGCCGGGCTTGGATGGCAGAATCTAGGATTGACGAGCCAGATGTGGTTTCTCGTCCACTGGCTCCGACCGGAAGACATGCAGACAGGTCCCTCAATGACGGTAGAGGATTTCCGTCGCCACCAGGCCTTGAAAAAGGTGATCATGCCGGGTGGCATGGGCGAGATCTTCAAGGTGCTCATCCAGTCGAAAGGACTCCCACCCCTCCCCTTGACCGGCCTCGGCGGATCGAGGCGGTAAAGGGCTACTCATAGAATTCCCGATAAAAGGCAAAAATACCAGACGCACCTGTTTTTAGGTCGTCCGGTATTTTTTTTATGGGAGGATTGTCGGCATGACAAAACTGCGGCAGCTCCTGTCGCCCCGCGCCGGCCTGTCGCCGCGCGTCATCATCCTGCTCCTGGCGGCGCTGCCCGTTCTGGCCGCCCTTTACTACCTGCTGCCCGGCCCGCCGGAAGTGGTCACCGTCACCGTCGACAGCGGGCCGGTGCAAAAAGACCTCTGGATCAGCGGCGAGGTGAAGGCCAAACGGCAGAACACCCTCTTTTCCAGCCTCCCCGGCCCTGTCGAGTGGACCATCGATGAAGGACAACGGGTCAACGAAGGCGAAACGGTGGCCCGCATCGCCGGGCAGCCGCTCACCACGCCCATCGCCGGGCAACTGATGGAAAAAAAAGTGCCCACCGGCAGTTGGGTGCCTCCGGGGACGCCGCTGGCCGAAGTGGCTGACCCGACCGCCCTGGTCATTGAGGCCATGGTCGATGAAACGGATGTACTCAAACTAACGCCGGATCAGCCTGTCCGCTGGACCCTGGCCGGCTATCCGGGGCAGGTTTTTTCCGGAAAAGTGCTCACCGTATCCCGCATGATCAGCCGAGACCACGAGGGAAACAAGGGCTTTCGCATCCTCCTGAGCGCGCCCAGAGGCATTACCCTTTACGCCGGCATGACCGCCGAAGGGCGGGTGATCCTGGATCAGCGTGAGGAAGCCCTTCGCGTCAGCGTGGACGCCCTTTGGGAAGAGGAGGGGAAACCGCAGGTCTACCTGCTGCGTAAGGGACGGGCGGTCACTGTCCCCGTGGAGACAGGGCTTCGCGATGACAGTTTTGTGCAGATCCTGTCAGGACTCCAGCCTGGCGACCGGGTGATCATCCCTGGCGGCGCCAGATTCACATCAGGGCAGAGTGTTCGCCCGAAGGCGGAGGAGCGGCCCAAGGCAGAGGATGGCACAAAGACATGAACCGATCACCAGAAGCCTCTCCAGAAGCCCAAAAAGGTTGCCTGATCGAGATGACTGACGTCGGCAAGTCCTTCCCCTTCGGCGACAGCCGCCTGCAGGTGCTCTCCGGCATCGACCTGACGGTGGCGACGGGCGAGTTTTTGGCGGTCATGGGTCCCTCGGGAAGCGGCAAGTCAACGCTGATGAACCTCATCGGCTGCATGGACCGGCCCAGTGAGGGACAGTACCGGCTGGCCGGCCATGAGACAGCCAGCCTGGCCGAAAAGGAACTCTGCCGCCTACGCAACGCCATGGTGGGCTTTGTCTTTCAGTCCTTCCACCTGCTCCCGCGCCTGACAGCCTGGCGCAACGTGGAAACGCCCCTTTTTTACGCCGGTGTCCCGCCGGAAGAGCGGCGCCGCCGGGCGAAGGAACTGCTGGAACGGGTCGGCCTCGGCCACCGGCTGCACCACCGGCCGACAGAACTCTCCGGCGGCGAGCGGCAGCGCGTCGGCATCGCCCGGGCGATGGCCAACGAACCGGCGCTGATCCTGGCTGATGAACCGACAGGCAACCTGGACCAGCAGACCGGCCGGGAGATCCTCGAACTGTTTGCGGCCCTGCGCCGGGAAGGCAAGACGATCGTCATGGTCACCCATGACCCGGATGTGGCCAACTGGGCCGACCGGATCGTCCGGATTAAGGATGGGAAGCTCAGTGCAACTGCGTGAATATATCCGCCTGGCCGCCGAGGGCATCGCCGCCCACCGTCTCCGTTCCAGCTTGACAGTGCTCGGCGTCGTCATCGGCGTCTTCGCCGTCGTCACCCTCATGTCCCTTGGAGATACGGTGCGGCGACAGGTATCAGGTCAGATCGCCGAACTGGGCGCCGGCCTGCTGATGGTCATGCCGGGACGGGAGGATGCCGGTCATGGTCCCGGCTTTATCACTATGAACCTGACGATCAACGACGCCGAACGGCTGCGGCAGATCGACGGCGTGGACAAGGTCAACCCCAACCTGACCGTACCGGCCCGGGCTGAAACGGCCAATGCCGGCCTGGGCGTGACCTGTTACGGCGACAACGCCGATTTTCTCCCGGTCCACGGTTATGAACTGGCCAGCGGGCGCATGTTCCAGGCCAGCGAGGTCATCGCCCGCAGTCACGTGGTCCTCCTCGGCGCCAAAGCGAAGGAAAAGCTCTTCGGGAACAGGGAGGCCGAGGGGCGCATGATCCGCCTGAACGGCGCCACCTTCCGGGTCATCGGCACTTTAAAGGAAAAAGGACGGGCCCTCGTCCATGACCGCGACCGCATCGTCGTGGCGCCGGTGACTGCCGTCCAGGACGTTTCGGGCCTAAAAAACATCGGCGTCATCTTCGTGCGCGCCGCAGACCCTGCCCAGGTCCCCCAGGTGCGGGAGCGGATCCTCTCTGCGCTGGCCAAGTCGCACCGTCAAAAAGATGTGCAGGTCTTTTCCCAGAACGACGCCCTTCAGGCGAGCGACAAGATCCTGGGCACGCTGACAGCCTTCCTGGCCTGCATCGCCGCCATCTCTCTCGCCGTCGGCGGCATCGGCATCCTCAACATCATGCTCGTCTCCGTGCGGGAACGGACGCGGGAGATCGGCATCCGGCGCGCCCTGGGGGCGACGCCTGGCCAGATCGTGGCCCAGTTTCTCCTGGAGGCGCTCTTCCTGGGCGCGACCGGCGGCATGGCCGGTTCTGCCTTGTCGGTCCTCGCCGTTTACGGGCTGGCTCAATGGGCCGGCTGGGACACGGGCGGCCTGTACCTCTCCGGGGAGGCCCTCTTACTCGGCGTCCTGGGCGCCTCCGGCATCGGCCTCCTCTTCGGCCTCTACCCGGCGCTGCAGGCCTCCCGCCTTGACCCGATTAACGCCCTCCGCTACGAGTGAGAACCAGGTGAGAATCTGAACAGAGACAGGTGATGCAACCTGGAATCGGTCTGTCCCGCCTGCAACGGCATGGTCCGCGTCTCCATCCCCTGCCGCCGCTGCAGCGCCCTGATGGAGGACCGGGGGCGGCTGGAGGATTACGCCCAGCCCTACAGCCCCTATGATATCGATGACCAGTTCGGTGAAACGCTTCATGACGGCAACCATATTGCCGCGAACCAAAGGGCGCCGAAGGGGCTCGGCCATCCCGAATCGGCCAGCGGCATCCTTCAGCAAGGCCTCACCGGTTCTGAATCCGGCCATGACGCCGCAGAGGCCTGCACCCATCTCTTCGTCTGCCCCCAATGCGGCAGCGACAGGCGGCTTCCGATCCCCCGCCGCTTCATATGAACAGGAAGCGCTGGCATACTAAAGGCGGAGGTGCTTTCGTCGATGGGAAGGATCCTGCGCATGGGTTTTATGGGCTCGCTGGGACTCGTCATGATCGGCTTCGCCCTGGGACTGCTGGCCGGAAAGGGCGCCATGGGAATGGAAGGGCAAAAACAGACCAGGGTAGGGCGCTTTCGAACCGTCCGTTACCGCCGGCAGAAGGCCGCCTCGTGAGAGGCGGCCTGTTCCATTTTATCCCACAGGGAATACCTTATAAGCGAAAAGCTTCGCGGAGGTGTTCCTGTATGCCCGAGTGCCCGCCGGCAACGTCACCCTATACGATCCGGCCCGGCGACAACCTCTATGCCATCGCCCGCCGGTTCAACACGACCCTGGCCGCCTTGATCTCGGCCAATCCCCTTTTAGATCCCAACGCCCTTCCCATTGGAACGACGATCTGCGTCCCCCGACAACTTATCTACCCGCCCTGCCCCGAACGAAACTTCTATACAGTCCAGCCGGGAGACAACCTCTTTTCGCTGGCCGACTTGTTCAACGTCTCTCTTGACGACCTGATCGAAGCCAATCCAGGCATCGATCCAGAGCGTCTCTTTGCGGGCCAGGTGATCTGCATCCCCCTGGCCACACCGCCCGTCACCTGCCCGCCTGCCTCACGGCGCTACCTGATTCAGCGGGGAGACACCTTTTTTTCCATCGCCAGGCGCTTCAACATCAGCGTCGAGTCCCTGGTCCGGGCCAACCGGGGGATTAACCCCAACGCGCTCCTGATCGGTCAAGCGATCTGCGTTCCCACTGAATGGGAGTAAGACATTTGCCGTCTACAGTTGAAAAGGGCTGACATCCGCTTTCGTTGAGAATCATCGCCGAATTAAAACGATAATACCGTCCCCGTAAAGGCGGGAACGCACCGGTTTACGAACATCCCGGCCATCCGGGCCAGGACGGCGAAGCCGGTGCAGTGGCAGGCCGCCACCCAGCGCCTGGGACGGTATTTTCAACGACAACAGTCAGTTTCATTGTATGTCCTCCTTGGCGCCCCATAGCAGCGCCCCCTTTTGTTGTTATTGTTGCTTACATTTTAACAAACAGCGTCGCCGATAAGCTATTGACAGTCACATAAGCAGTCGGTAAGATATAAATATGAATATATTCATTTTTGAATATATTCATTTATCTGATTCATTTCAAAAATCAACAACGAAACAGAAGGAGCTTTGCGATGAAAAACGCTGACAAGGCAATGGCGATGTTTAGCAACGGTTTTTTCTGCAGCCAGGCCGTCCTGGCGACTTTGGGTGAACAGTTCAATCTAGACCGGGCTACTGCCGTAAAAATGGCTGCCGGTTTTGGCGGCGGAATCGCCAGTAGTGGTCATATCTGCGGCGCCATCAGCGGCGCCGTCATGGCGCTAGGTCTAAAGCACGGAACTGATCAGCCTCCGAATCCCCAGGAACAAAGCAAAACATTTGCGCTCACACACCTGTTGATGGACACAATAAAGGCAAAATACGGTTGTTTCACCTGCAGTGGGATTACGGGCATCGACTTCAGCAAGCCGGAAGAAATTCAACAGGCTAAAGAACGCGGTGTTTTTGTGACCTGCGCCAATGTCGTCAAAGATACGGTTGACACAGTGGAGGATAACTGGTAGTTCTACCGATTGACCCTCGGGCGCCTGCTTCACTTCACAATCAAACACCGGGCCTCGCGGCAAAAGAACGGCGTAAGCTATATTGACTATCCAAATGGGTTGCGCTGCCGGGATGTTTGATATACTGTTGGAAGAACCGAGTTTGTTTCCGCGCGAGGGGTATAATCGGATGAAAGAACCTGTGAATCGACGAGAACGAAAAAAGTTGCAAGCAAGACAGTCTATTATCGATGCGGCCCTGACGCTTTTCCTTGAGAAAGGTGTTCAAGACACGTCCATTGCTGAAATCATGCAAAAAGCCGATCTTGGCACAGGCACCTTTTATAACTATTTTCAGACGAAAGAAGACATCCTCAAACACTGTCTCGCCGAGAGAATCGAAGAAGCAAAACAATCGTACGCACAGTACGCCCAATCAGATTTGGAGGCGCCGCAAAAGCTGACAGAGATGCTGCTGGCTACAGCAAAGCGCTTTCAAGCGCATCAGACTCTCCTCCGACTGATAGCCCCTGTTGAAAAAGGGGCAGCCAGGCACAACCCTCCTCATGGTTCTTTTTTCAAAGAGATTCTGCAAAACGTTATCAAAGACGGGCAGGCAAAAGGCCTTTTTCGCACCGATATTCCCTTTGAGGTGATCTATGAGACACTCATGGGCTTACTGCATACAACGATGACAAGCAACGTGGACATGCCGCTCGTCGATAATCTGCGGTTTAAGCTATCATTACTTTTGTCAGGACTTCGAGTGAAGAACTAACAAGGTAATCAACTATTGCGATAAATGGCGCAAAAAGAGACAGCCTGTTAGGCTCTCTCTTCCTGTTTCCCTCTACCCCCTTCCGCTGTCTTCTCCCAGTGTACAAAAACATCAGTGTGTATATTGTGATTTCAATCACCGAAATGGAGAAAGCTGACGCATGCACAAATATTTGCGGACTTTATTTCTCGAATAATCTGTACTTTTCCTGTTTGACAAAAAAGTCACTCCGGCCTAGTCGTTCCGGAGTGATCCCTTTCTGTGATTTTACTTTTTCAAAAACCTGGCGATGCCGTCGAGCACCAGATTCTGCACCGTCGGCGACTTCATCAGGTTCATCGCCATGCTCATGATCCCTTTCGAGGCCGGCGCGGCGGCTGCAGCGCCGCCACCGCCGCTGCCCAGGAACATGGAGGCCAGGTTCATCATGGCGCCCAGGTCCAGACCGCCTGCGCCAGTGCCGGCGGGCGCCGGCGCTGAGGACGCCGCAGCGGCAACCACATCCTGTTCTTCCAGACGGCGCATCCGGTTATGAACCCACGTGCCTCGTTTTGGCTTGATGCCGAAATAGCCCATGGTCCGCACCAGGGAATCGAGTGCGCCGTCGGCCTCTTTCGCCATCGATTCCATCCGGTGGACATTGCTCTTGAGGCGAGCCACCTCTTTTTCGATCCGCTCCAGATCGAGCCCCTTGGACATCAACGACCGCAGCAGCGCTAACGATTCACCACTGCCCCCGTCACCGCTGTCAGCAGACCCACTGTTGTCACCGCTATCGCCGGAGTTCTCTCCTGCGCCCCCCGCGCCCGGCAAAGCCAGTAGATTGGAGAGGAGGGAGCCCACATCCGATGATGATGCGGCATTCCCATCGCCGTCGTTTTCGCTGGACACCTTCACGTCATCCTGAGCGGCAGTTTTCTTGCCGCTTTTCTTTTTTGCGCCATTGTCCTTTCCAGTCCTGTCGCCCTTGACGGGGCGCGATTCTTCCTCCCAGGGAAGGAGTATGGATGTTTTTTTCTTCTTCTTCGTTTTTCTTCGACTCTTCCGCGTCCCCTCTAAAGCTTGCCGTTCCTCCGCCTCCAATAAGCTCACAATATCGCCGGGCATGTGACCCCGGCGCCGACTGCCGTTGCCGCTGGAGCGGCGCCGGGCGCCTGTGCTTCGCCTCATGGCCCCACCTCCGGATCCTGTGGCGTCCCAATACATCCACTATAGTGTACTGGAGGCGGAAAAAATTGGTGCAACTTTTCTGCTCAACAAAGGTGTCGGCCCAGAAGCCCATTGAGAACCTCGACCACGTCGGCATCCAAATGCCTCCGGTGGGCCATATCTTTCAGCATCCTCTGGATGACCGCTGTCTCCAACCCTTTGCGGTAGGGACGGTCGGCCGCTAATGCCTCATAGACATCGGCGACAGCGATGATGCGCGCTTCCAGCGGAAGCAACTCACCGGGGATCCCGAGAAAATAGCCGGAACCGTCGAGCCGCTCATGGTGAGCAGAGGCCCAGAGGGAGATCGTCTCGAGGGCTGGGATCTGATTTAATATACAGGCCGTGTAGTAGGGATGGTTCTTCACCAGATCAAATTCCTTTGCCGACAAAGGCCCCGGTTTCTCCAGGATCGCCTTCGGGATGGCGATCTTGCCGAGATCGTGGAGCAGCCCGGCCAGATAGATCTGATGGTTTCGCTCTTCCGGCAGATCCATGGCGCCGGCGATCCGCCGGGACCAGTCGGCCACATTGCGGCTGTGATCGGCCGTGAAGGGCGTCTTCACGTCGATAAAGCGCGCGAAAGCCTTGCCGAGCAGGTGCATCGTCCCGCCGGCCAGGGCGATCGTCTCGTCGGGACGGAAGCGGTCAACAGCGCGTCCCTGTGTAAATGCGAAGAGGTCGAGGCAAAATGCGCGGTCCCGCAACAGCGCCTTCAAGGCGGCGACGATGGCCGGATCGAAGAGACCCGTGTCGCGCCGGAAATAATCCTCCACCCGCGTCCGCCAGTTCCAAAAATCACGGCGCTTCCCGCCGGCCCGTTCGGCGGCGACAGCCACGGACAGGATGCGCGACACCAGCGGGATCGCCTGCCCGCGCAACTCCCTGGGACCACTTCCGTCCCACTTCTCCCAGCGCCGGTGCAAGGCCTGATCAGCATCTATCAGACTACCGACGGAATCGAGGTTCCCCTCCTCTTCAAAAACCTGACAGAGGGGACAGAGTTGGTTTTGGGAAGAAACACCGATATCATGAAGCAGGGAAGCATAGTAGAGGGCGTCCCGCTCACTCCCGCCGATGCTCAGCGCCTGGGCCACATGATCAGCCAAAAAGGAGATCGACTGGGCGTGGCGCAAGGGCTTGCCTTCCGCCAGGTCGATGGCCAGTGAAAAACCGCCGATCAAGTCAGGCAGCGCGATATGAGCCGGCGTCGCCAGATCGAAGGTCTGATGGAATGCTGGGTTCGCAAACTCCCTGATGCCGGACATGGGGATCCTCCTTTATGTAACACCGCTATGCCATGCCGTTCCGCCTGGTCTCCTCGGAAGAGGGAACCTTTTTCCTGTGAAGCCCGGCGATTTTATTTTAATTGATAACGATTTTCAACGTCAATGCAATGACCTTTTTTTTCGATAAAAGAAAACGGCACTTCGGATAGCGCGACAGGAACTTTATCAGCGATTCACATAGAGGACATCTGATCGGGATAACAGAACAGAGTGAGGCGGACACTTCCCTTCCTTCCCGGCGTTGCCTGTAGCGGGAGTCCTTTTCCTGGCCATTCTGCTCGGGGCGCTGGCGGCCCTTCCACCGGCATCGCGGGCCGCAGCCCGAGAGCCCGCAGAGGCGTTTCGCTGAGCGTTATGATAGAAGGCGGATGCCCAATATGTTTCGTTCCACTTTTCCCTCGGCAACCAGTTCATGGACGGCCTGATCCAATTCAGCCATCTGCCCGGTCGAAATCAGGCTGCCGCCGAACATCTGGACGATGAGGTTATCCATCGATGTCTCTTGCAACTCCCGGATGATGCGGTACACCTGGTCTTTGATGTGGCTCATGTTCCATACCCCTTTACGGTTGTATTTCTTGACATGATACCACAATCACAATACCAAAGCACTCCGATATCATCGCATCCCATGGAAAAACCCCCGCAGGCGCGGGGGTTTTTCCATGGGGTTTAGAGCATCTTCCGGATCTGTTCCAAAGCCGCCTTGTCTTTGTCAGACACCTTCTGGGTCCTCATCAGTTGATCGAGCAAGCCTTTGATCTGGTTGCCCTGTTCCGGCGACAGGTACCGCGTAAACTGTGACACCAGTTGGACAGCCTGATTGCGCTCGTTGTCGCTCAGCCCCTTCTTCTGTTTCACTTTGTCGATGAACCCCTTGACCTGCTTTTCCTGATCGGCGCCAATGGGCAGATTCAAATTGCCCTGATTCAACAACTGTCCCAGAACCTCTTTCAGGTTGTTCAAATCCATAGCCGCTGCCTCCCAAAAAACAAAATCTCATCTGCAATCATGATATTAGGGGGCAAGGCAGGGGGTTCCTGGTAAAGGAAATCGCTGGGACGCAAAATTGCGGATAAAAAAATTCCAGCCGTCGCCGGCCAGGATAGATCGCTGGTTTAAAAAAGAGTCCGCCAAGGGCTCTGAATCCCAGATTAGATTATCCAACCATCCCTGTATTCAGCCATCAGAGTATCCAGCCATCGAAGGCGGTATTCTTTGGCAGCCGACTGCATGCGTTCAATCGCACAGTAACAGCATAGCGCCGCCACGTTAAGGAAGTGTGAGCGCTCCGTTAAAAATCAACGACGCTTCGGCCAATAGCGGTGGCCGAGGTAAAAGAGCATCATGATCACCGGGATGTGCAGGCTCCACCAGGCCCAGCGCAAAAACTCAAAAGCCGTCCCGTCGAGGGGATTGCCCACCATACTCCCTCCTTCTTAAGGCCCGTCTATCCCACACCCTATGCGCCAACCTTTTCGGCTAGAACTGGCGCAACCTCATGTTCTGCTGCCGGAACTGGCATGCTATAGGGAGAAAAGGGATTCGCCCGCAAGGAGTGGATAAGCATGGCTGCACACGCTCGTGTCGCCCATATTCTTCCTATCCCCATCACCTTGATTTTCGCGATCGCCCTGTCGGCGATCAGCCTTTTCCCGCTCGACCCGCTCGCCCTCGGCAAACTCCCGGCCGCCTATGCCGAAGAATCGTTGCTCCCGACCTCAGCGCCGCCCCTCGATTACCGGATCCAGTGCCGCTATTTCCCCGAGACGACAACCATCGCCGGCCGAGTAGACCTGACCTGGCGCTTTCCCGGCGCCCAGCCGCTGAACCAGTTGGCGCTTCACCTCTACCCCAACGCCTTCCGGCCCGGCTCCACCTTTCAGAAAGAATCGTCGGGCAGGCACCGGGGATACAGTGCCGGTCAAGGCGACGACGGCGAGATGGAAGTGACCCGGATCACCGCCCACTATGACGGGCAGCGCGTTGACGTGACCAAAGCTTTTCGCTTCATCCAACCGGACGACAACAACCCCGACGATAAAACCCTGGCCACCGTCGACCTCCCGCGTCCCCTCCGCCCCGACCAGACGCTGGAGTTAACCATCGAGTTTCGCACCCGGCTGCCCCGCGTCTACGCCCGCTCCGGCACGGCGGGGCCTTTCGTCATGGCCGGCCAGTGGTATCCCAAGCTAGCCGCCTTTGAGCGCTACGGCCAGCGGGGCCGGACCCAGGAAGGCTTCAACCTGCACCAGTTTCACGCCAACAGCGAGTTTTACGCCAACTTCGCCAACTATGACGTGCAGATCACCCTGCCCAAAGGGTACACCGTGGGCGCCACTGGCCAGGAAACGGCGCCGCCGGTGGAACAGGAGGGCCTTCAAACAGTCCGTTTCGGCCAGTCCTGGGTCCACGACTTCGCCTGGTCCGCCGACTCGCGCTTTCGCCTCTTCACGCGCACCGTCACGCCCCCAGGAGGACGGCCGGTGGAAATTCGCCTCTATTGCCAGTTGAACCATGTCCACACGGCGGAGCGGCAACTGGACGCCGTCGCCGCCGCCCTGGAGGGGTTGGCCACCTACGGCCCCTACCCCTATACCACATTGACCGTCATCGACCCGCCCAACGACGCCCCCGGCGCTGGCGGGATGGAGTATCCCACCCTGATCACTGGCGGCACGCCGAACTTCCCCGGCGAACGTTCCGCCGAACCGGATCGTGTGCTGATCCACGAAGCGGCCCACCAGTACTGGTACGGCCTCGTGGCGAGCAACGAGTTTGAGGAGGCCTGGCTCGACGAGGGGCTGACCACCTACGCCGAAGGCAAGATCCTGGAACGCTACAAGGCGGACACGCGCATCCCTGTTCGCTTCTTCGGCTTTCCGTTGTCAGACCAACCCTTGAGTGACGGCTGCCCGGGACTTTTTCGCGCCGCCCTCGGCCCCTGGGTCCCTGACCCGATCCGGTTAGACTCCTGGAAATTCGCCTCTGAACAGTCCTACGCCGTCTCCGTCTACAACCGGGCCGCCCTCGCCCTCTATTCATTGGAACGGCTGATCGGCGAAGAGAAGATGCAGGCGGTCCTATCGACCTACTTTAGTCGCTGGTCTTTCCGCCACCCTGGGACAAACGATTTCTTGCGCATCGTCGCCGAAATGGCGGGCGATCCGGCAGCGAAGCTCTTTCAACAATGGCTCTCCACCCCCGGCGCCCTCGACGACGCCGTCGGCCCCGTCCGGATGGTGAACACACCCCATGGCCCCGCCTGGACGATCCGCATCGACCGCCGGGGCGAACTGCGGGCGCCTGTGGAAGTGGCTGTCGTCGTAAAAGACGGGCAAGTGCAGCGGTTTTTCTGGGATGATGGAGAACGGTACAAGGAACTCACCCTGTCCGGAGCGGAGCCAGAGGCGGTAGTGGTAGATCCGGGAGAAAAGCTGGCCTTGGACATCAACCGGTTGAACAATTACTGGGCAAAGGAGCAGAACAGCGCAGCAGCGGTGCGGTGGTCGCTGTTTGTGATGAGTGTTTGTCAGGGGTTGATGGGGGTCGGGTTTTGATTACAACATGACTTCGCCTGTCTCGAATCGATTCTCCAGGTCGTTTTACTCATTTTCCTCGAATTGCTTTCTCTGAGCAGCCTTTACGGATGCCTGCCTTTGGTTCCAGCCGAGTGCGATGACCCCTACCGTGAAAATGGCGGGCACTACCCATGTCAGTGCCGGCGTTTGGACAGTGAGACCCTTGACGATCGGCTCACCTGTTACCATGGAGCCCGCTGTCCAGGCGATCACTCCAGCGCCAAGGTAGAGGATGATCGGGAATCGTTCCACCAATCGAATAAAGAGGGTACTACCCCATACGACAATGGGAAGACTGATCAAAAGGCCGAGGATCACGAGAAGGAAGCTTCCATGGGCGGCGCCGGCGACGGCCAGCACATTGTCGATCCCCATCACCGCATCGGCGACGACGATCGTTCGGATCGCTCCGAGCAGATTCTTTTCCGCCTTAATGTCATGCTCTTTCTCTTCGACGATCAACTTATAGGCGATCCAGAGCAACAACAAGCCACCGATTAAGAGCAAGCCGGGGATTTTCAACAGCCATACGACGGCAACGGTAGCGCCCGCGCGTATGACAATCGCCCCTACCGTGCCCCAAAGGATGGCCTTTCGCTGATGTTCCCTCGGCAGATTTCTTGCCGCCATCCCGATAACGATGGCATTATCCCCGGCAAGCACCAAATCGATGGCGACAATCGCAAGTAATGCGCTGAAAAAACCTGGCGTAACGATTTCCAGAAGTCATCCCTCCTCTGTGCTTATGGTGCTTATCTGCTCAAAAAGAATGATTTGAATTTAATTCCAATACCCGTAAAATGGCTCTCTTTTTCCCACGCTTCTTCCGGACAAGTTCCCTCCATTGTAAGAGGGGCATAGGAATGTGGGTGAAAAAAACGAAGGGATGCATCCTCTTCGCAAATTCGAAGATGCATCCCTCTCTGGCTACTTGCCTCTTAAATGATAGGGCACTATCCCTTGGTTGAACCGTTCTCTGAGATGGCGCTTGAGAGCCTCTTCAAAAAGCTTGTTCATTTCCACGGCGTCGTTATAGGAATCCCAAATGCCAAACACATAAATGGACGGAAAAAACATCAGCCAATGATAGTCCAACAGAGTGCCGATCTCTTGAAATCGACCGGTAAATGTATATATGACTGCTTGAGGAAAATGGGAAAAGAAGATGATGGTCACCAACCACAGTAAGAGGATGACGCCCTTGAATGTCTTCATGTTGTAGATATGACCAAACCCGGAAAATAGGGCGGACCAGCCTGCCGCAATCCAGGGATTTTTATGACTTAAATAATTGAATCCCCAAATGGAATAATGGGTAAACCTAAAATATCTTTTTTTCTGTTGTCGCTCCAAGTCAGAAAAGGTATTTAATTCAATGCTCATCAGGTAGCCATCAAAGATAGCAAAGCAAAAAATGGAAACATAAACCAGTGCCCACCCTTCATCGATGATATCGCGAGCAGCCTGAAACTTTCCCGTAAAGGTATACAGTATGGCCATATTCACGTGGGCCTTCGTATTGACGTAGGTTTCCCAGGTCATGAGGATAAGGCCCTTAAAATATTCACCCATACATAAATGTCCCAGACCAGGTAAGGCCGCCGACCACCAGGCAGCCATCCATGGTTTTTTTTTATGAAAGATCCCCAGCGAGATGCCAGACATATGCATTCGCTTGATGCGGAACTGACTCATGGCCCATCCCCCAGCTTGACTTTGCTGCTTAGAATAGCCATATTTTTTTCGTTTATACTAAACGCGGTGATCATATGCCGGTGATCTATGGGTTGTTCAAAACTTCCCTGAAGACAGCCTTGGGGATTTATGCGTTGCAGGAAAAAGGGTTTCGCCAGGAAAAAATGCGCGTCATACCCCTTGACGCGACGGCGAGAGCAGCCCCCCAGGTCATCGATTCGATGTACAAGTCGGACGGAATCAGTTTGTTGGATGGCATGGCCATGTCTGCGACAATCGGCATGTTGTTCGGTGTTATTTTCGGCTCTGTCGTGTATATCGGACCGATTGCCCTTGGGATCATCGGATTTTTTCTCGGGGCAGGCATCGGGTATTTGATCGATAAAAAGATAAACAAGAACTTGCGTCACAACGATTCTGGCCCTTCGGGGGAGATCATCGTCTCAGTGGAATGCGACACAGAGAAGGAACAAGAAACGGCCGAGGCGATTTTTCGAGAACATCAAGCGGTTGCCCTGGGCATTTTTCCGCCGGTCTGACCTATCGAAAACAACCATAGGATGTGACCAGGGAGGTGATTACCCTGGTGCGCCTGTGGTCCCTATGCCGAGTCGGCGTTCGGTTGTCCCTGTCTCTCTGGCCCATCGCCCTTATCACCTGGCTCTTTCAGGCGCTTTTGTTGCTCCCATTGCTGTTCCCCCTTTACTCCTATCTGGTCCATGCCCTGCCCCCGCCTGCGGCGTTATCTGCTTCTGCCGTCTTATCCGCACCGACGGACCTATCCGCTTCTGCTAGCAATAGCGCCGCTGGCGTCCCCGCAATTTCACTCATTGCAGGGAGCAGCCCCCGCGACTGGGATGCCATGCAAATTTCCCTTTATCACGACCTGATGCTGCCCTTCTCGTCGACCGTGGCTGGGCGGCTCTGGCAAACCCTGCTATGGATGCCCTTACTCCTGTTCGCCTTGTTCAGCCCTTTCTTACAGGTCGGCATCTGGTCGGCTCTCCGCCACCGCCTCGTCTTCCCGAGACACCGGACCGGCCTCGTAAAAACTTTTTTTGAGGGGACCGGTCGTTGGGGCTTCGCGAGCTTTGCGATTGCTCTCTGGCTGGCGCCCGCCTGGCTCTTCCTCTGGTGGATCTACCGCCGATCCGCCGATTGGGTCGACGCCGTTCCCTGGTCGCCGCTCCCTTCCATCTTGATCGCCTCGGTCCTCATCGTCGCCCTGATGGCGCTTATTGACCTTCTCACCCTCGCCGGCGACACCGCCCGCTGGCGCCTGGTCGTCAGTGGGGCAGAACGGAAACTGGACAGCCTGACGGCCCTCCGTTCCACCATCGCCACATTGCCCCGGCACATGGCGCCTCTGCTCCTGGTCCGGCTCAGTTTGCATGCAGCCTTCCTCGCCGGAGTCGCTGTTGTGCTGTGGGCGCTCCAACATTGGCCGGCCACAGGAATCACCGGGCTTTCCGTCGCTTTTTTGCTGCAACAGGCCATTGTCTTTCTCCTGATCTTTGCCCGCCTTGCCGCCATTGGCGCAACCGGGGGATACCTCCATGAAAAAAACGTATAAGCGAACATTCGCGCTATCCTGCCCGGCCCGGAAGCCCTTGAACGAAAAAGCCACGCATCGCCGAATCGCATGCGTGGCTTTCTACTATTTCAGTTCGTTCACCGACTCCACATATCCCGTCCCGAGATGCTCCGTCGTATCCTTCCAAGCCTGCTGAAGCATGGCCGCATCGTCAGCCGTCAGCAAGGGGTCGCTTTTTTCCCGCCAATCCCTCAAGGCGTCAGCGACAGGAATTGCCCGGTAATCCTGCCGGCCTCGCCGGTTGTAACGGTCTGTCCAGACTGGCGCGTAACGGATGTCGCCGATGCGGGTGTAAGCCTTGCCGGAACCGTCCGTTCCCTTTTCCAGGGGGATAAAGAGGATCGCCCCGGCGTCGCGGTAGCGCCCCTTCTGGGCGGAGATGAAGTTCCCCAGCGAGTAGGCGACAAAGACATCCTTTTCGCCGGCCTTCCGCTTCTCGAAGGGCTGGAGCACATGGGGGTGGCTGCCGAGGATCACATCGACGCCCGCCTTGACGGCCCGGTCGACCCACTCCTTCTGAAAAGCGTTCGGTTGCCGCTGGTACTCGTCGCCCATGTGGAGCGAGGCGACGACGAAATCGGCGCCGAGGCTTCGCGCTTCCGCCACATCCTGCGCTACGGCCTGCGTGTCAAGCAGGTTGACCAGCCATGGCTTGTCCTGCGGGATCGGGATGCCGTTCGTTCCGTAGGTGTAGGCCAGAAAGGCGAGTTTTACCCCTTGGACCTCGCGGATAACGATGCGCTTTCGCTCTTCGGCGCTGCGAAAGGCGCCGACCGGGACGATGCCGTTCTCCTCCAGGCGGTCGATCGTCTGCATAGCGCCGGCGGCTCCTTTGTCCAAGATGTGGTTCCCCGCGACGGTGATTACGTCAAAACCGGTGTCCGCCAGCGCCGTCGCCATGGCGTCAGGGCAACTGAAGAGCGGGTAGCCTGAATAGCCCCGTTCAGCGCCGGCCATGGTGCCCTCAAAGTCAGCCACAGCCACATCAGCAGCCTGGATGTAGGGCTTGATCTTGGCGAAGAAATGTTCGAACCGGTAGCTCCCGTCAGCCTCCTGACCGGCGGCGATCATGGAATCATGGATCAACACATCCCCCGTTGCTGCCAGCGTGATCGTGACCGGACGTTGCTGCGGCGCGACAGATGCCTTCGCATCTTCACTTCGGCCAGTCTCTGACGCTCCTACGGCGGTCGCACTGGCCTTCTCCCCATTGACAGGGACCCTCTCATGGGCGCCTCCAGCCCCTGATCCGGCGCCGTTCTTCCACCCGCAGCCCGGCGCCAGGGCGGCAACAGCGATCGCCGCAACGAACAGGAGCGGCAGGGCGATCCCTCTCAGACCTTTTTTCAACGATTCCCCCCCTTCCCGTCACGCCTCAATCACGGCGATAGTGATCTTTAGCTTACGCAAAAGCAAAAAAGCCACGCCCTCCTTGGCAGAGGTCCGTGGCTTTCCATTTGCGCTGTCGCTTAGCGGTTGATGGCCATGACCGAGAGCGCCTCGGCGGACCGGGCCACCTCGTCAGAGGCCTCCTCGATCTGCTTGGAGGTCGTCGTCAGGCTCTCTATCTCCGTCGCGATCTGCTTCACCTTATCCTGGTTGTTGCCGATGGACTTGATGATCTCGCCGAAGCTGCGGACAACCTCAGCCGCTTGTTGGGACGCCGCGTCCATGGCCTTGCTCGTCTCGACCATGGCCTGAGAGACCTCCAGCGTATGCTGGCGCGAGATCTGGATCATTTCGGCGATCTCCTGGACCGACTGTTCCGAGAAACCGGCTAGCTTCTTCACCTCGTTGGCGACAACGGTGAAGCCGCGGCCCGATTCGCCGGCCCGGGCGGCTTCGATGGCGGCGTTCAAGGAGAGCAGGTTTGTCTGCGTGGCGATGCCCTGGATGACGCCAGCGATCGATTCGATCTTCTCGGAGCTCTCGTCAAGGGCCTTGATCTTGTCCTGCATCCCTTGAATCAGGTCGTTGAGGTTTTCAATCGCTGTGCCGGTCTGCTGGATCCGTTTCTCGCCGCTTTCCGCCAACTGATTGACCTGGCTGGCGAACTGGGTGGCCTGTACGGCGTTGTGGGCGATGCGCTGGGCCGCCGAGGCCATCTCGGCCGCCGACGCCGCCGTCTCTTCAGCCGTCGCCGCCAAGGTCTGGCTGGAGTCGTTGACCCGGTTTTGCAGGAGTTGAATATCGTTGAGGGCCAACTCCAATTCGCCCTTCTTATCAATCTCTGCCATGTAATCGGTGATATAGGAAGACATGACCGTCTGCTGATCCAGGTTGGTCAGGCGTTGCAAGGCCGTGTTGATCTCCAGCGCGCGCCCCTTGTCCCGCATCTCATCCAGAATGGGAATCATCGCGTTAAAGAGCGCCTGGTAAGCGGCAGTGTACCAGTAAGCCGGCAGTTTAATCCGGTTATGTACATGACCGATCGTCTGACGCTGTTCGATATAGCGGTCATCCACCTTGTCGGTGAAGAGGCTCTTCAGGTACCCCTTGAAGGTCACCCGCAGCTTGTCGACCGTTGAATGGGTTTCGATAAACGCTTTTAGTTCAGGGATCGCAAGGAGTTGCTTGTAAAAATTATTCGCCACCTCATCGAGACGCGGCTCGATCAAAGGGCGCAGTTCCGCCAGCAATGCCAGATCGCGGGTGCTGAGGTTGAGCAGCTTTTTCGCCACTTGCGCCTCTTCACCGGTTACGTTGATGGACATGTTGGCCGGTATCGTCACAGGGCCGCTGCTCTGGTTTCGGCTGAAAAACATATCGCTTCCCCCCATCTCCTTGTCTACCTGTATACTAATTATTATACATCTTTCGATTTGCCCTTGGAAAGGCGCAAATCTTGTTTATTCTTCATCACCGATGACGGCGCAAGGACCGGCGCAGGCGCAGAAACCGCAGACATCGCTCAATGGCAGATGGTCATAGGCGCGGTCCACCTTCAAGAGAAAGGCGTAGCACCGATGGCGGTCAAAGGGTGTCGCCGACAGCGCGCCGGTGGGACAAGCCCGCTCACAAGCCCGGCAACCGGCGGCTTCCCGGCAGAGTCCTGGCGCCGGAGGGCTGAAGTCGCCCCTCTCGGGTCGCCAGATCCCCGGCCCTTCGTTAACCGTCTGATCAATAACCAGCGAGATGAAGCGGCCCGCCGTTCCCGCCGGCGTGATCAGCATCTGGTGCCGCCCGAACTCTCCTAGTCCGCAAGCCCAGGCCATATGCTTGTGGGACCAGGCGGCGATCAGTCGTTCCTTGTCAAAGTCGTAGGTCGGTTTCGCCGTCTCGGCGGAGATCCCCGCTTTCGCAAGCTCCGCCGTCAACGCGGCGGCGATCTCGGCGAGCAGGCTGTTTGTCGTCACATACCCCCGGGCCCAGGATTCTGTCGGATAATCGGCGCTACGGTTCGCAGCAACCAGTTCTCGCCGGAAAGGGAGAAATACAGCGACGATGCTGCGCGCTCCCACCAGGCAGGCCGCCGGATCAACCAGTTCGGGATGGCTCCTTCTCAATCGCTCGACGCGAGGGTCGGACAGTGGAACGGCGGCCAGCAGCGGCTTACGGTACCCCGCTTCTCCCTCAGCCGCTTTTTTCGCACAAATCTGCCATAACTGGTGCATTAGGTTTTTCATCAGCAGGATTCCTTTCCCTTTTTGGCGAAAATATCAGTAAATAATAAAGAAACTCAGGGATTACTCTTAACTCGGAAGGAGGCCCGGCAGTTTTGGACAACTTCACGAAAGGGTCCTTTCGCTCCATCGTCGCATTCACCCTCCTCGCGCTCCTCGCCACCTTTGCCTTGACGGGCTGCAGCATTTCCCAGTCGACACCCCCGGCTCCCTCAGCGGACAGCGCCGCTTCTCCCGGATCGGACGGGCAAGACAATGGGGGCGCAACGGAATCGACGGTTCAACTCTTTTTCCCCGATAAGGAATTGCAGCGACTGTTCAAGGAAGAACGGCCCCTGAGCGGCAGCGCCGTTGAAAAAGTGCGCCAGACCTTCGAGCTGTTGAAAGAAGGCCCTAAGAACACCCTGTTGACAACGCTCATCCCCGAGAAAACCCAACTGCTCGGCATCACCATCAAGGAAGCCCAATTAGAGATGGATCTTTCGAAGGAGATTCGCCAGAGCAATGTCGGTTCGACCGGTGAAGCCCTGCTGATCGGCTCCCTCGTCAACAGCTTTTCCTCGCTCGGCTATGCGAGCGTTCAACTTACCGTTGACGGCCAAAAGATCGAGTCTCTCGCCGGTCACTTGGACATCTCCCGCCCCCTCAACTTTTTTGACGAACTCACTGTCCGCCAAGGGCCGATCCCACTTCCGGACAACATATCCGAGCTCGAAGGGGCCGTGCATCAAGGCCATCAACAGTGGCGCCTCGATCCGCTGGAAGTAGCGCGCCTTGACGGAATCGCCCTGGGTTTCGAGCCCGAAAAGGATAGCTTCAGCCTGATCAGCCAATCGGAGAACGCTGGCAAAGCGGTCGCTAAGGTGAGAGTTCGCCATGGCAAGCTGGATCTCCTTGTCGAACTGACCCAGCCGGCGGGCAGCGGAAGGGAGCACATCTGGGTGATCCGTTCCGTCGCCACAGCACCGCCGGGGTCTTAAGGGCTTACTCGCGGAAAAAAATGGTCTGCCCGCCGGCCCTCCTTGTGCTGCTACTGAATGCATGCCCCTGTCCACGGAAAAAATATGGACAGGAGGCGATATGATGGCGGACAAACCGAAAGGCATGCATACCTATCATCTTGATCCGGAATCGCTGGAACGGCTTTATCAGAAATACGGACGTCCCGGGGAGATCGCCCCTGGTGTCAAAGCCCCCCGCAAGCGCTCCATCGCGCCAGGTCGAGAACCGGGCGCCGTCCCGTTGTTGGAGACAGAATAAGGGGATATTAGCCGACGAAGGATGCCTTCCTCCTAGGGGAGGGCATCCTTTTTGGCCCTTCTCTGTCCCACTGCTCGTCGCGTTGCTACCATCCGATCCCATCGGCGCAACAGACGCGAGCCGTAAATTGATAGAATTTTCAAAAAACCTGTTGTCTTTTCCTTCCCTGCCGATTTAAAATGAGGCATACACCATACAACGCCGCAGGGAGGAGTGTGGACGATGATGGATCCCCTGGCGCTGATCCGCGCCATCGCCCCTTTTGACCAGTTGCCTGAAGATGCCCTTCAGGGCCTGGCTGATAAGATGACCTCCCTTCGCTTTTCCAAAGGGGAAATCATTTTTTCGCAAAAACAGCCAGCCTATCCCCACCTCTTTCTCGCCCTTGACGGGATGGCGGAGATCCTCATTCAGAATGACGCCGGCGTGCCGACGGTGATCGGCTTTCGTCAGGGCGGCGAGTTTTTTGGGGAAACCTGTATTGTGGAGAAAAAGTACCCGGCTACCGTCAAGGTGATCGATGATATGACCTGCCTGACAATCCCCTTCGACGAACTGCACCGGCTCTGGGAAAAGCACGCCGCCTTCTCGGCCTATTTCTCCCGTCTCTTTGCCTCACGCTTTCGGGCCATGATCGATGAGATCGTAGCCGAACAGTCAGGCGAGGCGCCGGGCTTGGACGGGCGGCCTTTTCGCAAGCGCGCTGTCGACATGATGTCGTCGCCGGTTCTCACCATCGCCGCCAACGAACCGGTGACGAAAGCGGCCCGGTTGATGGCCGACAAGCGGGTCGGTTCCCTCGTCGTCACGGAAAAAGACCAACCGATCGGCATCATCACCGAAAGGGATCTCGTCTATTATGTGCTGGCGGCGCCTCCGCCCTCCGAAGTCCCCCTTGACGGCCCCCTCGCTTTTCCTTCCCTCAAAGCGGTGATGAACAGACAGTTTATCACCCTGCCGCCCGAATCCTATTATTATCAGGTGCTGCTGACGATGATCCGCGAGAAGGTCCGCTATGTCGGGGTCGTCGACAAGGGCCGTCTCCTCGGCGTCGTCGCTCTGACCGACCTGATCCGCAACCGTGACGCCGGCGCCTTCTCCATCGTCGACGGGATCGAGCACTGCCGCTCCATCGATGAACTGGCGGCGAGGGCGAAGATCATCGATCGCCTGCTCACAGCCATGGTGGCCGAACATGCCCAGCCGTCGGAGATCACCGAGGTGATCTCCGTGCTCTATGACCGGCTGACGGTGCGCGTCTTAGAACTGGCCCTCGATGTGCTGGCCAAACGGCGGTTGACGCCGCCGGCGGCTTTTTGCTGGCTCACCATGGGCTCGGCTGGGCGGCGCGAACAGACGCTGCGCACCGACCAGGATCACGCCATCGTCTTTGCCGACGTGCCTGAGGAGCATCTGGAGTCGGCGCGCGCCTTTTTTCTCGATCTGGGGGAACTGGTTGTCAAGGGCCTGGAAGCCTGCGGCTTTTCCCGTTGTCCCGGTCAGGTCATGGCCAGCAACCCCCGCTGGTGTCACTCCTACAGCGAATGGATGCACCGGCTCGGCAACTGGGTGGAGGAGTCGGTGCCGGAGCATGTGCGCCAGTTGACCATCTTCCTCGATTTTCGCGGCCTCTACGGTGATCTGTCTCTGGCTGGGCGTCTGCGCGACGCCGTCCATCAGACCTACCGCCGCTTCCCTGTCGGTCTGCACCACCTAGCCAAGGATGACCTGCGCCACCATGTGAGTCTCGGCTTCTTCAAACCCTTTGTGACGGAAAAGAGCGGCGACCATAAGGATGAGATCGATCTGAAGCGCAGCCTCTTGGTGCACCTGATCGACTGTGTCCGCATCTTCGCCCTGCGCGAGGGGATCGCTGAGACGAATACACTCACCCGAATCCACCGCCTAACGGAAAAAGGGGTCTTTCACACCAATGACGCCGAACAGTTCACCTTCAGCTATGACACGTTGACCGGCATGCGCATCCAGGAAAACCTGCGTAAGGTGCAAGGGGGCCGTTCACCAGACAACTACATCCACCCCTACCGGTTGTCCAAACGGGAGCAGGCGGCGTTGAAAGAGGCGATTCAGGGCGTCATCCGCCTGCAGGGTCTGGCCGGCTCGTCCTTCCGCGTCGAAGGCTTTCTATAAAGCACAGCCACCTTTTGCGGAACTGTTTTCCGCATCACTCTCTTACCGCGCTTCTTAATCATTTACACAATTGAGGACATTGCTTCTGACTGGAGGAGTTCTCCGATGAGCCCGTCGATTGCGCTTCTTCGATCCGGTGGAGGTGTTGTCCTTGATTGAGACCTTTCGCAGTCTCTTCGGCTTGGAACGGAGCGGATTCCCCGGGCGGATGCCCGAACCGGCCCTGTCGGCGCGGCTGGTGGAAAAGTGCCGTCGCAACCGGGGACGGCACACCCCTTTTCGCCTGCTTCGAGAAATCTCTTTCGTCGTCTTTGATACGGAGACGACCGGTCTAAGCGTTCCTGATGACGATGTGATCGCCCTGGGCGGCGTGACTGTGCTGCCCAGCGACAGGAAAGAGGGATATGGGCAAGACGATGGAACAGAGTGGCCGCCGGTCTTCGACCGGCTCGTCAACCCCCATCGCTCCATCCCCACTCTCGCGCGGGAGATCACCGGCATCGATGATGATATGGTCCTCGCCGAGCCGACCATCTATCCTGTCCTCGACGACTTTCTGGACTTTATCGACGGCGCCGTCCTCGTGGCCCACGGAATTGCCTTCGATGTAGGCTTTCTCGACAAATATCTCAAACCGCTGCGGACAAAGCTCTATCACCCCGTCATCGATACGATCACCCTGTCGCGCGTCCTGGAACCTTTTCGCGCTGATCACAGCCTTGATGCGCTCGTTCCCGACTACCGGATCACCCCCCGCCGCCGCCACAGCGCCCTCGGCGACGCCCAGATGACGGCGGATCTGTTTTCGTTGATGCTCGCCCGGCTGCAAAAACTCCGGCCGGTGAACACCCTCGGCGAGTTGCAGCGCATTTTGGCGCAGCATCATTTATAGGCGTGCCCTGTCCTTCTCTTGTTCCCTAGATGGCAACCATGAGCCGGAGATGAATTTGTGTTTCGGTGTAATCGACGCTAAGATAGAATGAGCAACGAATATCGGGACGGTGACTCTGTCCTAAGATTCGACGCTGCATGTAATAATTAAGGCTTATTCCGGCGGAAGGAGGCTCCCCCCGTTGCACCAATCTCCGCTGTTTTCGATCATGCGCCTCATGCCGATCGCTTTTTTCCTTCTGATCAATTACCTTTCCTACATGGCCCTCGTCCGCTGGATCCCCTTCTTCCGGCCGGGACGGCGGCGAGCTGCTTTTGTGATCATCGCCATCCTCTCGGCCCTACCGCCCCTGTACAGTGTGGCGACAGGCTATCAAACCCAGGAGACCTGGCTGCGCATCGCCTACTACCCCGCGCTGGCCTGGAACATCGGCCAGATCATCTTCCTCCTGGTTGTCCCGCTCGTCTTCATGATCAGCCGTTTCCAGCGCTCCCTGGAAGCGGAAGAAATTCTGGCGACAAGCGCCAACAACTCAAGCGCCGCTGATTTGAACGGAAAATTTGAACCGAAGGCAGAGAGCCCCACTGGCGCTGTAGAGTCACAACCGCACATCCACCTCCCCGAGAAGGTGACACGGCGGCAACTGCTGCAAGGCGCTATCACCGCCGCCCCCTTCTTCGCCCTCACTGTGGCCGCCGACGGCGTGCTCATCGGCGACAATCGCATCGTCACCCGGACCTACCCAGTTACCATCCCCGGTCTTTCCAAGCACCTCGATGGACTCCGGCTTGTCCAGATCTCCGATGTTCACCTGGGCACCTTTTTCCCCATCGATCGCCTCAGTGACGCCCTCGAACTTGTCCAAGAGCAAAAGCCGGACATCCTCACCATCACCGGCGACTATATTGATGATGTGACCCTGTTGGACGATGCCATCAGGCGGACAGAGCAGGTGTCCACCACCTTGGGCAGCTATTACTGCCTGGGCAATCACGAACACTACCGGGACCTCGACAAAGTGAGACGCGCCTTTCAGGGCAGTTCGATCCGCCACCTCGACAACGACTGCCACACCGTGGAGAACTCCCTCTGCCTGCTCGGCATCGACTACCCCTTCACGCGCCGTGCTGAGGACAACCGGGCAGCCGTCACCGCTCGCATGGTCGACAAAGCCCTGGCTGGCGCGCCGGCTGAAGTGCCGAAGATCCTGCTCACTCATCACCCCGACGGGTTCAACGCGGCGCAGCACAGCGGGATCGCCCTCTCCCTGGCTGGCCACACCCATGGGGGTCAGGTCGGCATCGGCAACCGCTCCCTCTTCCCCTTCGCCATGGAGTACATGCGCGGCTGGTACGGCGACGACGAGCACAAGCTTTTCGTTCACAGCGGCCTTGGTCACTGGATGCCCTTCCGCCTCGGTTGCCCCTCGGAGATCGTCACCTTCGTGTTGCGGAGCGCCTGAGCCCGATGATTGAAGCGATTGCATCGCAGTTTTTCCTTTCCAAATATCTCCTCTTGCCTTTTACCGTAGAATCACCTATACTAGTCAAGCGTCCTTTGAGAGACGCCACAACAGAAGAGCGAAAAAGAGTATGGTGGATAGTCGCGGTTTCTGCTTTGCAGGGATCGAGGAAATTCGAGACACGCCCACGGCCGCTTCGGCGGTCGTGGAGTATGGTGCCTGGCGCAAGCCAGGGCAGGGCGACCTGACGACGGCAAAAGCGTCTCTTCGGAGAGGCGAGTCGCCATAAAGTGCCACAGAAACGATGTTCCCCGGCGACGGGGAAGTGCAAGGGTAAACTCCACCAGCGTGCAACCCAAATAGGCGGCGTTAGCCGCGGGTAGGGGCACCCGCTACGGCGGGAAGGAAGCCAGGCCGTCAGGAGCAACTTCCTTAGACAAATGACTATCCAACGGCGTAAGCCGGGGACAGAATCTCGATTACAGCCATACTCTTTTTTCTAAAACGACCAGAGGTCTACACCTCCGGTCGTTTATTTTTTGCCCGGACGGTGACTTTTCCCGCGACGGCGCGGCAACACTAGCATCGCTTTGAAGGAGGGATCGCTGTGCCGAGAATTGTCGCCGTCGCCTCTGCCGTTCCGGATCACGTCTTTCACCAGAAAGATATCTGTGACGCTGTGCGTCAGATGTTTGCAGGCTCCTTCCGCGATCTGGAGCGCCTGCTGCCGATCTTCGAGAACGCCCAGATCGATAAGCGCCACTTCTGCGTCCCCATGGAGTGGTTTCAGGAAGACCACAGTTTCGCCGAAAAAAATCGCCTCTACGTGGAAAACGCCGTCGAGTTGGGCGCCCGCGCTGTCACGCAATGCCTCGATAAAGCAGGCCTCAAGCCGGACGAGGTGGATTGTTTTCTCTTTGTCTCTTCCACGGGGATCGCCACCCCGACGCTCGATGTGCACATCGCCAACCGATTGGGGATGAAGCCTTCCTTGCGCCGCCTCCCCCTGTGGGGGTTGGGCTGCGCGGGGGGCTGCGCCGGTGTCGCCCGGGCCGCCGAAATGGCTGCGGCCCGGCCGGGCCGTCCTGTTCTGTTGCTGGCCCTGGAGTTGTGCGGCCTCACCTTCCTTTGGGGTGATCGGTCAAAAGGCAACCTGATCGCCACCTCCCTCTTCGGCGATGGGGCCGCCGCCGCGCTGATTGTGGAGGATGGGCCGACCCCCGCCGGCGAAGACGCTTCCCCACGTCCTGCCCTTCCCCCCCAGATTGTCGCCTCCCGGACGACTCGCTGGCCCGATACCCTCGACATCATGGGCTGGGACGTTCAAGAGGAGGGCTTGAAGGTGATCTTCTCCCGCGACATCCCTGCCTTTGTCCGGCGCCATATCCCGCCGGCGGTGGACGAGTTTTTTAAGGAACAGGAGTTGGATCTATCTGCCATCGATCGCTTGATCGCCCATCCCGGCGGGGCCAAGGTGATCAGTGCCTATGAGGAATGCTTGGGCCTCTCGCCGGAACAGACCCGCCTGAGCCGCCAGGTACTGCGCCAGTATGGCAACATGTCGTCGGCGACGATCCTTTTCGTCCTGGAAAAGGCGATGGAAGAACGGGCCGCCGGGATCTGCGGCGGCGATAGTTGTGGAAATCGCGGCAAATGCAGTTGTGGAGACGGCGGCGGATCCGGTGACGAATACGCATTGATGACCGCACTGGGGCCGGGCTTTTGTTCAGAACTGGCGCTTCTGCGATGGTGATTGTTGCTCTCTTGCCAGGATCTGCTCTTCTCTGACCAGAGAAGAGCCTGAAGGAGGCATGACGTTGCTCATCTTCTTCGCCTTTCTATCGCTTGTGCTGGCCCAGCGGGTTGTCGAATTGTCCATCGCTCGGCGAAACGCCAGATGGATGACGGCTCAGGGCGCGGTTGAAACAGGGCAGGCGCACTACAAATACCTGGTGGCCTTGCATGTCTGTTTCTTTGCCGCTCTCATGGCGGAAGTGCTCATGCTGGGCCGAAAGCCACCCCTGTGGTGGATGGCGCCGGCTGCGGCCTTCCTCCTCGCCCAGGGGCTGCGCTACTGGTGCATGACCAGCCTGGGTCCTTACTGGAACACGCGCATCTTCGTCCTCCCCGGCGCCAATGCCGTCCGGCAGGGTCCCTACCGTTTTTTCCGTCATCCCAACTACCTGGCCGTCGTCACCGAACTGCTCTGCATCCCGCTGCTGTTCGGCGCCTGGATGACGGCTGCTGTGATCTCGGCGGTTAATCTCTACCTATTGTCGGTGCGTATCCAGGTCGAAGAGGCGGCTCTGACCGAGGTTACCGATTACGCAGAGGTCTACCGCTCTTCCCCATAAAGGGACTCCTCTCACGGCGGCCGCATTTGTTTCCCAAAGTCGGAACTCCTGGAAGAGAATTGTTCAATAAGCCTTAGCGCTCGCCCGATCGATAGGGGGTAAGGGCGATGTGATGTTTTTGCATCCGCGCGGACAGAGCCGACCGGTTTATTCCTAAGATCCGCGCCGTTTCCACCGATTCACCGCCCGTCTCCTGAAGGACAGACTCGATGATCTTCTTTTCCAATTGGTCTAAAGAGAATTCGCCGGCGATCGTCACGGTGATGCCGTCGCTCTGGAAAGATAGGACGCCCTTTCGCCGAATGACTTCCCCCTCGGTTTGTCTCGACCGTTCACTTGTCGTTCCCTTAGCGGAACAGGCCGGCGCTTTGTCAGCCCTTCCCCCCCTTTCCAGTCCGGCCATCTCTCCACTTTCCCCCTCTCCCCTTTCCGCGCGCCTCCGGCGACGGGGGGAGGTGTACAGAAACAGTTCTTTGCCCTGGTTGAGCAGGACCGTCTCGCCAGACTTCGCACGTTCCGGTCCATCCCGCCGCGTAGGTGGCGCGCCGCTGTCTCGACTCGCCTGCGGGGTTCCTGCATCTCGCATCGGTGGCGGGTTGCTGCTGTCTCCGATGTCCGCATCCCGCCTTGCCTGTTCACCTGTTCGCTGGGCGTAACCGCCTTTCCTCGCCAGAACAGTCGAACCGTTCAGCAGGTCCACCATCGCTCTTTCTTGCCCCTCCCCTTGTTCGGAAGGCGCCGGTGGATCGACCGCCAGTTCGGCCGCCGTAATCCACTCCCCGCGGGTGACGATGACCGCCCGCTCGATCCGGTTGGCCAGTTCCCGCACGTTTCCTGGCCAGGAATGAGCGGTGAGGAGGCTGACCGCGTCACCGGTAAAACCCCGGATCCGGCCGCGCGGTTCATAGCGGCACAAAAAATGCCGGGCCAGGTCGGCGATGTCCTCTTTGCGGACCGACAAGGGCGGCAGATGGATCGGGATCACCTTCAGCCGGTAGTAGAGGTCCTCCCGCAAACGCCCCTCGCGCACGGCTTCAGCCAGATCGCGGCTGGCGGCGACAACGACGCGCACATCGACGGCGAGCGGCTTTGTCCCGCCAATCGGGGTGAAGGCGCCATCCTCCAACAGGCGGCACAGCCTCGCCTGCAGATCCAGGGGCAAGACCTCCACGTCCCGGATCAGGAGGGTTCCCCGGTGGGCCAGCTCCAACCGGCCTGGCCGCGCCTTTCCTTCATTCCCTGCCTTCGCCGGACCGGGCGGCTCCCAACCGAACAGTTCCCGCTCGATCAGGTTGGGCGGGATGGCCGCGCAGGGAAAAATGACGAAAGGGTATTCGCGGCGGCGGCTCTGGTGATGGAGCGCCCGGGCGACGACCTCCTTCCCCGTTCCCGCTTCGCCGACCACCATGACGGGGGTGCGGGCATCGGCCACTTGGCTGATCAGTTCGCGGATAGCGCCTATGGCTGGGCTGACGCCGATCAGTTCCACATTCTCCCGCCGTCCCGCCGCTTCGAGGCGCAGGAAGCGCACCTCCTGCTGCAAGGACTCCATTTCGAGGGCCTTTTCCAGGGCCAGCCGCAATTCGTCCAGACTGAAGGGTTTTTGCAGGTAATCGCGCGCGCCCAGGCGCTGCGCTTCCAAGGCCGTCTCGGCGGAAGCCTGGCCGGTAAGAACGATGACTGGCGCCTTAGGCCGGACGCCGAAGAGGCGATGCAAGACGGGCAGGCCTTCCGCCCCCGGTCCGTCCAGGTCGACGATCACCAGGTCTGCCGACTCCCGTTCCAACTGCTGCACCGCTTCATTGCCGTTCGCCGCCGCAATGACCCGGTATCCGGCACGGCTCAACCCCCGCGCCAAGACCCAGCGCAGGTGCTCCTCGGGGCTGAGCAACAACAAGACGCCTTGCATCGACGCCCTCCTTTCCATTATTCATGCCGGGCGAAATAAGAATCCCTTCTCGCGCAATGCCCGTTCCGGCTCTGCAGTTGTCAAGGCCGGCGGCATCCGTAGGACTACCCTAGCCTCACCAGCTGCCCCAAGACGGATGACGACCATCCCCCCTTGCGCCTCAATGGCCAACCGGGCTACCTGTCCAGCAGGGTGAATAGACCCGTCCCTGATCCCTTTGATGTGAAACTCTATTGTCAAAGCGATTTCGCTATAGGTTATGTTCGCTGGGTTCGCCCTCGCCGAGGCCACGCTGACATGCGCATGGATCTGTCCTGTCGACTCGGGATGACAAAGACCCGACAAGAGCCGGTACACCGCTTCGACCAGTCGTCCCCCATCGGCCCAAACCTTGAGCACGTTGTTCGCCATCAGGTGATCCGGCGCGTTCTCTTCAAAATCGTCTTGCAAGGATGCCTCCTGAATCACCGCATAGCCGGGAAATTGCATGCTCAGCCGTTCCAGCACCCCATCCAAGAGGCGGTCAACCTCCAGCCAGTCCGGGAGATTTCCATCGCTTCGCAAGAGCCGAGCCGCCTCCCTCAGGTACTGCTGCTGGCGCTCCGCCTCGACGGCGATGATCCGCGTATGGTGAATGAGATCGGAGCGGTAGCCGAACTCCTCTTCTAATACCTGTACGGCGCAGCGGATCACGCCGAGCGAGTGGTTGAGCGTTGGAACGAGTTCGTCGAAGAGACGCGCCGGCGCGGGACACTGGCCGGGAAATCGGCCGGCACATCCCTGGTCATTACCCATTGCGGCACATTCCTTCCGGCGGCGGCCCCTTTGAGTGCCCTTCTCTGCTTTGTCTTCCCCGCCCGCTTCATCGTCGTCACACTTTTTGCACTTGTGGCCCTTCTCGCCCTCCCCGTTCTCGTCCTCGTCGTACTCCTCGCAGCCCCCGTTCTTCTCATCCGTCACCAAATCGCCCGCATCCTGTCCCTCTTCTTCGTTATCAAGGCCCTGTTGCTTTGTTCGCGCCACCCAGACAGCGGCCGCCAGGAGAAGGGCCAAAAAGGCCACCATCCACTCACGCCCGCCTGTCCACCCACCCCAAAGGGGAATAAGAAACACCCCAAGCAGGACTGCTGTGACAACGACAGCAGCCGTCAGGGTGATGGTCAAGAGCGATTTGCGCCGTGACTTCACAGCAACACCTCACTTTATTTGAATGGCATCGCTTGCTTTTGCCGCTGTGGAGCGTCTCTGGTTCGCGTTTAGGATTACTGTATTCGGGCGTTGCTCTGGTTATGTTCTTCTAAAATGACTTAATTTGCTTTTACCGGTTCTTAACACCAAGCCGTTGGCTTGAGGTGTATAATTGTCTGTGGAATATACGACTAATCTTTGAGGAAGTGTTTCGAAATTGGACCGGACGGTACATCATTGGCTACTGTTGCGCTCCACGACTGAGCCAGGCATGTATTCGATTCTCGACTTCGGACCATCGGAACTTGACATTCGACGGGCGCGCCGGGATTATCTGCAACTGAACATATACCCAGAAAATGCGCTGGTCATGATCCCAGCAAACACCTCGAACGAGGCATTGACAAAAGCGCGCGTTGCCGAAAGATCTCGATCGTGGAGCGGAAGCGGGAATGAACCGGAACAGAGCCGAAACCAGCAGCCCTCCCCCTATATGACAAACGATTCTGCTCAAATGTGAAAGCAAGCATAGGGTAACGGAAAAGACCCAGCCGATTTTCACGTATCGGCTGGGTCTTGCTTTTACTCCCATGTGGCCCACTGTTCGGGTCGGTAGCCTACGGTGACTTGCCGTCCGTTTCGGACGATAGGTGTCTTGAAGAGCAAAGGGGTTTCCATCAACACCTCTTCCACGTCATGGACGAGGTATTTGAGGTTTCGCTTGGCATACTCCTTACCCTCTTTGTCGATCAGGTTGTCCAAGCCGACGGCGGCCTTGACGCTGGCGAATTCGCCTTTGCTGAGCCCCTTGACAGCCAGGTCGATGAACTGGACCTTGATGCGCCGCTCCTTGAAGTAGCGCTCAGCTTTGCGGGTATCCTGGCACTTTTTTGTGCCCCAGATTTGAATGTTCATATGTCACACCCCAGTCAAATATGCGTTTACTTATCTATCCCGTTCTCTTCAGCGTTAGCCAACACTGCCAGCGCTGATAATGCATTATAGCTTTTTTGCAGTATTTTTTCCAACGGGGCACTTTCAGAAGACAACTTAAAACCCCGTGGGATGATTCGTTTGCTCTATGGCGAGGAAACGCGCGAAAAAAATTCCCATCCCCCCATTGCCAGGACAACCCTTCCCATGCTAGAATAACCCCAATCCAACTGAATCAGGTTCTTAATGGAAAAACGATGAAAAGGTAAAGTACCCTTATGGTTTCAGCCCAGAGAGCCGGGGACAGGTGAAAGCCCGGTCTGCAAGCGATAAGGCGAAGTTCACCTTGGAGTTGCCCGCTGAAGACTCTCCCTCCGAAAGCATCGGCAGCGCGGGGGTTGGTAGGTGAGGCCGGATCTTCCACCGTTATGGGGAAGGGGGTATCGGTGAGGCGCTATGTCTTGGCCCGTACCCTGATGAAGGAGGGCTTGTTTGGGCGCAGTCCCAAAAAGCCAATGAGGGTGGTACCGCGGGTGATAATCCCGTCCCTTGTCTAGCGACAAGGGACGGGATTTTTTATTTTGACCTTTTTCTGTTGTCGACCTGGTTTGCCTCCGTTTGTCTCTACTTCAGCCTGTCACTACGTCAACAAAGTTTAACTACGCAGAGGAGGTGGGAAAAGATGCTCGGACTGCACGATCCCTGGATTGCAGGCGCCTACCTGCTCTGTATCGCCTCGACGCTGCTCTGTGTCGGGTACGCCTACTGGGGCCAGCACCAGGAGGAATAAGGCGCAATCGCTGCTCCTGTTCGAGGGCGATCATCGAATGCGCCAAAAAGGGCCGATTATTATCTGAAGATTCGGAAATAATCGTTCCCATTAGTCTTTTGCTTTGACAGATTATCGGATTCCACACAAGCACAAACAGGAGGGATGGCAAAGTGGAACACGGTCTCCTTTACATCATGGTGGCCTTTTATCTCGGCGCCACGGTGCTCCTCGGCTATCTGGGCTACCGACACACGCGCTCGTCCAAAGACTACCTCATCGCCGGCGGCAACATCCATCCCTTCCTGATGGCCCTAGCCTACGGCTCGACCTTCATCTCCACCTCGGCCATCGTCGGTTTTGGCGGCGCCGCCGGCGTTTACGGCATGAGCCTGTTGTGGCTCACCGTCTTCAACATCTTCGTGGGCATCTTCATCGCCTTCGTCTTCTACGGCGTCAAGACGCGCAAACTGGCCCACCAACTGGGCGTGCATACCTTCCCCGAGTTTCTCGGCGCCCGCTTCTCCTCCCCCTTCATCCGCAACTTCTCGGCCAGCGTCATCGCCCTCTCCATGCCCCTCTACGCCGCCGCCGTCATGATCGGCGGCGCCCGCTACATGGAAGAGGCCATGCAGATCAACTACACCACCTCCATGATCATCTTCGCCGTCATCGTTCTGGCCTATGTCTTCTTCGGCGGCCTGCGCGGGGTCATCTACAATGACGCCTTTCAGAGTTCCATCATGTTCGTCGGGATGGGCGTCCTGCTCTACCTCACCTATGACAAGCTGGGCGGCGTCGTGACGGCCCATGAAAAGCTGACCGCCCTCAAAGACCTGGTGCCCCAAGCGCTGGCGGCCAAAGGCCACCTCGGCTGGACGGCCATGCCCCAATTCGGATCCGAGATCTGGTGGTTTGTCGTCTCCACCCTCGTCCTCGGCGTCGGCATCGGCGTCCTCGCCCAGCCCCAGTTGGCCGTCCGCTACATGACCGTCTCCGGCAAAAAGGAGATCTACCGCGCCTTGAGCGTCGGCGGCGTCTTCATCCTCTTCATGACGGGAACGGCTTTCACCGTCGGCGCCCTCTCCAATGTCTACTTCATGGAGCAATCGGGCAAGCTCGCCCTGGCAGCCACCGCCATGGGCGGCGCGACGCCGAACGTTGACAAGATCATCCCCCTCTTCATCACCCAGGCCATGCCCGAGTGGATCATGTACCTCTTCCTGCTCTCGCTCATGGCGGCGGCCATGTCCACCCTGAGCGGCCAGTTCCACCTCATCGCCACGTCGCTCACCTATGACCTCAACCCAAAGGCCAAAAAGGGCGATCAAAAAACCCTCCTCTGGGCGCGCGTCGGCACCGTCATCGGCTTCACCCTCACCCTGCTGCTGGCGCTCCAGCTTCCGCCGAGCATCATCGCCATCGCTACGGCCCTCTTCTTCGGCATGTGCGCATCCGCCTTTTTGCCCATGTACACGGCCGCCCTCTACTGGCCGAAGGTGACGCCGGCCGGGGCGACCTGGAGCATGATCTCGGCCACCGTCACCTACCTCGTCCTCGTCCTCTTCGTCCATGAAAAAGAAGCGGCCATCTTCGGCGTCTGCCAGCAGCTCTTCGGCGCCAAAACCCTGGCGGCGGCGCCCTGGACCTACATCGACCCTATGGTGATCAGCCTGCCTGTCAGCGCCGTCGTCCTCGTCGCCGTCAGCCTGATGACACAAAAATCGGCCCAGGCTCAGGCGGATACCCGCCCGGACTCCCCGGTGGAGAGCCGCTTGGAGCCCTTGCCGGAGACGGCGGCCGCCTCGGAGGAACGGGGGCAATAGCCGTTGTGCCTATGTCGTCACTGATAAGGAAAAACGTCTTCATAAAAAAAGACCGCTGAAACAATCAGCAGCCAGAAGCAGGGCACATCGCCCTGCTTTTTGCTTTTGCCTTTGCTTTTGCTTTCCGCGATGACATTGCGATTTCCGCGCAACGGTCACGGCCCCCAAAACAGCGTGCCAACCACCCAATAGAATTGCGAAAACAGAAAAAGTGTCGCATTAGAAACCATGCCCCATCTTGCGTACACATCCTTGCTCTTCCGGTAGCCCCAGTAACCGGCGGCGAATCCGATGGGACTGACCACGATGGGAAAGAAAACGGCCAGACGGAGAAATGACGTTAGGCTTAATGGCACAGGCTGAACAAAGAAGAACAGTATGAGCAGCCCGAGCATCCCGGCGATACCGACCGATGTGTATCCCCAATATCCGGTTTTCATCGTCATCACCCTGATCAATTATAGCAATATTAGGTCAATGTGTAAATTACACTCAGGAAATGGCAGGGTTCAGGGCGACATTTTCTTCCCGGCGCGCGGTTGTCCCTTTTAATACTGCTCCGGTATCTGCGAATACCGCACCGCCGGTATCGGATCACAACTCAGGTTGGCCAGGTGGCGCGCTAGGATTTCCAACTGTTTCTCCAGGCTGACGACGCGAGCTTCCAGTTCGCCCACCCGCCCTTTTAATCCGGCCATCTCAACGACCAGGACACGGGGATCAAGCAGATCGGCGCTCCCCCTGTATTCCACTATCGGTGAAAGGCCTGAGCCCATGGGTCGTTCCATCGGTCCTTTCTCCCCCCGGCAGCGCTGGTTATCGAGAAGCGCGCCTACAGGAATATATGCGACGACTGGCCCGCTATTCCCAATGAATCCCCTATTGACGCGAAGTAACTTCCCGGTTATACTAACATTTGTCTTCGGGGCGTAGCTCAGTTTGGTAGAGCGCTACCTTGGGGTGGTAGAGGCCGCACGTTCAAATCGTGTCGCTCCGACCATGTGTCTGGAGGGGTTCCCGAGTGGCTAAAGGGAGCAGACTGTAAATCTGCCGTCTGACGACTTCGTAGGTTCGAATCCTACCCCCTCCACCACTTTGCGTACAGACCCGTGCCGTTTGCGGCGCGGGTTTTTGCATTTTAAAACCCTTGCTCTTCCCTCTTTCCTTTGTCCTTGCCCCTTGCCGGCTGGATAGCTTAATGAAAAACAAAGACCGGAGCATGCCTTGCCTCCGGTCCTGACCCTTTCCACCTTCATTCACGCTGGCTACCGACCGCGTGCATTCAGTTGTCTGAGATTGACCGGCCTTCCCCCTGCGGGGCGTCGTCCCATCGAATAACGCGACTGCCGGGTACTCGCTGCGGGGCAAGCGGGTCATCCGTCATTGTTCAAATAGGCCACCTCGTTTGGCCCGGCCAGGCTGCCTTGTCCTATATTCCTCGGTCCACATTCCATCTCCCCGCCGTCCATGGCCTTTTCGGGGTTACGTTTCCGCCGTCTCCCACTCCCGCTGGCGCGGGGTCCCGCTCTGAAGCGGTCCGGAAACGCCGATGGGACCGACGGAACGGCGCCTCCCGGTTATTTGGGACCTTCCTTCTCCGGTCTCCCGGAGGCCCTGGGCGTCTGCCCCAGACTTCCCGCCATTCCCGCCGTCGAAACGGCCCAACTTGAACGCAATCCCGGGTCATGCGTGCAGCCGTCATTCGACTGGGGACGCTCACTCGTTTTCACCGGATCCGCCGTTGCCTTCCGTCGTTCCCCTCTGTTGCAGCAGAACCGGTGTCCACCAAGGCGCGGGCAAGCGGGCAAACGCCAACCTTCCTAGCCCAATGGAATCTCCTCCTCTCGTTTCAATCTACCAACCTATTCGCCGTTTGGTATTATTTTCCTTCTTTTGGTACAAAATGTTATCTGATTTTTTCTCGTAAACCCCTGAGGCGGGCGAAAAATCAAACCTGACCTTTTCCGCCCTTTCATGATAAAATAGTTAGATAGAGTACAAACCACCATAAACGAGGGAAGACCATGCACGTATACGCCCTGGTTGGCCCCAGCGGCACCGGCAAAAGCCACCGGGCCATCCGGCTCGCCGCCGAACTCCATTGCCAGGTGATCATCGATGACGGCCTGATCATTGAGGAAAACCGCATCTTGGCGGGAACGACAGCCAAGCGGTCCCCCACCCGCCTGGGCGCGATCAAGACCGCCCTCTTTCAGGAAGAGGCGCACCGGGATGAGGCACGGGCGGCGCTGCTGCGCTGTTCGCCACAAGGGATCCTGGTTCTGGGCACCTCTGAAGGGATGGTGGAGAAGATCGCCGCCCGCCTGGAACTGCCGGCGCCGGAAAAGATCGTCTACATCCACGATATCGCCTCCTCTAACGAAATCCGCAAAGCCCGCTATAACCGCGCCCATCACGGACGCCATGTCGTCCCCGCCCCTGCCTTGGAAGTGACCCGGAACTGGACAGACGCCCTGATCAACCCCGTGAAGGTCTTTTTCCAAAAGAAGGGTTCTGAACGCAAGACTTGGGCCGAACAATCTGTCGTCCGTCCCACCTTCACCTCCCTGGGCAACCTGTCTATCTCGACCCCGGCCATCGTGGCCGGCATCACCCATCAGGTGCAGGAGGTTCCCGGAGTAGCCGATGTGGGCAGCATCAGCATCACCCATGGCGATGACGGCGTCACCGTCCGCCTCCCCATCACCGCCGTCTACGGACAGCCCCTCCATGTGCTGGGGCGCAAGGTGCAGCGCCTGGCTTTTGACATCCTGGAGACGATGGGCATCTCCGTGTTGGCCGTCGATGTAACGATCGAGAAGCTGCTTATTAAATAGACGAGCGAACAGCGATGTTCAACAATTCCGTGTTTATGAACAATAGCGCAATCAGACTGCCGGCGGTAGAACGCGCTGGTTTTGTTCAAACACCAACGATAAGAAAGGCAACCCCCTTCCGGCATGATCTGGAAGGGGGTTGCCCGTTTTCCGGGACAGAATAAGGTTAAGGATTAGAAAAACAGCAGAGAAGAAGGGAGCGGCAGCCTGTGGCCGATATGTTCCGCATCCTGGCTGAACAACGGATCCGCGAAGCCATCGACAAAGGGGAACTGGACGACCTGCCTGGGAAAGGCAAGCCCGTCGACCTAGATGAAATGGCCATGGTCCCCCCGGAAATTCGCGCCATGATCCGGTATATGAAAAATGCCGGCATCGTCCCGGAGGAGGTGCAACTCTTCAAGGAGATCGAAGCGCTGAATGCCCGGCTGGATGGCGCGAAAAGCGACGACGAAAAGCAGGCGTTGCGAAAGAAGCTCCATGATTTGAAACTCGAACTCAATGTCCTGCTGGAGCGAAAAAAGGGCAGCGCTCCCCCCCTAAAAAGCTGATTACCGGAGGCCTATCCGACAATCTCAATAAACCGCTGCAAAAGCATTCTCCCGTAAGGATGCTCCACTACGCTTTTCAGCAGTTTCTCCGGATCTTGCCCTTCCGCAATCAACGGCTCTTTCTGGGCATCGATGTAATCGCTGGTGACGGCGGCGTTGAACTCCGGGTGAAATTGCACTCCCCAGATATGGCCGTCGAGGACGAAGGCATGATGGGGTTCAAAGTCGTTGCGGGCCAGCAGCGTCGCCGCTTCAGGGAGTTGAAAGACGGTCTGGGCATGGGTGACATGACCCCAAAATCGTTCCGGCAGGCAACGGAGCAAGGGGTCTTTTTTCCCCGCCTCCGTCAGATCGATCGCAACGGCCCCCACCTCTTTGCCCCTGGGGTGATAGCCCACTTCGCCGCCGAAGGCGCAGGCCAGCAACTGGTGACCGTAACAGATACCGAGTATAGGAATGCCTGTCGGTCTTACATCCCGCAGCCAGGAGGACAAGTTCTCCATTCATCGTTGTCGGTGACCATGGCGTGAGACCCGGTGATCACGACCGCCTTGATCTCTGACAGACCGGGCAACTCAGCGCCTTCGTACACAGGGGCGATGATCGCCTGCTCGCGACGGAGGCCCATCGGGCGCAGAATAAAGTCCTCAAAGTCGCCCTCGCTGGCGAGGATGGAAGCAAGGGTAGCGCCTGTTTTGATAATGAGCAGTTTCCTCATCATTCCATACCGCCTTCATTATAAAAAGCGTTGCTCCTTTTTGTTGCCAGCAGACCGATCATCACTACGATTCCCGTCATAAAAATGCCAAGGAAGAAAAAAATGATGTAGATGCCCAAGAAACGGGCGAACACCCATAACATATCAAGTTGGGGCGCTTCGGAGCGGTCCATCCCCTTCGCCTCCCCTTATTCTTCTACCTCCCATTAATCTTACTGTAAAAACTTCTCAAGAGGCAAGCATAAAGAGAAGTGGCGCGCCAAACGTTTTGTGACGGGTGCGCCACTTCTTTTTCGTTCTATCTGCCTTAATGCGGTATCTCCTTCAGTGTTTATCCACCTCAACGCGGAAACCACTTTATCGATAAGTCGACGCCTTTCATGCCATTATTTCGGACGCGACAGCGCAAATCGATTCATAGGTGACTTGCAGCAACTGATCCAGTTCGCCGTCGCTCATGCCCAGGATCGGCATCAGGACGAGCACATCACCGAGGGGACGGAGAATGACGCCGCGCTTGCGCGCCTCCAGGATCACCCGGTGCCCCATCCGCAGCGCCGCCGCGAAGGGTTCCTTGGTCGCCTTGTCCTTCACCAGTTCGATGCCCGCCATGAAGCCGCGCTGGCGCACATCTCCCACATGGGGGAGCTCTAGAAAGCGCGCTAGCCCCTGGCGAAGCCCTTCGATCTTCCCTTGCAGACGCTCGATCACACGGTCCCGCTCAAAGATCTCGAGGTTCGCCAGGGCGGCGGCGCAAGCCAGCGGGTTGCCTGTGTAGCTGTGACCATGGAAGAAGGTCTTGTATTCGCTGTAGTCGCCCAAAAAGGCTTCATAGATGTTTTCCGTGGCCAGCGTGGCCGCCAAGGGGAGGTAGCCGCCGGTGATGCCCTTGGCCAGGCACATCAGATCCGGTGAGATCCTTTCCTGCTCACAGGCGAAGAGACTCCCCGTGCGGCCAAAGCCCACAGCCACCTCGTCGGCGATCAGGAGGACGTCGCATTCGGTGCAGAGTTCGCGAACGGACCGGAGGTACCCCGGCGGCGCCGTGATGATGCCGGCTGCCCCTTGGACGAGAGGCTCGATGATGACAGCGGCCAATTCGTCCTTGTGCGCCCGGATGATGCGCTCGAATTCCTCCAAACAGGCAAAGCCGCATTCCTCCGCTTGCCGGCCCAAGGGACAGCGGTAGCAGTAGGGGGCCGGCGCTTTCAAACTCTGGAACAGCAAGGGCCGGTACATCGTATGGTAGAGGTCCATGCCGCCCAGGCTGACGGAGCCGATGGTGTCACCGTGATAGGCGTTCGTGAACGTGAGAAAGCGCTGTTTGCCCCGCTTGCTTTCGTCCGGTTGCTGCTGCCAGTACTGAAAGGCCATCTTCAGGGCGATCTCTACCGATGTCGCCCCCGAGTCGGAGTAAAAGACCCGGCTGAGACCCTCTGGCGTGATCCGGACCAGTTCCTGGGCGAGCCGGATGGCAGGGACATTAGACAGGCCCAGCAGGGTCGAATGGGACACCTGTTCCGCCTGACGCTGGATCGCCTCGTTGATCTCTTTGCGGTTGTGGCCGTGGACCGTCACCCAGAGCGATGAGATGCCGTCGAGGTACTTGCGCCCCTGAGTATCAAAAAGGTAGCTGCCCTCGCCCCGCTCGATGATCAGGTTGTCTTCCCGGCAGTACTCACGCATCTGGGTGAAGGGGTGCCATATGTACCTTTTGTCCAGTTCCTGCAGGTCATCGTTGTCTATTGATCGCATAACCGCGCCGCCTCCTCGGTGAGTTTACCGATATCCAACTGCGCCGCCAGCAGGCGGCAGTACTCTTCAAAGGGATCGGCATGGCCGATATCGCCCATATGGGGCAAGCGCGCCAGTATGGGGAGCCCCGTCATGTGCGCAATCATCTCAGGGCTGGTCTGCTCGGCGAGGTCCGGCGTTTCCGATGCGCCGTTTAGGATGATCCCCAGGACGGGAATCCCTTTTTCCAAGGCATATCGGGCCGTGAGGACGGTGTGGTTGATCGTGCCGAGGCCGGCCCGGGCCACGATCAGGAGGGGAAGCTTCCACAGGCACGCCAGGTCGGCCATGGTAAAATCCGGCGTCGTGACCGGCACAGCCAGGCCGCCGGCCCCCTCGACGAGCACCACATCGTGGCTGTCTGCCAGACGTAGGAAGAATTGACGGAGGACCTCCAGGTTTACGGGCCGCTTGGACAGTTCTGCCGCCACAGCAGGCGCCAAGGGCTGTTCGTAACAAACCGGGCTGAGCCAATCGTCGGGGAGGTCGATTTTCAAGTTATGGCGGTAGAAAGCCAAGTCTTCCCGGAAAAAGCCCCCCTCGTGCCGGGGCGCGCCCGTCTGTACCGGCTTAAAAGGAACGGCGTTGATGCCGGCGGCGGTCATCACCTTGCATAGCGCAGCGGTAACGACCGTTTTTCCGACGCCGGTGTCTGTGCCAGTGACAAAGATGCCTTTATGCAAACATCCATCCTCGCTTTCTCGGACTTTTTCTCCTATGTGATGCTTTCGTTCATTTTCCGATTTGTCTCTGCTTTGGCTTCCTAAACATATATTGCGCCTCTGTTCCTCGATGCGCTTTCGTTCGCCTGCTTTACCTTGTTGTCCCTCGTTGACGCCTTCCTTTGGCTGCCTATGCCTGCTGTTCCTCTTTGGTGGCTTCTTGCGGGAAAATCGGGTTCAGCGCAGTCCCGCGCAAGGACCACAACTTTATCCCAATATAAGCCGCCGCGCCGCTCAGCAGGATATCGCCAGGCAGGGGAAGCAGGATGCCGTACAGCAGGGTGTTCCAAAGGGTGATCGACTTGGCGAGAACGAGATTCATGATCCCGTAGAGGTAGACGGCGCCGAGACCGTAGATGACGGCCAGCCCGGCCAAGCTGGCCCCAAAGAGTTGGACGACGCTCGGCTTTTCTAGCCTCTCTGTCAGACGGCCGATGAGCCAGGCGCCAATGGCAAAGCCGATCAGATAGCCGAAGGTCGGCTTGAGGATATACCCCGGCCCACCCCCTTCGGCAAAGACAGGCAGCCCGATGAGGCCGATGCCAATGTAAACCAACTGACTGGCCAGGCCCATTCGGCTGCCCAGGGCGAGGCCGGCCATGGCGACGAAAAGGTACTGCAAGGTAAAAGGAACAAACGGCACAGGAACCTTGATAAAAGCGCCGGCCGCCGTCAACGCGGCGAAGAGCGCCACCTGCGCCATCTCTCGGGGTGTCCAACCCATAGTGGTTAGCCTCCTTTTGTCGACGTGCGTTCTGTTGTTCTGTTGACAAATATACTGTACTGATCGTCGCGCCTTATGTCAACCATGTATTCAGAATCAAGTTTACAATATAGGCGCAAAAAAGCCCCGGCCGTACAAACAGACGGCCAGGGGCGCCTCATCGAGGAAAATACGTGATCCTTAATCAATGAGCAAAAAGAGTCAGGGCTGCTTGATCAATGCGCCTTTCTCCGACTTCGAAAGACACCGGCCAACACGAGCACTTTCCCGGCCAGTGTCCATGCTGTCACTGGTTCATCGAGGAAGACCCGGCCGAGGATGACGGCAATAACGAGATTGACGTAGGCGTAGGTCATGACGAGACTCGTCAGCAACAGACGCAGCGCCAGCTTCCTCAGCCCAAATGATGGCGGTAGCAGATCATGTTCGATCGCCCGTACCCCAAGCGGTGATAAAAATCGTGAGCCGGACCGTTGTCAGCGTCAACGAGGACGGTGACGCGCAAAAACCCTTCTTCCCGGGCCATGGCAAAAACATGTTCCATCAACAATCGTCCGTAGCCCTTTCCCCGCGCTTCGCCGGAGATGATCAAGTCCTCCAGGACGATCACCGGTCCTCCTTCGGCGGTGCTGACAGAAAAGAGCAGGTTGGCCATGCCGATGACCTTCCCTTCCGCTCTCAGTACGAGCAAACGGCCCCTATCGGGATAGGCCAGGATCAACTTCAACCCCCGCACCTGTTTGTCCGGGTCGGGGAGAAAATCCTTTTCCAGCCGAAACAGTTCGTCAAGGAGCGACACCATAGCCGGTATGTCGTCTGTCGTAGCCTGTTCGACGGAGATCGGCGACTTCATCTGCGACATTTCTGCATTCACCTCATAAAATTACTTTTGTTAAATCGCTGTCACACTCCTACGCTAAACATGCTGGTTTTGATATCCCTATAGCTCTGGCCCTCTATGCTTCTCCTCCTGCCTGAGGAATACCCCGCATCGTCAGTCCGACGCGCTCCCGCTGCCGGTCCACCGAGAGGACGGCCACGGTGACGATGTCCCCGATGGCGACGACCTCCATGGGGTGGCGGACGAACTTGTCGGCCAGTTGGGAGACATGGACGAGGCCGTCATGTTTGACGCCGATGTCGACGAAGGCGCCAAAATCGACGACATTGCGGACCGTCCCCTGCAAGACCATGCCTTCCTTCAGGTTGTCGATGGAAAGCACCTCTGAGGAAAAGCGCGGCTTGGGCAGGTCCTCCCGAGGGTCGCGGCCCGGTTTCATCAAGGCTTCGATGATGTCCTTCAAGGTGGGCACGCCGAGGCCGGTCGTCTCCGCCATCTTCGTCACATCCACCTTGGTCAGGGCCAGCTTCAGTTCGCCATGGCGGGGACCGCGAATATCGGCAGGTCCGAAGCCGAGGGCTTTTAAGAGGGCCAGAGCGCCGTCATAGGATTCGGGGTGAACGGGCGTGTTATCAAGGGGATTGTCCCCGTCGGGGATGCGCACAAAGCCGGCACACTGGACGAAGGCTTGCGGGCCGAGGCGGCTCACCTTTTTCAACTCTGCCCGTTTGCGGAAAGGCCCCTTTTCCTCCCGGTAGGCGACGATGTTCTTGGCGACCTGGGGCGAAACACCGGCGACATAGCGAAGCAGCGATGTGGACGCCGTATTCAGATCAACGCCGACGGTGTTCACGCAGGACTCGACGACGCCGCCCAGCGTCTCTTCGAGGCGCTTCTGGTTCATGTCGTGCTGGTACTGACCGACACCGAGGGCTTTCGGCTCGATCTTGACCAGTTCGGCCAGAGGGTCCTGGAGGCGGCGGCCGATGGAAACGGCGCTGCGCAAGGACAGGTCGAACTGGGGAAACTCCTCGCCCGCCAAGGGGGACGCCGAATAAACGGAGGCGCCGGCTTCGCTGACGATGATGAACTGGACGGCTTGCTCCATCTCGCCGATCGCCTCGGCTACGAAAGCCTCCGTCTCACGGCTGGCCGTGCCGTTGCCGATGGCGATCAACTCGAAGCCGTGTTTTTTGACGATCTGACGGAGGTTTCTCTTCGCTTCTTCCCAGCGCTTTTGGGGCTCATGGGGGTAGATGACGCCCACTTCCAGCAGGCTGCCTGTCTCCGTCAGGGCCGCCCACTTGCAGCCGGTGCGAAAACCGGGGTCGAGACCGAGGACGCGGCGGCGGCCGATGGGGGGCTGCATGAGCAGGTTTTTCAGGTTGGCCTGAAAAACCTTCATCGCCTGCTCTTCCGCCTTCTCCGTCAGTTCGTTGCGCAACTCCCGCTCCATCGCCGGAGCCAGGAGTCGCTTGTAGCTGTCGAGCAAGGTCTCTTTGAGCCGGTCCGTGAAAATCGAGGGGCGGACGATGACATGGCCCTCCAGGTGCTGGCCGATGGGTGTCCATTCCACTTCGATTTTGACTTTCAGGACCTTCTCCCGCTCACCGCGGTTGATGGCCAGGACGCGGTGCGGCGGGATTTTGGCCACTGGCTCTTGATAGTCATAGTACATCTGATAAGGTGACGCAGCCTCCGGATCAGCCGCCTTGGCGATCAGGACGCCCTTTCGGGCGGTAAAGGCGCGCACCCAGCGCCGCACCTCGGCGTCTTCCGCCAATTCCTCGGCGATGATGTCGAGAGCGCCTTGCAAGGCCGCCGCCGCATCGGGCACATCCTTTTCAGGGTTCACATAGGACGCCGCCGCTGTTTCCGGCGTTCCTGTACGCAGTTCCTGGGCTTGAATCAGGCGGGCCAGCGGTTCCAGGCCGCGCTCTCGCGCCTGGCTGGCCCGGGTCTTGCGCTTGGGCCGGTAGGGCAGGTAGATATCCTCCACCTCGGCCAGGGTCTTGGCCCGCTCCAGCGCTTTCGCCAGATCATCGGTCCACTTTCCCTGTTCCTCGATGCTCTTGCGGACCTCTTCCTTGCGCTGGGCCAGCGACCGCAGGTAATGGAGCCGCTCGGCCAACTCGCGCAGCTTGTTTTCATCCATCTCGCCGGTGGCTTCCTTGCGGTAGCGGGCGATAAAGGGAATCGTGTTCCCCTCATCCAACAGTTCAATCGCCTTGGCCGCATGGGCGGCATTCAGCCCCAGCTCTTTGGCTATAATATCGGCAACCAACAGATCCTTCTCCTCTTTTTCGGGGCTCCTTACTTGTCGAAGAGTCCGCCTTTTTTGTACTTCTTGATGCCGGGCCGGGCCGACACAGGTCCGCCCTCATCTTTACCCTTTTTCGTATGCCCTTGGCTGGCGCTCTTTTGCTTCTTCTCTTCGATGATCTTCCGCATGAGATCGACGGTCAGCCCGGCTTTTTGTGTCGTTTGCTGCCTTTCGTTCTGAGCGTCCTTCCCGGTTTCTATCTGTGGTTGTTCTTCTTGCTGATTTTTTTGTTTTTCTTCCATTGCAAAATTCCTTCCTTAGGTGTTCTTCATCAAAAAAGCCTGTTCCAGCGTTAATATGCCGACAAAACCGCTCTTACCACCGCCTATCGGTAAAATAAGCGATGGGATGCTCTCCTCGCGATTGGCCTCGGCGCCGCCCCGCTTTTCTCCATGGCAGTCCTTTTCCTCCCTGTAATTCCCTGTTTACGGATTCCCTCATTTCAGGTTAAAATGGTATGTCCGAAGGATTACAGAGGATGAAAGGCGGTTCGTGGATGAACGGAAATGAAGTGCGTTCCTACCTGTTGTCTCCCGAGGAATTAGAAGAGCTGTGGGCCCGCCTGGGTAAACCAGGAGAATTGGCCCCCGGCATCAAGGCTCCGAAGAAGCGCAACAAGTCATCGGCGCACCGCCCCGAAGATCCGAAGGAATGATGTAGGCTCCTCTTTCGTTTCGGTCCTGGCTCTGCCGGGGCTTTTCTTTTTTAAATGAAAAGAGGCGACCGCCTCTTGTAAGACTACCGTCATTTTCGGCAGGAGCGTTCGAGCTTGGCCGCCTCCCTTTTGAGCGCCGGCAGTTGGGCCTGGAGCTTGGTGAGGGCTTCCGCCACAAGGGGGAACAACGTGGAATAGCGGTCTGTCGACAGGTTCACTTCAAAGGAGACGGCATCGGCGGTGTGGCGAGGGTGGATGGAAATTCGCTCCGGTAGCATTGCCTGGGCAGCCTCTTTGCTAGAGCCCATTTCGTCGGCTACTCTTGTGCCAGGCGCTTCCAAACTAGCAACTTCCGACATGGCGGCCTCTTCTCCAGATACCATAGCACCGGCAACCTCCGCAGCGTCGGCCAGCACCCGGGCGCTGAGCACGCCGAACTCGAAGGGGGCCGGTACGGTGCGGATGACAACCCGTTCCCCAAAAAAGGACTCCATCGAATGGAGAACCGGGAAATCCAGCAAAGGCTCGATCGCGTCTACCGTACCCGCGATCTGGTTCGGTCCGGCCGCCTCGAGTTCCTCCAAAGAGCCATAGCCGTAGGCGACGGCCATCGAGGCGATCCCGTTCGCCTTGGCGCCGATGATATCATGCTCGCGGTCGCCCACCATGATGACGCGCCGGCGCTCGACCTGGGGGAAGTGTTCCAGCGCCGCTGCGATGACCTCCCCTTTGGCGCAGCGGGTGCCGTCCAGATTGCTGCCGACAATATGAGCAAAGTAGTGTTCGAGTCCGAAGTGGCGCAGGATCTGTTCCGCGAAAACAGTCGGTTTTGACGTGGCCACAGCCAGCGCGGTCCCAGAAGCGGTCAGCCGGTCGAGAAGGTCGGCGACCCCCGGGAAGACGGCGTTTTCGTACATCCCCGTCACGGAGAAGTATTCTCGGTAATAGGCCACCGCCTGACGGGCCTCTTCCTCGTCAAAGCCGTAGAAGTGTCGAAAAGAATCGAGGAGCGGCGGCCCGATGAAGGGGATCAGGCTGTCGAGCTCCTCCACCTCTATGCCATACTTGGCCAGGGCGTATTGAACCGACTTGGTGATGCCTGTCTTCGGATCGGTCAGCGTTCCATCCAGGTCGAACAGAATCAGGTCATAGTGAGACATGGCACACTCCTTTGGCGGAATAAGGCTTAGGGTTATTCGCCTACTTCCCCCGCTTCATCGCGCCGGGGCGGTTTCGGCCCGTAGAACTGGTAGTAGTTGCACTGGATGCGACCGTTGTAGAGTTTTCGCTTCTTGTCGGCCTTGCGCCCGAAGAGCGCCTCAAAACCGGGGTGGGAGGTGAGCACATAGAAGGACCATGTGTCGAGGCTGGAAAAGACCTTGCCCATCTCCCGGTAGAGGCCTTCCACCTCCCGCTGTTCTCCCAAGCGCTCGCCATAGGGCGGGTTGCAGATCAGATGGCCGTACTTGAAGCGGGAGCGGGTCTCTGACATAGGCAGGCGCTGCAAGTGGACCTTCGTGTCGACACCGGCCTTGCGGGCATGGTGGCGGGCCAGGCTGAGCGCCCCTTCATCGATATCGGTTCCGGTGATGCGCAGTTCCCGGTCTAGGGCAGCCAGGCTGTCTGCCTCATCGCGGGCTTCTTGCCAGAGGGAGGCCGGGATCTGGCCCCACTGCTCGGCGGCGAACTCCCGGTTGCGGCCCGGCGCCAGGTTGAGGCCGATCATGGCCGCTTCGATGGGGATGGTGCCGGTGCCGCAGAAGGGATCGTGCAGCACCCGATCGTGGCGCCAAAAGCTGAGTTGGATCATGGCGGCCGCCAGCGTCTCCTTCAAGGGCGCTTGTCCCACCAGATCGCGGTAGCCGCGTTTATGCAAGCCGGCGCCGCTCGTGTCGATGGTCAAGGTGGCCACATCCTTTAAGAGCGCCACTTCGACGGTGTAGCGGGGGCTCTTTTCGTCAAACCAGGAACGATTGTACCGCTGCTTCATCTTTTCGACGATGGCCTTTTTGGCGATAGCCTGGCAGTCGGAGACGCTGAACAGCTTGGAGCGGACCGATTTCCCTTCCACGGGAAACTCGGCGTCCTCCGGCAGCCAGTCCGGCCAGGGCAAGGCCTTCGTCCCCTGAAAGAGTTCTTCAAAGGTGGTTGCCGGGAAGGAACCTACCTTGACCAGGACCCGGTCGGCCGAACGCAGCCAGAGGTTGGTCCGGCAGATGGCCGCCTCGTCGCCGCGAAAGATGACCCGGCCGTCTTCGACCATCTGATCGTCATATCCCAAGTCCCGCAGTTCCCGGGCGACAACCGCTTCCAAACCGAAGGCGGCTGTCGCGATGAGTTCGATTTTTGCCATTTCTTCACCTGCATGAGGGGCGCCCGGATCGCTGGGCGCCCCGTTTTTTTCGTGGTTATTTTTCCCGTGACTATAGTATAGGTGTGAACGCCGAAAAGGGCCAGATAAATTCCCTACGATCGGATGATACTGTGATGACGGTGCATCCATTTGTTGATTGAGCGGTTGCAGTAGAATAGTTTAGAACAAAAAAACAACACGTATTCGGTTGAACCGTGTTGTTCTCAAGTCTCAATCATCGGGGCTCATTCCCCCGGGAGAGCTTCTTGGTACCTCTAGAAGGTTTTTCCCCTACTCATCAATAGTCGTTCTTGCAGTGGTGATGATGATGGGGAGGCGGCCCCAGGGGGATGACGCGTTGCTGTTTTTGGAGCACTTTCAGTGTCAGGACGATGACCATCTTCTCGGTAAACTTCTTAAACAACTCTTCTCCGTCGTCACAGCCGCACTCCTTGTGCTTGATGATGTCTTCCTCATAAATGACAGAGGACAGGAGTTCGCAGAAGGGTTTTTCATTCTTCACATCTACACAGATGGATTCATCGGCGATAAACTTGTGTCCTTCGAATTCGACATTGACGCAGGGTTTCGCCGCATGAAACTGGGGCGGATTGGCAAAGGTGATCGGCGTGACACACTCAAAGGGTACATGTACGGTGCAATGACGGATATCGCCGCACTTGGTGGAACAATTTTCACAGTCCACCGTGGCGTACTCGATGTTCTTGCGCACGTAACCGCCGAGAAAGAGTTTGTTGGATCCGAGCACCAGTTCGCATTGGGTGAGGACGACTTCTTTTTTGATCCGCTTGATCTCCAGGGCATACTGGTCCAGTTCCAGATCGGCTTCCACTTCGATCTGGATCGTCGGCTCTGCCAGCACGACAGGGACCTTCACCTGACCGCAGGCCACATTGCCGGGTGTGTTCGGACAGAGGGGCAGGGTCCGCACACTGACCACCTGGCCGCAGACATCTTTCTTGGGAGACACTTTTCCACCGTCCATGCAGTAGTCCACCTCACAACTCACCTCGCCGCACTCGTATTCGGGCGGCTCGCTACAGCAGTCTTTTTCGCGGCTCTTGTCGGCATGCCAGACACGGTGCCACGAATACGCTTTAGGCGCAGGATATGACGCCTTTCCTTTCTTCGACATTTATTCCACTCCTTTCCTTTTCCATTACATATATATACCAGTCATTGCCAATCGGTTCCCCGGAACCCTACAGTCAAAGAAAAATCCCCCGGCGATCCGGGGGATGAAAAGCTTATTGCTCCTGGTACCACACGTCGGCCGCCCCCGAGGGGTTTTCATCAGCCGTGAACAGGCGGGCCAGGAGTTCTTTTTCATAGACGAGGGGGTACGAGCGGATACTGGCTAGCAATCCCGACGCTGGCGCCCGCACCTCTTCTTCCACCTGTCCCGAGAGGACGTTGACGATCTGGCCAAGCAGTTCGCCCTTACGCAGCATCGTTCCTGCCGTGGCGGTAGGGCGGAAGATGCCGGCGGTCCGAGACAGGACCAAGTGGGTGTGGTTTCGGCCGAAGGACGGCGGCTGGAGCGGCGGCGCCGGAGGAGGACCGACCAGGACTTCTGTCGCCAGCATGAAGTCGATCAGTCCCTGGTAGAGCGTTTCCACCAGGTCGTCATCGATGCGCCGGGCCACGCCGAGCATGAGGATGTAGGGAGAGATGCCCGCTTCCTTCCATTGGTAGGAGAGCTGGGCCTTATAGTGCGGCGTCAACTCCCGCCGCAGCAGATAACGGCAACGCAGGAACGGCGCCAGGCGCAGGTCCTCTTCCGTCGGTGAAAACATGCGCAGGTGAGGGATCTCGAAAAACTGCTCGTTGGAGCCGTGGACATCGAAGGCGTAGTGGGAATCGACGGTGGCCCGGAGGATGCCGTCGGCGATGCGCTGTGTCGTCTCGCCCAGGTCATAGCCGGGAAACATGCGGTTGATGTCGGTGCCATCAAAAGGCCAGTTGCGGGTGGCGAAGTTGACGCCCGGCACATTGACAACCGGGATCAGCCGCACCGTCCCTACCAGGGTGTAAAAGGGCTCCTGGCCTCGTTCCACCCGATCCAAGAAGGCCGCCAGTCGGCTCAAGAGATACATGCCGCTGATCTCGTCGCCGTGCATGCCCGAGACGAGGGAGATGAGGGGTCCGTTACCGCTGCCCCGGAATTCATTTTTGTAGATGACCATCGGTTCGCGAAAGGGGATGTTTAACTCGACGATGGGCTCATGCATCGTCTCTCGCCCCCTCTCCCTCATGGTTCACTGGCGATGCCTGCCTTTGCAGCATCAGCCGGGCTAGCAGCGATCCTTCATAGACGACAGGATGCTCCCGCAAGGTGAAGAGCAAACCGTCCCGCGGGCTGGCAATGACCTGGAGGTCGCTTCCCTTCAAGGGATCGACGATTCTGCCGATGACGTCGCCCTCTTTGATCCAAGCGCCGAAGACATTCGCCTCCGGCACGAAGAGACCCGACGCTTCGGCGTTGAAGTACCAGACCTCGTTGTCGCCGATGACCCGGGGCGCGCACAGGACAGGCAGTTCCTCCTCGGGCAGGTCGAGGATCTCCAGGTGGCAAAGCAGGTGGATGATGCCTTGCAGGAGTTGTTCCGAATAGACTGGGTTGAGGCGCTGGCCGATGCCCATCTCGACCACCAGCGCCGGGACCCCCATCTCGTTCAGGTTCGTCGCCAAGGTTGTCTCCAAGATGGACGAAGAGCAGTGCACCCAGACAATATCGACATTCGACTGTTTCGCCAGGGGCAGCAGCTTCGGCGCGTAGACATCTTGCATCCGGATCTGGGGCATTTCCAGGAGAAACTTGTTGCTGGCATGGATGTCCACCACCAGGTCGGCGCCTTTTAAGTCTTCCAGCAACGCGTGAGCCGCCTGCAAGGGCACATGACCTTCCCGGTTGCCTGGGAATTGACGGTTTAAGTCTACATTGAAAAAGGGCCAGGACCGGTTGAGGCTGCCGAGGCCGAGAGAATTGACGGTGGGGTAAAAATCCACCTGCCCCCGGAACACCTCGGGCCGCTTCTCCCGCAGTTCCTGCAGGTACCGGTTCAGCAGGTAGATGGTGTAGAGCCCTTCCAACTCATCACCATGGATGCCGCTGACGATGGCGGCCCGGGCTGTCGTCTTGCCGTGACCAGCGCGCAGCACATTTTTGCGGATGCTGAACTGGTCCTGGGCCGGCATGCGTATGGTGAGGATCTTCTGTTCCAAGAGCGCGCCTCCTCCGCTGATTCTCTTTATTGGATCACTTGCACGTCCACAGAGACCTGCAACGTCTGCTCCGCTTTGCCCCGGTAGACGCCTTTGACAGGGACGATGTCGGCGTAGTCGCGGCCATGAGCGATCTTGACATGGTGCGGTCCGGCGGGGCAGTTGTTGGTGGGGTCGACACCCACCCACCCTTGCTCCGGCAGCCAGGCCTCCACCCAGGCGTGGGAGGCGCTCTCCCCCCGCAGATAGCCGCCACAGGGGATGTAGCCGCTCACATAGCGGGCAGGGACGCCGCCCAACCGCAGCGCCGCCGCCATCAGGTGGCTGAAGTCCTGGCAGACGCCGACGCCGTTACGCAGGATCTCCCGGATCGACGAATCCACCTCTGTCGCGTTTTTCCGGTACTCATAGCGCTGGTAAATCGCTTCTGCGAGGCGGAGGACTTCCGGCCAGCCGCCTTCCTGCACGTGAAAATCCCCGGCCAGATCCTTGACCTCTGGGAGAAAGAGGCAGTAGTCCGTCTCCATCAGCCATTCGGCGTGGCTTCGGGTCAATGAAGCTCTACAAGAAGACCCTTTGCCGCTGCCGATGCAGGCGCTCCTTTTACCGGCACGAAGATCCCTTATGTTCTCCAGCGCCAAACCGCCCCTTTGTCCCTCTTCCCTTTTGAGGGGCAGCCCTGTCTCCACGAGTGATCGGGCCTCGATGATCAATTCCACATGGGCTTCAGGAAACCACATCGTCTGAAAGGTGTTGCCAAAAGCGTCCCGATCCTCCTGAACCGCGCCCAGGGGGGATGTATACAGTTCAAAGGAAAGCAACCTTTGGCGGTAATCGGTGAACGGCATCAGCCGTGTCTCACTGACCCCTTCCGTCACTGGGCAGGAATAGTGGTAATGGGTGCGGTGGAAGATGCGAAGTCGCGTCAAGCAGAATCCTCCTCGACGAAGAGGTCGCGCTGGACGGCCTCCCCGATCCGGTTGTTCTCTTGCAGGACTGCCTGCAAAAAGGAGTGCAGGCCCTGGGCCTCAATCTCGTCCATCGTCGTATAGCGAAGGCGCCGGTCCAACTGTTCCAGAAGGCGCACCGACTCGGGAATCTGGCCGACGCCCGTAAAGGCGCGCTGGGCCGCCAGCAAAGCCTGGTCAGCGCAAAAGGCCAAGGAACGCGGGAAGTCGCCATCATGGACCAGAAAGGTCGTCACATCCTGCGGAGTCACCCGCCCGCCCCCGGCGCGTCGGTAGGCCTCATAGGCGCTGACCGAAGAGAGCACCCGCAGCCAGAGTTCCTCATCGGAGGCGTTGGGGTAATAATGGACCACGTCCAGGATGCGCGCCGTCTTGTCGATCCGCTCCAGATAACGGCCGATGCGGAGGAAGGCGCCATCCTCCCCGTGGGGGAGGATGGCCTCGATCAACCCCTGAAAGATCATCGACTGCCGCTTCACCAGATCGAGAAAAGGATAGACGACGTTCTCGCCGACGCGGTGGGCGCAGGCGCGGAGGGTGAGGTGAAAGCGGTTGACCACCTCATAGAGCTCATTGGGCAGCCGTTCCCGCACCGCCAGGGCGTTTTCCCGGGCTTGGGTGGCGCAGGCGACGATGGAGTTCGGGTTGGCTTCGCTAAAAGCGAGAAAATCGAAGACAGAGGCGGCATTCGCCTCATCATAGAGGCGATGGAAGTCGACGACATTTCCCGTCACCGCCACCAGGGGCTCCCAGGAGGCGGTTTCACCGGAGAAGGGCCGCACAAAATTCACTTCCAGAATGCGTGCGTTGTTCTCGGCTCGCTCGATAAATCGACTCAACCAGATCAAGCTGTCGGCATGGCGACAACTCAGCATACGATCCGGCACTCCCTTTCCTCTGCTTGCTCCTGTCCATCCAACTGGACGACCCAGGTGTCCTTGCTGCCGCCGCCCTGGGAGGAATTGACGACGAGGGAGCCTTTGCGCAAGGCCACTCGCGTCAGCCCGCCGGGGATCACCTGCTCCCCGCCGATGACAAAGGGGCGCAGGTCGATGTGGCGGCCTTCAAAACGCCCGTTGACCAGGGATGGACTCTGGGACAGGTTGATCGTCGGCTGGGCGATGTATTCCTTCGGATCTTTCACGATAGCCCGGGCGAAGTCCTCGATCTCCGCCGGCGACGCCTTCGGTCCGATCAGCATCCCGTAACCGCCGGCGCCGGTCGTCTTTTTGACCACCATTTTGTCCAGATTGGCCAGGACATGGCCCCGTTGCTCCGGATCGTGGAGCAGGTAGGTGGGCACGTTCTGCAGGATCGGCTCCTCGTTCAGGTAGTAGCGGATCATCTGCGGCACATAGGCGTAGATGGCCTTATCGTCAGCCACCCCTGCCCCAGGGGCGTTGACCAGAGCCACCTGGCCCGCCCGATAGGCGCTCATCAGCCCCGGAACGCCCAGCACCGAATCGGAACGAAAGACGAGGGGGTCAAGGAAGGCGTCGTCGATGCGCCGGTAGATCACGTCAACCTGCTTCAGCCCCTCCACGGTTCGCATGAAGACCCGGTTGTTCAGCGTCAGCAGGTCCTTCCCTTCAACCAGGTGGATCCCTAACTGCTGGGAGAGGAACACATGGTCATAGTAGGCCGAGTTGTACTTGCCCGGCGTCAGGAGCACCACCGTCGGGTTCGACGTCTGCCTAGGCGACAAAGAGCGCAGGTAGCGGGCGAAAAAGCTGAGGGCCGGCAGGATTGGCCGGATGCGGTACTTGCGGCACATGTCGGGAAAGAGCCGCTGCATCATCTGCCGGTTTTCGAAAATATAGCTGATCCCCGAGGGCACGCGCAGGTTGTCTTCCAGCACCAGATACTGCCCTGCCGGGTCGCGGATGATGTCGATGCCCGCCAAGGTGACGTACTGGCCGAAAGGCACTTTGGTGCCAACCATGGCCCAGCAGTAATCGGGATGGGTCACCACCAACTCGCGGGGAACGATCCCCTCATGGAGGATCTCCTGCTCATGGTAGATGTCGCGCAAAAACAGGTTCAGCGCTCGCACACGCTGGCGAACGCCCCGCTCCAAGAAGGACCACTCGTCCATCGGGATCAAGCGGGGCAGGATGTCAAAAGGCAGTGTCCGTTCGAGGTTGGCCGAGTCCTGGTAGACCGTAAAGGTCACACCGAGACGGTTAAACATCCGCCGGGCCTTCCGGCTCTGCTCTTCCAGCGCCGATGATCGCAGGCCGGAGAAATGAGCAAAGACCCTTTCATAACAGGGCCGGATCTGATAGTCGTCAAAGAACATCTCGTTGAAGCAACCTTTGACGATACCGCTTTCAAACACGGACATACCTCCTAACTTGGACACAAAAAAAAGAAGCCGCCTCAACCTTGCTGAAGAAGAGCTTCTTTGCTCGACGCACACCATATATATTATAGCGGAAACAAAAACCGGATAATAGTAGATTCCTGGGGAATTGTTCCTGGGAGTAATGTTAAATTTATGTTAATCTATGAACCCCACCTGTTCATCGAAACAGGAACCCTTGTTGTGCTACCGGATACTCGCCGAGCGAAAGGGATTATGTTGATCTTTAGACGCTAAGGAGGAATTTTTTGATTTACAGGGAATATTTTCTTGGTACGCCTAAGAAAAATAACATTTCCGTCAACAGTTAAAGCAACATCCGCTGTCATCTCCACGAATCAGTGAGGAGGTTATTTTGTGATGCTTTTGCCGCCGAGTCGCACCGCCTCTCTATCGTCGAAAAAAGCCATCGTCAGTCTCTCTTTGGCATTGCTCCTGGGACAAGCCTTGCTTCCCCTGAGCGCTTCTGCCGATGTGTTCTCTGCAACTGGAGACGGGAGCGCTTCGCCGTCAGCCGTGGACTATCTGATGCTGCCCACCCCGGAGGTCGTCCTCCGCAGCGATCAAGTTTTGAAGGCATTAGTGGCATCCAACCCTGATCTGTCCAAGCTAAGGGTCTCCAGCAAGCAACTCCAACTGTACAGTGAAGAACAGATGAGTTGGGGCGTTTCCGGCCGTAAAGCGGATTGGACCATCCATCTGGAAGAGCCAAACGGAAATAACTTTTCTCACCTTACCTTCGATGGTGAAACAGGCCAACTGATCAGTTTCAACCGCAACCTATTCCCCAACTTCGATGAGCCGAAGGCAGATTCGTCGCAAAAACCGCTCCCCTCGAAGGAAGCGTCCATTGAAAAGGCTGTCGCATTCTTAAAAATCGCTGCCAGAGACCGGCTTGACCAGTACCACCTCATGGAGGCGGCGCCTGATCAGATGGTGTACATACAGGCCAATGACGAGCGGGTGCATCGCTATATGACGGTCCGCTTTCGCCGGAACGTCAATGACATCCCCCTGATGAACAGCGCTTGGTCGATCAGCATCGACAACGACGGACAGGTCTTTCAAGCCAAAAATACGGAACCGAAAGATCTGCCCCCGTCGGTGTTCCCCGCTCCTGCAGACGTCGTCCCAAAGGAAACACTGCAGCCGGCGGTTGAGCAGGCAGTCAAGCTTCGGCTGGTATACGCTCCCCCCGTCCCAGGTGTTGAGCCTTCCAGTAAAAAGGCTCGTTTAGTGTACTGGGTCGAAACGCTTCCCATCGACGCCGAGACAGGAACCCCCCAGTCCAACCCGGAACCGGCGCAGGAACGTTGGCAGTTAAAAGGCAAGAGTGATTTCGTCATCAAAAACGGAAAAGACGCCGCTGCCTGGCTGAGGAAGATCACTGGGATCGACATGACCGGGTTGGAACTGGAGAGCGAAGACTGGCACAGCCGCCCCGGAGCAGAGAAGATGCAGGAATACCGCTGGCGGCATAAGGTACAGCCGAACAACGAAGTGGAAGGCGGAGTCAACGTTGCCTACAACCTAACTGTTAACGGAACAACCGGAGCGGTCACCGGCCTCCACGCCGTTTCTGATATGGAAAGGAATCCTGAAGGAACAAAAGTGACGGAGCATCAGGCGAAGGCACAGGTGCGTGAGTTTTTAGAATCAGTTCTGCCAAAAGGCGATTACGATCTTAGCGTAACCCTAGTCCAGGATTCCCCCATGCCGGAATGGGTTGACCGCAACAAACTGCCTCAAGGCTTGCTAGCACAGAGCAGAGATTATTACTTCGCTTGCCACATCAATCGACAAGGCTTACGGGACTACTCGTCCTATCTCAACGTTGCGATCAACAAAAGCACCGGAAAAGTCTCTCACTATTTCGTGATGGAATCGCCTTTTTCCGAATACCCTGCCCCTTCGAAAGCGATGCCGATCGCTCAGGCCAAAGAGATCGTCATGAAGCAGTGTACTCCCGAACTGGTGTATGATTGGCCCGAATATTACAATCAGCGGGCGCCTAAAGCCAAACTCCAGTACCGATTGACACGCGATTTTGCGCCGTTCCAGATCGACGCCCTTACCGGTGAAGTGATCAAGTAACAGAAAACAAATAGAAACATCATTTACGATGTCCGTAAATAAATGTCCTGCCCTATGCCCATGAGGAAGCCTGCCTTGTAACGGCGGGCTTTCTTGTTTTCCCCATGAGAGCAATCTAGAATTGGCTTAGTTCTTTGAAAATAATATGACGAGGCACTTGTAAATAACCGGCTTATCCTGTATACTACGTGTATAGTCCTGATATGGTGAAACGCTACTCTTCTCGATTGCCTGTGGCTAGGGAGGTTTGACGGATATCCCTAGACAGGGCAAATTATGAGGAGGGTTTTTTCATGTTTCAAGACAAAGTGTTAGCCTGCAAAGAGTGTGGTTGCGAGTTCGAGTTTACCGCTTCTGAACAAGAGTTCTACGCGGAAAAAGGTTTCACCAACGAACCTGGCCGCTGCCCCCAGTGCCGCGCCGCTCGCAAAGCCCAAAACAACAACAGCCGCGGCGGCTATCGCCAAGAGCGCGAAATGTTCCCGGTCACCTGCTCTTCCTGCGGCAAGGAAACCACCGTTCCTTTCCAGCCTCGTGGCGATAAGCCCGTCTACTGCCGCGACTGCTTCCAGCCCCAACCCCGCAGCAATCGCTGGTAAACTTCACTAGATCCAAAAAGCCCGCCTTAGTTGGCGGGCTTTTTTGTTCTTCATTCCCCCTGCAATTCCAGTCAGTGTAAGCGCAATCTGGCCGTTTGAAATTTTACGAATGGCGATTACTTTGTCAAATACACCCCATCGCCCTTTACCCAGCAGTTGGACCATTCCATTTACGTTCTATCGAGCCAATAGGTCGCTCACCATGGATTTCACATGGTCCGTGCATTTTTTGCAACCGGTGCTCACCTTTGTGGCAGACTGTACTTCTTCAAAGGATTTGGCGCCCTTGGCGATGGCATCTTGCAAGTCTCCGTAAATGACCTTTTTGCATCCGCAGACAATTTTACTCGCGTCCATTTCGTTCCTCCTCATCAGACAAAGCCTTTACACATAGCTTCTCGCCAAGATAATTTTACCATATATGGCCAAGATCATGCAGGTATCATTCGTAGGACTGCGTTCCTAAATTTACTTCGTTGCCCTCGCATAGGCTTCCCGGTTGGCTCGAATTTGGTGGGCATGGTTGATACCATGATCGGCGTACAACTGCAACCACAGTGTCGCCGAGTACTCTCCGATTTCGGAATGGTTCCCTTTTCGGTTCCACTGTCCCTCGTCCATGAATTCGAGGATCTCCAGCGTCGTCATCCGCACCCACTTGTAGAGTTCCAAGGATGATTCGATCGGACGCCGATCATAGCGCAAGGCGATTGCATAGTGATCCTGATCATAACCGATGATGTCCGGCGACTCTTCTGCCAACAAACGCCGGAGACGAATGCCGCTGTTGATCTCGCTGTCGGCCAAGTGATGAACGATCTGGCGAATCGTCCAACGCCCCGGCGCAGGTTGATAATCCAATTCCGCTTCAGAAACCCCTTCCAGGGCATCCTGGATCAGTGTAATGCCTTCCCGATACTGATGGATCCGTTGGGTTCTCTCTTCAGGCGTCATGCAGGCATCCTCCTTCGCTTCTTAGATTTTCATTCAATGTATTTACTTTACCCCGCAGCTTTGAAGCTTGCACTCCCTGCCTAAATCCTGAGGTTGATTCCCGCTCAGACGCTTGCGCACTGGGCGCCAAAGGTTCCTGCACTATGCAGACCGACTGCGGAATCGATGACTTGGGGATGCAACGCCACATCAAACATTTCCGCAAGATTATTAGGGTAGTCGTCGCATAATTAAGTCATCGACCCAGTAGTAATCATGCACACGTTCGTCAATGAAATTCTGTTCTTCCACAAAGTCCACCTTCCTTCTGGAACACTAGCCGTTTGTATCGCTCTAGAACCATCATACTATTCCTGAAATCGGCATTCAACAAAAAACGGATAATTTACCAGCCATGTTCCGTCATTTGATAAAAGGAACGAATAAAAAAATTCTACAGCAGACGCTGTCGTTATTGATGTATGCTTACGCTTGTAGTAGTGTATAGGCGATGAAATAAACGGGAGGTCACGCATGGACAGATTTACCGGTGTCACTGTCGTAAAAAAAGCGAATATCTACTTCAACGGAAAAGTAAGCAGCCGAACGATCATTTTTCCCGATGGAGAGCGGAAAACCCTCGGGATCATCATGCCCGGTGAATATGAGTTCGGAACGGCAGAAAAAGAGATTATGGAAGTCCTGGGCGGCAAACTAGCAGCGCTCCTCCCCGGTCGGGAAGATTGGGTCGTCTTCGAAGCGGGAGAAAGCTTCGAGGTTCCTGCCAACGCCAGATTCCGCAACGGCCTGTTTCAATCCACGCACCCGCACAGGGTGCGACGGTCAACTCGGCGCTCGGCTGGCTACCGGCGGCACAGTTTCAATCCACGCACCCGCACAGGGTGCGACCGTTTCTCTCGATTTCCATCACGTCTCGGGAGGCGTTTCAATCCACGCACCCGCACAGGGTGCGACGTCCGGCGGCCGGCGGGAGTGGGCCGGGGAAATGGTTTCAATCCACGCACCCGCACAGGGTGCGACTATGAGGTGTTGGACCGAAAATAAAGGTAGGAATGGTTTCAATCCACGCACCCGCACAGGGTGCGACCCTTTACCGGAAACCACCTCATTGCCGCCGCACCCGTTTCAATCCACGCACCCGCACAGGGTGCGACTTTACCACGACGGAACACCGAGAAAGAAGTGGGGCGTTTCAATCCACGCACCCGCACAGGGTGCGACAGGTTCGGCTTGGGCCGGACGAAGTGAGTATCATTGTTTCAATCCACGCACCCGCACAGGGTGCGACGGCAAGCCCGTCATCGAGATTCGCCGTGATCTGCCTGTTTCAATCCACGCACCCGCACAGGGTGCGACGCTGGCTTGGCAATATCCATGTAGCGCGGCGGCAGTTTCAATCCACGCACCCGCACAGGGTGCGACTTGAATACAGGGAACACGAATATCGAGAGTTTGAGTTTCAATCCACGCACCCGCACAGGGTGCGACAGGAACTAGCGACGGCGCTGGGCATCATGACCGAGTTTCAATCCACGCACCCGCACAGGGTGCGACATGCTAGACGGCACCATCATAGAGGTTGACGAAGTTTCAATCCACGCACCCGCACAGGGTGCGACTTTATTAAACGGCATTTTACTATCCGGCTTATATGGTTTCAATCCACGCACCCGCACAGGGTGCGACTCCAGCTTTCCCGTACCAGGGTTGACGCTCATCTCCGTTTCAATCCACGCACCCGCACAGGGTGCGACTCAGCGCCGACGATGTTCGGAGGGTTGCATGATGGTTTCAATCCACGCACCCGCACAGGGTGCGACGGGTAGATGTCGCGGCTGTAGGCAACTTCGCCTTTGTTTCAATCCACGCACCCGCACAGGGTGCGACCGCTTATCGACGTTACAAACTGGAGGTGTTTTTGTGTTTCAATCCACGCACCCGCACAGGGTGCGACGGAAGCGCATCGAAAAACATATCACGCGAAGAATGTTTCAATCCACGCACCCGCACAGGGTGCGACATCACCTGCGACGAATGAAAGGGGAATGTAAAATGTTTCAATCCACGCACCCGCACAGGGTGCGACACAAGATACCGGCAGGCTGCTCTATTTCCGTGCCGTTTCAATCCACGCACCCGCACAGGGTGCGACGGTGCTGGTCAGCCTCCAAGAGTCACGATTGGTCGTTTCAATCCACGCACCCGCACAGGGTGCGACGCGGCGACATCGGATTTTCCCTGGCCGCGAGAGGTGTTTCAATCCACGCACCCGCACAGGGTGCGACGCATAACGGAGCACCGATTTTTTCCCAAACACGAGTTTCAATCCACGCACCCGCACAGGGTGCGACCAACGCGCAGCCAGTCGCCGCCCCGGTCGATGATGTTTCAATCCACGCACCCGCACAGGGTGCGACATTCAGATCGTCGCTAAACTGGATATTGGCGACAGTTTCAATCCACGCACCCGCACAGGGTGCGACGGTCAGAATCTGGCGCGTTACTACTAGATATTCCGTTTCAATCCACGCACCCGCACAGGGTGCGACCCAGGGCAGCAGTACGACGTATGGGTGCGCACAAGTTTCAATCCACGCACCCGCACAGGGTGCGACGCCTTCGTATCCTCGAAGAAATCCCCGATCCAACGTTTCAATCCACGCACCCGCACAGGGTGCGACGAGCGAGGTCGGTGAAATAGGGGGTGATTGCCTTGGTTTCAATCCACGCACCCGCACAGGGTGCGACCGCATCCCCGCCCGCCCCTACCTCCGCCCATCCCTGTTTCAATCCACGCACCCGCACAGGGTGCGACGTCACTGTCGCCTGAGTTTTTCCGTCAGTACGAGAGTTTCAATCCACGCACCCGCACAGGGTGCGACCTGGCGACATCACCGACTGGCGCTACGAACTGGACGTTTCAATCCACGCACCCGCACAGGGTGCGACATCTGATAGTCCTGCCCGGCCACCGTAACAAGTCCGTTTCAATCCACGCACCCGCACAGGGTGCGACGACGGCCAGGCCAAGGGCGCCGGACCAGATCTGGTTGTTTCAATCCACGCACCCGCACAGGGTGCGACGCCGAAGCCATGCGGATCAAGAAAGCCAAGCTGACGTTTCAATCCACGCACCCGCACAGGGTGCGACGACCGAGAAGGCGCTGCTTGTGTCTGGTCAAATGTTTCAATCCACGCACCCGCACAGGGTGCGACCTACTGCGGATACGCTTTCCACCCCGATCCAACCGTTTCAATCCACGCACCCGCACAGGGTGCGACGTGGGGACCGAAATTCAAAGACGAATTTCACGACGTTTCAATCCACGCACCCGCACAGGGTGCGACTAACTTTTTTTTGTGGTACGATTCGGCCAAGGGGGTTTCAATCCACGCACCCGCACAGGGTGCGACGACGATGAGACGCGCTACATCCCGGCCAATGTGGTTTCAATCCACGCACCCGCACAGGGTGCGACGCGAAATTGGCTATAAACTTGGCACGAAGATGGCGGTTTCAATCCACGCACCCGCACAGGGTGCGACTGTCAAAAGGCGATGGCACATGGGACGTAGCGACCGTTTCAATCCACGCACCCGCACAGGGTGCGACTTTTCACCGAGGTCAAAGACGGTTCGACCTGGTTTGTTTCAATCCACGCACCCGCACAGGGTGCGACGTGGGCGGAGGAATAGGGTTACCGATACAGTATCGTTTCAATCCACGCACCCGCACAGGGTGCGACAACAGGCAAGGGTGAGAGCAGCCGTAGCCAAGATGTTTCAATCCACGCACCCGCACAGGGTGCGACGGTTCAACCAGGACAAAGAGACGCTGGCGGTCAAGTTTCAATCCACGCACCCGCACAGGGTGCGACCGGTCGGACGGTTTCGATATAGGCAGCGACATCAGGTTTCAATCCACGCACCCGCACAGGGTGCGACTGGCCAGCGGCGCTCGAATGTGTGACGGTATGAAAGAGTTTCAATCCACGCACCCGCACAGGGTGCGACACTAGAGGGTGGCTGATTGCACGAAAAGGCTGCATGTTTCAATCCACGCACCCGCACAGGGTGCGACGCCAACCTGGGCCTCGTCAAATACACCATCTGGCAAGTTTCAATCCACGCACCCGCACAGGGTGCGACAAACACGGTATTATTCAGCCTGATGTAATTATCGTTTCAATCCACGCACCCGCACAGGGTGCGACACCGAAGCAATTGGAGTAAAGCACCTCGAAATAGTTTCAATCCACGCACCCGCACAGGGTGCGACGCGCCGGAAATGCCGGAATCGACGCAAAAGCGATGGTTTCAATCCACGCACCCGCACAGGGTGCGACTATCCATGGTCGAGCGCGACAACCACATCCCGCTGTTTCAATCCACGCACCCGCACAGGGTGCGACGCCTGCTAGAGGCCGCAGAGGCTGTATTCGGCAAGTTTCAATCCACGCACCCGCACAGGGTGCGACGTCTGACGCGGAAAAGCGCATCGTCGGCACAGTTGTTTCAATCCACGCACCCGCACAGGGTGCGACGGGCGACTGCGATATCCCTGGCCGGCGCCCACATAGTTTCAATCCACGCACCCGCACAGGGTGCGACGCTATCGGAAACGCGATACCGGATTCGCTGATCAGTTTCAATCCACGCACCCGCACAGGGTGCGACTGCACCCATATGGGCGGATGCACCGCCACCAACCGGGTTTCAATCCACGCACCCGCACAGGGTGCGACGAGGAGGCCGGCGACAAGGTGGATACCGTCAGTGTTTCAATCCACGCACCCGCACAGGGTGCGACTTTTTCTCTGATCCGGTCATCCAAAAGGCATGGTCGTTTCAATCCACGCACCCGCACAGGGTGCGACCGGGCCAAACCCACAATAAAGGGTGAGTATTTTGGTTTCAATCCACGCACCCGCACAGGGTGCGACGACACCCTGCGCCAACGGTCCCGCAACCTCTACATGTTTCAATCCACGCACCCGCACAGGGTGCGACAGAGCTCATCAAGGAACACACCAAGGATGAACCAGTTTCAATCCACGCACCCGCACAGGGTGCGACGCGCTGGATGCAGTACGCCCTGCGCCTCCACCTCATCGTTTCAATCCACGCACCCGCACAGGGTGCGACTTGAGAGCGACTTACCAACCCGCACTATCCTCGATGGTTTCAATCCACGCACCCGCACAGGGTGCGACTTGTGGCGTCCTTGTGCTGCGGGAACCGGGCCAGGTTTCAATCCACGCACCCGCACAGGGTGCGACCAAAGGGTATTTCAAATCAAAAACGATGCGGTGAGTTTCAATCCACGCACCCGCACAGGGTGCGACGCCACACCGAAAAAAGCCTGATCGAGGCCGGCATGTTTCAATCCACGCACCCGCACAGGGTGCGACTTGAATCTGGCCAAGACGGACTACAATGGATGGGTTTCAATCCACGCACCCGCACAGGGTGCGACATCAGTTGCGTATGTTGGGCAGTCAAAAGATTTAAGTTTCAATCCACGCACCCGCACAGGGTGCGACATGGGGAACAAACTGATGTTTCAATCCACGCACCCGCACAGGGTGCGACCCACCACACGGACAAGCCCCACTTGTCCAGCATGGTTTCAATCCACGCACCCGCACAGGGTGCGACGCTTGAGGGCGACTGCTTCCTCTTTTGCCAGGAGGAGCGTTTCAATCCACGCACCCGCACAGGGTGCGACGTTGCGGTTGGCTTAACTATTTGTAACGATGAGCAAGTTTCAATCCACGCACCCGCACAGGGTGCGACAAACGACCTCAAGCGCCTGGAGGCCGGTTTCCTGTTTCAATCCACGCACCCGCACAGGGTGCGACCCGGGCAGGGGGGCCGGGGGGAACCCCCGGAGGGTTTCAATCCACGCACCCGCACAGGGTGCGACTCCACGCCCAATTTCTGAAACTCCGCCCCGATCTGTTTCAATCCACGCACCCGCACAGGGTGCGACGAGGAGCACCGACCGGTTCCGGCTCGCTGTTTTCGTTTCAATCCACGCACCCGCACAGGGTGCGACTCTCCACGCCCAATTTCTGAAACTCCGCCCCGATCTGTTTCAATCCACGCACCCGCACAGGGTGCGACTGTACCATTTGGTATAATAAAGATGCAAACCAGCGTTTCAATCCACGCACCCGCACAGGGTGCGACGGCCACTAACGAAAAAAACGGGAACGCAGCACTCGTTTCAATCCACGCACCCGCACAGGGTGCGACGACGCGGAAAGGTTTACAAACCTCTACCCTAAAAAGTTTCAATCCACGCACCCGCACAGGGTGCGACGGGAAGCATCGGCCATGATAGGCCGTCTGGAAAGTTTCAATCCACGCACCCGCACAGGGTGCGACGTATACCCTCGTTGATCCACCGGTGCTGCCTGATGTTTCAATCCACGCACCCGCACAGGGTGCGACACGGACGGGGGAGGATAAAATGAGAAAGTTAAAGTTTCAATCCACGCACCCGCACAGGGTGCGACTTTTCTGACGATCCGGTGTATCATCCAGCGAAAGACCGTTTCAATCCACGCACCCGCACAGGGTGCGACTCAATCTTGATGTAACCGGCGGCGGCCAGCCGGTGTTTCAATCCACGCACCCGCACAGGGTGCGACTCGAGACAGTGGCCACTATGATCGGGATGGGAGTGTTTCAATCCACGCACCCGCACAGGGTGCGACGGTCTTATGGGATAACGGTCGGCACAAGATCAGTGTTTCAATCCACGCACCCGCACAGGGTGCGACGCGGAGACATTCCGGCCAGCAGCCGGAGCCGGAGGTTTCAATCCACGCACCCGCACAGGGTGCGACGAGCCTGGGCGACACTCTCCACGCCCAATTTCTGTTTCAATCCACGCACCCGCACAGGGTGCGACGTCATCGGCGCCTTCCTTGGCGAGCTTGAAGTCCGTTTCAATCCACGCACCCGCACAGGGTGCGACGAGGATGCCGCCGCGGCCGTCTATGGTGACCCGCTGGTTTCAATCCACGCACCCGCACAGGGTGCGACGGTACCTAATGGGGCAATCGCTATTGGCATAAGAGTTTCAATCCACGCACCCGCACAGGGTGCGACGACGACCGGCACCGGATCGATCCCCAGGATGATGGGGTTTCAATCCACGCACCCGCACAGGGTGCGACGCCGGGCGGCGATATCATTTTCGCTGCCGGCACTAAGTTTCAATCCACGCACCCGCACAGGGTGCGACCGTCCTCCGGCAGCCTTCCAAGGTGCTTTAGGTAGTTTCAATCCACGCACCCGCACAGGGTGCGACTTTGAGCGACAACAACAGCGATGAGATACGTTTCAAAGTTTCAATCCACGCACCCGCACAGGGTGCGACCCATATAAAGAGATGTGCCTGTCGTAGAGCCTCCTGTTTCAATCCACGCACCCGCACAGGGTGCGACACGAGCGAAACGCAGACAGCGAGAGCAATGTCCTGTTTCAATCCACGCACCCGCACAGGGTGCGACGTCAATCCAGAGGATAAGCGCATTGGAAACCGGCGGTTTCAATCCACGCACCCGCACAGGGTGCGACGAGCTTCTCTCCCGTTTCTATCGAGGTAAAGAGGTTTCAATCCACGCACCCGCACAGGGTGCGACGGGCAAAGCGCACATTTCTACGGCGACCGCAGCCAAAGTTTCAATCCACGCACCCGCACAGGGTGCGACGATAACAATGGATAACAATGACCGAGTAGTTCAGGTTTCAATCCACGCACCCGCACAGGGTGCGACATCTTCGCCCCTCAGCTTAATGATAACAAAGTGGTGTTTCAATCCACGCACCCGCACAGGGTGCGACGTAAAGGCCAGCCTCCTTAAGAATAACCCCGGCATGTTTCAATCCACGCACCCGCACAGGGTGCGACGTTACGCTAGTGGCACTGCCGTCAAAGGCGATTTTGTTTCAATCCACGCACCCGCACAGGGTGCGACCCTCTAATACAGATTCTTCACCCCCTGCTCGGTCATGTTTCAATCCACGCACCCGCACAGGGTGCGACTTTGCAGCAATAGAGATAACCAGCTGGTCATAGGTTTCAATCCACGCACCCGCACAGGGTGCGACGATAACAGCTGATGCAACCGTCGACCGACTGTGTGTTTCAATCCACGCACCCGCACAGGGTGCGACTTGGAGTGGTCGCTTATTACGCTGCTTATTTGCCTGTTTCAATCCACGCACCCGCACAGGGTGCGACCAGGAAAAACGGGGTGGTACAGGATTGGATTATCGTTTCAATCCACGCACCCGCACAGGGTGCGACTGCCCACCCGCGCTGTCGGTGCGCAGTTCTCTACGAGGTTTCAATCCACGCACCCGCACAGGGTGCGACGAGAGCGTCAAAGACCGATGCACCAAGAGTCACGTTTCAATCCACGCACCCGCACAGGGTGCGACCGTTGACGGCTTCGGTGAGCGCTTTTCCTGCCTTGTTTCAATCCACGCACCCGCACAGGGTGCGACCTGTTGACGGCTTGGCTTCGGTGAGCGCTTTTCCTGCCTTGTTTCAATCCACGCACCCGCACAGGGTGCGACCGTCGGTCTGGGCGCTAGCCGGGCGGTTGAACATGTTTCAATCCACGCACCCGCACAGGGTGCGACCTTTCTATCTAAACCTATTATATCAAAGAAGCGAGGTTTCAATCCACGCACCCGCACAGGGTGCGACCTCTATACTGTAATAACCTTATTCCCTAGCCATTTGCGTAACCTTTTTCCGCGAAACTTGATCGTAGCATGAAACCAATAGACGTTTAAATGAACATTAACGGTATTCAACCCCTACATGATAACCATCGCGAACCTGCCGGATTTTTATGATCGCTTTGGGTTCGCGCAGAAAAATCAGATGATCATTGGCCCTTCCGGGTCATAAGACGCATGAGCGCCAACATGGTCGACTCGCTTTCTCCAGTTGCTTCCCAACATATAAAAACGAATACTGTCTGTTTCTGGATCCATGATTTGCTCCAAGCGATGACGCAACTGTACATACTGCTCGGGAGTCAGCAGGCACTCAAATACAGATTTTTGCACCCGTTGCCCGTAGTTGACACATTGCTTAGCAATTTGGCGAAGCCTCTTTTGACCGGCTGAGTCCGTCGTATCGACATCATAGGTGATAAGCACCATCATAACCGTACACCTCTATCTCTATCGCCACACAAAGGGCGGGTACCCATCCAGGTCACCTCGGAGATATCGCGCCAACAGCATCGACTGGACGTAAGGGATGAGACCGATCGGGATTTTTTCTCCCAGAAAGGGATGGGTGATCTCTTCGGCTTTGCGTTTTTGCCAGGCCGTCAACACCGTCTTTCGCGCCTCGGCATCCAGGTAGACTGCACTGTTTTCCTTCTGATAAAAACTTTTGGCGTCCACCTGTTTGCGATTGATCAGCGACAAAACCATCCGGTCCGCCAAGTACGGCCGCAACTCCTCCATCAAGTCCAGGGCCAGACTGGCGCGGCCGGGCCGGTCTCGATGGAGGAACCCGACCGCCGGATCCAATCCCACTGTTTCCAGGGCGGCTTCGACGTCATGGGCCAGCAGCGTGTAGAGAAAAGACAGCAGCGCGTTAAAACAGTCCAACGGCGGCCTCCGGCTGCGCCCGCGCATATAAAATGTTTCTTTTTGTTCAAGGATCATCTCGTCCAGGGCGTCAAAGTATATTTTGGCCGCGTCGCCTTCGAGACCGCGAAGGCGGTTCAGAGAACCTGCTCCAGGGATCTGTTTTGCAATATCTGCCAGTGAGCTTACCGCGCGTTGGACAAATTCTCCCCGGATGCGCCCTTCGTGGTCCCGCAATCCGCGCTGGAGCACCGTTCGAGCATTGACGATCTTTCCGGTCACCATGTAACCTGAAATCGTAAGAGAAGCCTCTTCATCATCCGCCATTCGGTATTGTTTGCGACGCAGGAGCACATTGCCCGAAACACCGCCTGTCACCCTCGCCAGAAATCGCCCATGCTCCGTCAAAAAAGAGAGTGCCACTCCCCGCTCTGCACATAACCCCATCAACGCAGGACTTGCACCAGTATACCCGAAGGTGATGATCCCTTCCAGGTTATGGATCGGAACACGGAATCTCTCCTCTTCACCAGACCGGACGACCACATTCTCTCCGTCACGAGCAAGATATGCGTCGGACACCGTCACATAGATCGTGTTTAACAGCTTTCTCATCGCAACGCCCTCCCGCTACACGTGAATCTCTTTCAGGACGCGTCGCATGTAATCAGCCACCTGGCCAGTTTTGGGCAAACGCGGCATGCAAGCGTCCCGGAGAGAACATAGTTTGCATGGGCCTTGCCGGGTCAGCGGCGGCGGTGTGGCTCCGAGTTGGTACAATTCATGCATCCGCAGCGCCAACCCCGCCACCTCGTTGCGCAAGCTCTCATCCAGTTCAACAGCTTCCCGCCGACGGATCTCACCATAATACAGATACCCGGCGGCGATGCGAATGCCGAACATCTCTTCCAGGCACAATGCCTGCGCGCAAAGCTGCACCCGGTCCCGATTGTCCTTTTTTGGCCGTCCCCGTTTGTACTCAACCGGGCATGGACGCCACAAGCCATCCTTCCCCGCTACCGTTACCACACTAGGCAATTCCCCTGTATATGCCTCTGTTGCATGATTTGACACGATTTCTTGGGTATCGACCGTAGTCTCGGCGACGCGCTGGTATTCGATCACATCAGCCACACCGTAGATACCCAGGCGACGCGACACCAGCGGCACGGCGCGGGCCGTGATCCGGTCGCCGCGCTTCTCGAACAGCAACGGATCATGGACACGTTCATGGAGGATGCGCCCCTCCATGGTTTGCACGTTTTCTTTCCATTGCTGCTCCAGATGAATCAGCGCCCACTGGCGTTCGCAAAAGGCCATGTGCTGCAATCCGGATAGGGCCAGCAGTTCCTCTTCGCCGTACAACCGACCGCTCACAGCAGTTCCAATACCTTCACATTGTCCGGCAACTGATCATGATGCAACTCGACGTGATAATCAGCGAAGGCGCGAGCCGGCCGGGTTTTGTCGATCCGTTCCGCCTGAACACAGTCAAAGAGTTTGTGGGCGGGCGCGTTGCCCAGGGTCGTTTCGTGCTGGAAGACAAACAGCTTGCGGGACGACATCTTGCCGCGCGCCGCCGAATGATCGTGCTCAAACATCTCCATCAGCGCTTGCCACAGGAGCGCCAGGTCCTCCTCGGAGAAACCCGTTTTTTCCGCCAAATGGGCCGATATGTACCCTTCGGCGCGGTAGAGGGCATAGGGCACGATGTGCTTTCGACCCATGGCCCGCTCTTTTTCCGCATCGTTGGCGTTGGTCACCGCCATGCGGGTGATGGTAACTTCTTGCTGGACGATAGGATCGATGCTGCGTGAAAAAGCGATCTGCACGGGGCCGCGCACCTGACCGCAGTTGACTTCTGTCGTCATCACCGCACCGAAAGTGCGAATGTCAAAAAAGTTGGCGCACATAAAGGCCGTCAGTTTTTTTGCCTGCTCTTGGTCCTTCGGCAGCTTTTTCGGTTCCGATTTGATGCCGAGCGCCTCATAGGCAATCAGGTGCTGCTTGTTCAACACAGCGCCTTCCCGGACATAAATGTTGTAGCCCGCCTGACCACCCTTGGCGATCTCGACATAATTGCGGATTTTTCGCTTCAGGCACACGTCGGAGACGATCCCGAGACCCGTTTCCGGATCGATGCGGGGCAGGTTGCCGGCGTCGGGGTCGCCGTTGGGGTTTCCGTTTTCGACTTCAAAGAACAGGACGAACTCATAGCGATTGCGAATCGGCTCGGTCATGGGTTATTCCTCCCTCTCGTTCTTTTTCGTATAGAAGCTTTGCCGCTGGTGGTAATAACCTAGCATGAAAAATCCTTGATCGTTTAGGTTCAGGTGGGCCGGAAAGGCAGACAATCCAGCCATGATCTCCTGAAGCTTCTTTTCTAAATAAATGCTGAATTCGATCTTAGCAAGATGGTGCTGTGCATTACGAAGCAACAGCGGAAAGACTGAGGCCGGCGTGGCCGAAGCTGCGCCGAAATAGCGATCTCGGATGGTCGCGTTGATTCCCGGTAGCGCTTCCTGCTGCACCTTTTCTAACAGGGCGAACAACCGCCCCAGCAGGTAGCCGGGATGTGTGGACTGGTCATTGAGCGCCATGGTCAATGCCTCCTCCCCTTTGATTGAGCCGTAGATTCGAGTGATGCGCAGCAGGTGCGCCTTGATTATACCGGCGCGCACAGGGTTCACCTCGTGATCTGCCCGAATGCGCACCAGGATCGCCTGGATCAACGCCTTTGGATAGACAGTTCCCAGCAGGATGGACCGGAACAGCGCTCCACTCAATAGAGGCGGCACATTTTTGCGTTCGCCCTGGACCGCCGTTTCGAGCAAGATCCTCCAGATGGCGGGAAATTCCGGCCAATGCCCCCCTGTTGGTCGTTGAATTGCCATATCGCTAAAGTGTTGACCGAAGCGCGCCACCAGAGACCCGAAGGTGTCCACATGCCAGAACCGCACCGACAACCGCGCGGCATTCGGAGAAACCCCTAGTATGTAAAACTGCACCGATGGATCCAGCGCGCCATCCCTCACCTGCATTTGTTTTCCTTCTCGGATGTTTCGCAAGACCTGGCGCACCCACTCGGCCGACAGCGGGTCATTGCACCTGCCTTCCCCTAACGTTACGTTATCGTCAAGTTCGGCAGGGTCGAAGAGGGTCATGACGGCGCTTTCCTCCATCATCGCATCTCTATCTGCCCAAAAGACGGTTGCCGCGTCGCCGATCTGCACCCTATGGCGTTTACTGCTGAGCAGGTAGTTGAGGGCGGCGCCGTATCCAGACGCCACATGGGAGGCAACGGGGGAGTTGATGCTCTGCTCTTTGCCGTAAGACTCGAAGGAATCCTTGTTAAAGGAAACCAGCGACGCGCCGGCTGTTTGAGCGCCCCACACCCCTTTGATCGCCGGATGGAGCCGGGCCACGGGACCCCATTCACCGGTGACCAAGCACTGCCCCTTTTCACTTGATTCCATTTTTGCGGCATATCCGGTCCAGGCATAATATACGGCTGGACGGTCATGGATGTAGCCGGGGCTCCTGTCCAGGCGAAAGACGAGGTTGCCTCCCTCCAAAATCTCTTTGCGCACGTCGACCCATTGCGGTTCATCGATGACGCCGGGCTCGCGCCGGCGCAAAAAAGCGAGCACCGCCTGAGCACCTTCGTCGTCTACTCCCACCAGCACGTCTTCATGCAGTTCGCAGAAAGCCTCAAAGGCCTTGACCGCCCGTTCCGGTTTTCCTTTCTCATCAATCCCTAGCACATAGGCGCTGTTGTCGCAGAGAAAGTTGGGCGCGATGCCGGACGAGCGTTTGATTTGCTCCGGCACATCCATCTCACGGGCCACTTTTTTGTTTTTTACCATGTCATAAAGAGGGATCACGTCCAACAACTCGCCAGAAGGGGATAGGTTCAAGGCGAAAAAGACCTTGGCTTTGCTATAGCCTGTTTTGGGCATTCCCGAATCGGGATCGGCGGCCATACGTTCGTAGTAGTCGTAGAGCGCCTTCAAGATCACCGAGCGCCACCTCCCTGCACGACCGATCCGACATCAATAATGCCGTCTCGCATGGTAGGGCGGTAAAAGATAGGCGTCATTCCGTCGGCATAGTCGATGTCATAGAGCATCCAGCCGAGATCCCGCTCTCCCTGGAGAGAAGAAGCAGGCGCCTCCCCTTCGAGCAGTTCAAATTGGGCGGGAAACTCCCGGCAGCCCAGGTAGGGGCGGTGGTAACACTGGCCTTCCCTCGCCCGGCGAAGAAACATGTTGTAGTGTTTTTCGGGCGTATCGCGCTCCCCCCACCTGTCCGTCGCCTCAAAGTGGGCCTCGATCACATAGGCCACGTTGCGCAACAACAAGGCGGCCCGCTGCTGCCGGTCCTCTTCGACGGATTGATAAAGCGCGACGGCATTCCCGTTCATCGCCTTCTTGATGTTGGCTGCGGAGATTTTGCTGCCCACCTCGTTGCGCCGGAAGTTCTCGAAGCGGATCTCGTTCAAAACACGGATGCGGTCCACCACCCAGCGGATGGCCGGTTTCCAGTGGATCGCCTCCAAGACGCCGCGGGCGGCAGAAGGGGTAATGACATCGTAACTGACCCTTTCCGCTTTCATCTCCGGGCGGGTAAAGCAGGCGTAATCGCCCCACACCCTCAGTTTGATCCCATAGCCCAATGCATTCCCTCCTTTATGCACCAAATACATATTCACTAAATGCGCCTATGAACAAAATGCGTGACAAACCGGATGCTGTTAATCGGAAATCAACAACAGATCTGTCGGCGCTCCCCTCCCATCACAAGGCAAAAGCCCCACTTCGTCATCATAGTAGCTTTTATCGACCAACACCTGGATCAGCCCGCCCGCTGTCTGCACCGCGCTGGTTTTGCAGTAGTTCAACCAATCGAAGCGGTAGACGCCGACGGTATATGCCTGCAACCGGCGGCGGATGGCGACTGTTATCCTGCCTTGCGCCACCTCTTCAATCAGGCGGCTTGCCTCGTCATCGAAGGGGATCACCACCGACACTTGTTCATCTTCAATGAGGCGGAACTGTTCAGCGATCTCTTTGAAGGGGAAGGCGACTGTTTTGAATCCCTCTTGAAGCTGCGTAAGAATCCGCTTCTCGTCCAGTTTTTCAGCGTCAATCTCGAAACGATAGGTAAAAAACCGTTCAATCGCCTTCAGGGATAGGGGGTCCTCCATCGCGCGCCACGCCATTTCTCCCAGCTTGGCCATGCGGGCGAACCAGCCTTTTGGGGGATCTTTTTCAGGCGAAAAGACGACCACCTCCCCGTTTTTTCTTTTTCCCTCGCGGTTGCACCGGCCGGTAGCCTGGGCGATGGAGTCGAGACCAGCAAAAGCGCGATAGACGACAGGGAAGTCCACATCCACTCCCGCCTCGATCAGAGGGGTGGAAATGACTTTGCAGGGACGACTTTGTTTTAGCGCCTCTCGAATTTCGATCAGCTTTTGCGTGCGATGCTTGGGACACATGAGCGCGCTCAGGTGCCAGCACCCTTCGCCTGTGCCCATTCGGTCGCCAACGCTCATCTCCTTGCCTGTGTCCATCCTCGCGTTTTCTCGGAGACGTTCGTAAAGACTCCGCGCGTGGCGCCGGGTGTTGACGATGCACAGCACTTGGCTGTGCGGCGCCAGTTGATCCATCAACGCATCATCGTTCAGTTTGCCGGCCTTTCGCACCGTCACCCGCCGCAACTGCTCATACAGCCGCTGGGGTTGTTCGATGATTTCCTGCAATTTTACCTCCGGCGGCAAAAACCCGTTCAGCGCCGGTTGCGTTGCCGTACAGAGGACGACCGTCGCCCCGTAATTGCGCACCAGTTCCGTCAACGCCGCGAGACAGGGTTTTAGAAAACGGTCAGGGAGCATCTGCGCTTCGTCGAGGATGATCACGCTGCGCGCCATGTTGTGCAACTTGCGGCAACGGGAACTCCGATTGGCGTAGAACGATTCAAAAAACTGCACGTTGGTTGTCACAACGATCGGCTTGCCCCAGTTTTCCGTCGCCAGTTTCCAGCGCAGGGCTGTGTCGTCCTCCATATCCGCCTCATATTCTGCCTTGGGACAATGGTGTTCGGGCTGGTAGGTGCTGTGATGCTCCAGCACATTGTCATCACCGAAAATCTCCCGATACTGGGCGGCATTCTGCTCGATGATGCTGGTAAAGGGGATCACGCAGATCACGCGGTCGAGGCCGTTTTTCACCGCATGCCGCAGGGCGAAGTCCATAGCCGACAAGGTTTTCCCGCCACCCGTCGGCACAGTCAGTGTAAAAAGCCCAGGCGCCAGTTCCGCCTTTTCGCGGCACTGGCGGAGGATATCGGCGCGGGCCTCGTTGACGACCGTCTTCTCGGCCTTTTGGCATTTTTCTGTAAGGTGTTTTTCTAGCTTGTCAAGCAACACGACCAGGCTTTCTCCTGGAACACGCAACGCGGCCAGTTCCGGCTGCATAAACCCTTCCGTATCCAGATAGTCGGCATCGACCAGGCAGGAGAAGAGCATGCGGATAAACATGGAGAGACTGACACCCTGTTGCGTTTTCATGGGCGTAATCGGCATTCGAACTAGCCTTGCCGCCGGAACCAGGGTGATTTCCGAGTTGAAAGCGCTGTAATCCTTTGTTTCCCGGTTTGCGAGCCGTCTGAAGAGAGTGCCTTCCACATTATCCATGCCTGCGCTCGGCAATCCACCATCCGGCAGCCCGGCATGATGACCGGCTGATGTATAGGCCAGTATTCGAGCTTGGCCAATAGGATAACAATGTGTTGCCAATTGCGCCCCTGCGGTGGAATGATCCACTGCGCCAGGATTGCCACGCAACCGTTTTTGAAATTCCCGGGTGTATTTGCCGATGTCGTGAAGCAGTCCAGCCGCTTCACCCCAGGAACCCGCGTTAAACCGCTCGGCAAACTGAGCCGCCCGTTCTGCTGTTTGAAGCAAGTGCGCATGAAGCGTCTGCCATTTTTCTTCAGGTTTGTCTGGTTTGTCTGACAAGGAATGGGCGTAATACTTCAACCAATACACCTCCCTGAGCCCGTTGGTATCACTATTTATGGATTTCGTTCAAGTTTTTTCACCCACTTTTTATACCACATCGAGCAATCATATTCCTTTAGCGAAAAATGTCGTAAGCGGTCGATTTTCTGAATGTTGAATCCTTCTGACACTAAAACCGTTTTTTTATGCAAAAAAACGCCCCGGATACCCTCCGGAGCGCTTGCCTGTGGCTGTTATAGCCATTTCATCTTATCCATATCATCCCCCCGTAAAATCGGGGTGATCCTCGACTGCAAAAGTTCTGGCAATTCCTTCAACTTCACGTCCTCGATGCGCAGAATATCGATAGGATCCAGTTTCAGCCGCTGCGCCAGTTCCTTGGCTGTCAACCCTTGATTTTTGCGCAATTCCTTAACGGTTTTATTTTTTATGCCAAAACCGAACATCGATGGTCCCTCCTGCCGTTTTCTTCAACGTACGCAAGAGAAATCCTCTGTTTCTCCACAAATGTCGACGTTGCTCAACCCATTACCATGCCATTGCCCGACCCATTACTAAACTACCAAACCGCTGAACGCCCATGACTTAACCCACTACCCCACCGTCCTTGTCCCGCCCTTCTGATACAGCCACCAGGCGTAGACGGCGGGGACGATGATGATGGCGATGATGCTCGACAGCAGCAGGGCGATGGCTACCGCTTCCGGCAACCGCGGCGAGAACAGCCCGAGCAGCATGATCACCAGACCGCCCAGGACCATCGTATAGCCGCCGACACGCTGCGTCTTGTTCCAGATCTGCGGGTCGGCCAGGGTCCAGGGTACACGAAAGCCCATTAAGTAGTTTTGCTTTACCCGGGGCATCACGTTGCCCAGGATGATGAACAGGACGCCGACGGCGATGGGCACCACTTTCCCCACTTTTACGGTCCAGCCGAGCGCGTTGGCGATGACGGTTACCTGAAGAAAAAACATGAAGGCCAGCAGGCTCGTGATCACTGTTTCATAGGAAGAGGAAAACTTTCCGTAGTTGCCTTTCAGCGGGTCGACGCGGCGCGACACCTGGGACAGCACAAGGACCAGCAAGGTGATGACCGGCCCCACGACCACCAATTCGAAAGGGCTGCCGTAGCGATCGGCTTCGCCGTGATAGTTCCAGTGGATCGGAACCTGTTCAGGCAGTTGGGGGTAAGCCCACAAAGACACGGCTGCGGTGGCCAGCCAGAGGGTGACATTGATCCAAAAGGATGTTTCTTTTTTCATCGCGCGCTCTCCTTTTCAACAACATCGTTTTGCTGCGACTTTGTCTCATCCCGACCAGTCATCGCCATTAGCCAGGTCAGGACATCATGGAAGACAGTCGTATTCAGGCTGTAGTAGATCTGCTGCCCCCGCCGCTCATCAAGGACGAGGCCGGCGCCCTTTAGCACCTGCAGGTGATGGGAGACGGTCGGTTTGGAGATGTTGAAAGGGGCCGCCAGTTCTCCCGCGTTTTTCTCCCCTTCCCGGAGCAGGTGGAGAATGGCGCGCCTTGTTGGGTCAGACAAAGCGGAAAAAACTTGGTTCATTCGCAGCCTCCCCTGTCGGTTTTATTTAGACGTTTGTCTAACTATCTAAATATTATCCTTCTTTTTGCGCCTTGTCAATTGGATAGTGGCGAAAAAAATCATTGCCTTTATTGAACTTTTTTCCGAACCGCTGTCCCCATTGTGGTATAATCGGCTCAAAAAATATGTGTAGTATGGGAGGACGGTAGTTTTGGCGCTATCTCTTGTTTTGACGTTGCTTCCGATCGCAGTCATCGTCCTGTTGATGACTTGGCGCCGGATGGCGGCAGACCTCAGCGGCATGGTAGGATGGTTGCTCACCCTGTTGATCGCCTGTGTTTTTTTCTCCACCAGTTGGGAGGCGGGATTGCGCGCCAGCCTCGCCGGCGTCGTCTCCTCGTTCCCTGTTTCCCTGATGGTGCTCACCTCGATCCTGCAGATCACCTTTATGGAACGGACGGGCGCCCTAAGACGCATCGTCGTCTTCGTCAAGACCCTGGCCCCCCAGGACAAGGCCGTGCAGATCATGCTCCTTAACGTGGGCGCCGGCACGCTCCTCGTCTCCATCGGCGCCACGCCCGTGTCGATCCTGCCGCCGATCCTGGTGGCGCTCGGCTACTCGACCTTCGTCGCCGTGGCCCTGCCGGCCATTGGCTTTGACGCCCTCTGCACCTATGCGCTGCTCGGCGCTCCCCTCGTCGTCTTCGCCGACCTGACGGGCACGTCGCTCGTCCAGTCAGCTCAGGTCTTTTCCAAGTTCCTTCCCGTGATTTCAACACTGATCGGTTTCGGCATGCTCTGGATCGTCGGGCGCTGGGAACTCGTTCGCAAGGGCTTCCTGCCCTGCCTGATCGCCGGCATGACCAACGGCGGGACAGCCGTCGCCATCAGCTACATCCCCTTTTTCGCTTCCGGTGTCGTGCTGACCGGCGTGATCGCCGGCTTCTTCACCATCTTGTCCATGCTCCTCTACCTCAAGGTGACGGGGCGGCCGATCATCGACCGTTCCAGCCTGACCGAGGCGGACCGGGCTGTGGAAAGGCAGATGTCCCTGCCGGTGGCGCTGTCGCCTTGGCTGATCCTCTGCGCGATTTTGTTCCTGACGAACTTCTTCCCGCCCCTCTTTAAACTGCTCTTCGCCGATTGGGCCATGCCGGTTTCGATCATTCCCGGACAGGTGATCAAGACGCGCATGCTCTGGAACGCCTACACCTGGGTGCTCATCAGCACCGCCCTGTCCATGATCTGGCTGAAGCCGGTACGGGAGACTCTGACAGAGACGGTCTCCAAATGGCTTCAACGGGCGCCGCGTCCCACGCTGGCCGCCGCCGTCTTCTTCGCCATCGCCTTTGTGATGAACAATTCGGGCATGCAACAGGTGGACGGCGCCTGGAAGATCGCCGATCCCGCTACGAACATGATCTCTATCCTCGCCAAGGTCTCTGCGTCCACCTTCGGCGCCCTTTATCCCTTCGTCAGCGGCTATTTGGGCCTCTTCGGCGGTTTTGTCAGCGGCAGCGAAGCCTCGACGATCGCCATGTTCACCAAGTACCACCTGCTTACGTCGAAACTGTTGAACGTGGACCCCCTCATTGTCATCGCCGCCACCGCCATCGGCGGCGGTCTGGCGAGCGTCATCTCGCCGGCGAAGCTGCAAAACGCCGCCGCTACGATTGATGCCCTCGGCATCGAGAGTGAAGTGATCAAGACGGCCTTTGTGCTCTCGGCGCTGTTGACGTTCGTCACGGCGATCATGTCCCAGGTGCTGGCTTTTGTATAGATCCCAAGGGGCTGGAGGAGAAACGAGTTAGGAAACCAGGTTTATGATCAAACTTGGCCGATACGTCAAGGTTTACGCCGGATGTGAAGAAACCCGCTGCGCCTATGCGACAGCGGGTTTTCCTCATTTCATTGCTTTTTTCTGCTCTTTTTCGTTTTATTATCCGCTTATCTTCCCCCACCATCACCCGGCTTTACAATAACCACGCCTTCCGCATGCTTCCGGCTCATCAGGTGGCGTTTTTTCCGGTCCTCTTTGCTCTCGAAGACGATGTCCAAGTCGTAGTTTTCGGGATAGAGCTGGGTCGCCTCGATCCGGAGGGAGAGCCGCTTATGGTTGATCATGAGCTTTTTCTTCTTGTACATGACGCCCACTTCGCCGCGGTGGTTCATCCGTTCGCAGACAATCCCGACGCCGTCCAAGGTGGAGATGTGGACAGCGTCGCCCAACTGGAAGGTCGGCTTATGCGCTGTTTTTTCGGCTGCCATCCTTTTTCCGTTCGAGACATCCTTACTACGCTCCTGAGTTTGCGCCCCTTTTGCGCCGGTTTCATCATTTGCGTCGTTTATGCCCTTTGCATCGCTTATGCCGTTCTCATCGTTTGTACGATTCAGATCACTGCCAACGCGGGCATCGTCTGCACTGTTTGTCTCATCTGCCCCACTGGCAACGTCAACGTCGTGCCCCTCCTTCGCGATGCTCATCTCCCACCTCTCCGGATAAGCCTGTTTCTCCTTGTAGGTCACCTCATGGGCGCGCTCGACGATGCGCCGGTCCAGGCCCAATCGCAAGGCGATCCGGAGGGCGTTGCTCTCGCCGGGGCGGCCGATGGTCAACCGGTAGAGCGGTCTCAGGGTGTTGATGTCAAAGGCCATGCAGCCGTTTTTGAACCCGGGCTGTGTGGCGGCGAATTCCTTGATCTCGCTGTAGTGGGTCGTGCCGATGATCGTCGCCCCCTTGCGGTAGATCTCCTCCAGGAGGGCGACGGCCAGGCCCATCCCCTCAGAGGGGTCCGTGCCGGCGCCCAGTTCGTCGAGAATGACAAGGCTGTCCGGACCGGTGTCCGCGACGATGTCGATGATGTTGCAGATGTGCGAGGAAAAGGTGCTCAGCGACTGTTCGATGCTCTGGCCGTCGCCGATGTCGACGAGGACCTTGCGAAAGAGGGCGATGGTGCTTCCCGGATCGGCCGGCACATGCAGGCCTGACTGGGCCAACACAGTCAATAAACCCACCGTCTTCAAGGCCACCGTCTTGCCGCCGGTGTTCGGGCCTGTGATGACGAGCGCCCGGTAGCCCTCGCCGATGGAAAAATCGAGAGGTACGGCGGCGCTGCCGATCAGGGGGTGGCGGGCACCGGTGAGCCGGATGATCCCGTCTGTGTTCAAGGCAACTGTCGCTCCGTTGATGGAGCGGCTGTAGCGCGCCTTGGTGAAGGCGAAGTCATACTGGGCCATCACCTCCACATTGACGGACAGTTCCTGCCGGCAGGCAGCGACGAGGGCGGTCAATTCCGCCAGGATCCGGAAGACCTCTTGCTCCTCCTGCGCCCGCAGCAGGGCGATCTCTTCCTGGATGGGCCGGATGCCTTCGGGCTCCACATATACGGTGGAACCGCTGGCCGAGCTGTCGAGGACCATCCCTCGCACACAATGACGCCGCTCGCTGCGCACCGGGATGACATGGCGGCCGTTGCGGACGGTGACGAGCGCCTCTTGCAGGTACTTGCGCGTTTCGGGCGACTTGAGGATGCTCTCCAGGCGCGCCTTCAACCGCCCTTCCGCCGCCCCGATGCGCCGCCGGATTTTGGCCAGTTCGGCGCTGGCTTGATCGTCCACCTGTTCGTGGGCGATGCATTGCTCGATTTGTTCCATCACCTCGGTCAATTCGCTGATGGACAGGGCGTAGGCGCTGATCATCGGCGCCGTATGGCGCAGCTCCTGCATCAGCTTTTTCAATTTGTTCCCGTCTCTTAAGAATCCGTGCAAACCCGCCAGTTCCTGCGGTGTCAGCACATAGCCTTTTTCCGGTTTATCCAGGATTTTGTGCATGTCTGTCAGCGCGTGCAGCGGCACACCGGATCGGCGGTGCAGAATTTCCTCGGCTTCTGTCGTCTCCTGGAGCCACCGCTCCACCGTCTTGCGCTCCCCTGCCGGGGTCAGGTTGTCGATCATCTCTTTGGCCAAGTCGGACAAAGCGAACTCCTTGATCCGGTCTTTGATCTTGTCAAATTCGAGCATCTGTAGGGACTTCATCACAGGCTCCTCCTCCGTTGACGCATGTTCTTTTAAAAAATAAAAAGGTCGTCGATGAACAGGTGTTCACCAACAACCTTCTCCTGGCATTGCCATCAAATCCCTATTAAGAAAGCACTCTCACCAGATGTTTCATCCGGCGCCAACTCAGGCCTACCTCGGGGATCCGCTTAGGATACTGTGGATCCAATCGGAAAACACCCTCTGTTGACTGTCGTAACCGGCTCTGAGCGCTCCTCAAAAAGGATATAAAAATGCCGTGCTGAGACAGCACGGCATGCTTTGGCAATCGCATTCCGATTGGCTGGTTATCATGCCGCTGTTCTGAACTATCCAGATCGGAAAGGGCGCATACAGCCTAACCCCTTAAAGAGCAATAGGAACTACACCGTACCCATCGATACACGTTACGTTGTAAACGTGTTCATCGCACGGCTGGCAGACCAGCTCTCCAGGGACACCCTTCCAGACCTTATGGAGTTGTTAGTTCAGAACAACCTCGGACATAAACCATACTCCCAATCACTTTGTTACACCTTAACACTACTAGAAAACCCGGCATTTGTCAAGCGTGACGCTTCGTTCTCTTCCGCATTCGAGTGGCCATAGGAAAATTTCACCGTTTCCTGCTCTCATTCATATGTTATGGCAGACCAGAGTCTTTCCCAAGGGCGGATATCTCTATGAGGGAACATTATCGATTGTTTGGCAAGGAAGGTGTCGCCTCGATGTATTATGACGATGACGAACATTATTCGGTCTCACATCAATCCGGACAGCCACCCCGTAGACCCCAGCCTGGACCTGGACCCTTCCCTGGACCAGGACCTTTCCCTGGGCCAGGACCCTTCCCCGGACCGGGACCCTTCCCCGGACCGGGACCCTTCCCCGGACCGGGACCCTTCCCTGGACCGGGACCTCAGCCCGGACCAGGACCTTTCCCTGGACCGGGAACACCCGGGGAACCGGAAGAGTTCGGCGAGTTTCGCCAACGCAACCTCGTTCCCTTCTATCGCTACTACAATCCGACCATCACCGACCACTTTTACACGATCAACTTCAATGAACTTGGCTTTGGACGCAACGGGTACCGTTTCGAAGGGATCGCCTGCCTCGTCTTTGCAAGACAGCGTCCGGGCACAACGCCCCTTTACCGTTACTGGAACCCCACCATTGGCGACCACTTCTACACGACCAACTTCAATGAACTCGGTTCCGGCGCCCAGGGGTACCAGTTTGAAGGGATCGCCTGCTATGTCTTCCCGACTCAGCGTCCCCGCACCGTTCCCTTATACCGTTATTGGAATCCCACCCTCGGCGATCATTTCTACACGACCAACTTCAACGAGTTGGGTCAGGGCCGCCAAGGTTATATTTTTGAAGGCGTCCAGTGCTATGTCTATCCCACGGCTCCCTTCTTTGGACGGTAACCCCAAAGATCCTGTCACCCATTAAAGATGGCAAAAGGCCGGTCCCGCAGACTATCGGGGACTGGCCTTCGCTTATCTAACTTCGCCCTCTTACTCCAGGATAAGTTCTCTCAGCGGACGCTTGGGCACATGGTGGGTGCCGTCTTCGTCACGCCAGTATTTCACATCACCGTCAGCGCCGATCTGTTCGATGACGACCGTCTCTTTCGGCTTGCCTAGGGCAATGACGAGAAGGATCTCGTAACGCTCCGGGATCTGCAAGGCTTCCGCCAGCTCCTGGCGCTTGATGGAGGCGATGATGCATCCTCCCAGGCCTTTTTCGACAGCGCCCAGCAGGATGCTCTGGCTGGCGATGCCGTGGTCGACGAAGTAGTTCTGGCTGATCTCCCGGTCACCGAGGATGACGATATAAGCGGAAGGTCTTTCCCCCGCTTCCGGCCCCGGCCATTCTTTCAGATAGCCTGCCCAGGCCAGGGTGGGGAAGATCTTTTCGTTCTTTTCCCGGTCACAAGAGAGGATGTACTTGAGCGGTTGCCGGTTCGCCCCCGAGGCGGACAGGCGGGCGAGTTCGATCAGTTCGGAAAGCGTTTCCCGGCCGATGGTGTGGCTCTCATGAAAGCGCCGGAAGCTGCGGTTACGTGCGACGAGTCCGTAGAGCATGGAACAACCCCCTTGTTGCTGTCATCACGAATAAGAATACCATGAAGCCGACGATTGCGCATGCCCTTTTTTCACACCGGCTAAAAGGGAGCCCAGGAGAAAAGACTTTCCTTCTCGCCTTTTCAAAGGATAGAATGATAGAATAACAGCGGCGCCGACCTTGCGGCGGGATGGGAGGAAAACATTGACCGACTCATTTTTTGGCGAAGTGAAAACAGCCGCCTTTCTCCGCCGACCCAACCGGTTTATCGTCGAATGCGATCTGGACGGCGAAACCGTCCGCGCCTACCTGCCCAACCCCGGGCGACTCTGGGAGTTGTTCTTCCCTGGCGTTCACCTCTATCTATCGGTCGCTCCCGAAGGCCGGCGAACGGCCTATACGGTCGTCGCCGTTGAGCGCGAGGGCCTGCCGGTGATGCTGCACACCCACAAGACGAACGAGGTGATCCACCGGCTGCTCGCTGATGGGCGCATTCCGGGCTTGGAAGACGCTCTCGTCATCCGGCCGGAGGTGAAAGTCGGCCGCCACCGTTTTGATTTTCTTCTGGAACGGCAGGGCAAGCCCTTTTATCTGGAAGTGAAATCGTGCACCCTCTTCGAGGGGGCCATGGCCATGTTTCCTGACGCTGTCACCGACCGGGGCCGGCGCCACCTGGAGGAACTGGCCGTCCTCTCTCAACAGGAGGAGGTCGCCTGCGGCGTCCTCATCGCTGTGCAATGGCCGAGGGCACGCTGGTTCCTGCCCGATTATCACACCGATTTTGCCTTCGCCCAGACCTTCCAGGCTGTCCGCAACGATCTGTGGCTGCAAGCGGTTTCTCTGTCCTGGCGCGATGACCTGAGCCTCGGCGACGCCGTCGCCCCGGTGGCCATCCCTTGGAGCTTTCTCGAAAAGGAGCTCCAGGACGGGGGCTGCTACCTCCTCGTCCTGGCGGTGACGGCGGAGACGCGCCTGACCGTTGGCAGCCTGGGGGAACGCCTATTCCGCCCCGGCTACTATGTCTATACGGGCAGCGCCCGGAAAAACCTCACCCAGCGCATCGAGCGCCATTGCCGCAAGCGCAAAAAGTTCCACTGGCACATCGACTACCTGCGCGATGCGGCGGCAAGCTGCACCGCCCTGGCCGTGCGGACGACGGAAGACTTGGAACATGAGCTGGCCCAGGCGCTCCGCCCCATCGCCCAAGGGGAGACGCCCCATTTTGGCTGTTCCGATTGCGCCTGTTCAAGCCACCTGTTTTATTTTACGGAAAATCCGCTGCGCCAGCGGCCCTTCATCGACCTGCTCCAGCGTTTCCGGATGGGGCGCGTGGAAGCAAGGTTGCTCGTTCACCGGTAAGACTACATGTCTTTGGCGAGCGCCTGGATTTTTTCCGCCGCCAGGGCGAGTTGCTCCATCGCTTCGGAGATCTGGTGGGTCGCCTGGGCCTGGACGGAGCTGAGTTCGTCGGACCGGCTGATTTTCTGTCCCATCTTTTGGATCTCCTCGGCGATGGCGGAGAGGATGTTCTTGATCTCTTTGACCGACTGTTCGCTGTCCATGGACATCTTGCGGATCTCACCGGCGACGACGGAGAAACCGCGGCCATGTTCCCCCGCCCGGGCCGATTCGATGGAGGCGTTCAAGCCGAGCAGGTTGGTTTTGCTGGCGATGCCGGTGATGAACTTGAGGATATCGTCCGTCTTTTTCAGGCGCTGCAACACGGCTTCACTGGAGGTTTTCAATTCAGACAGATGGGATGCCAGGTTGCCAGCCGTAGCGGCCACCTCCTGGCTGGTGGCGGTCATCTCTTCGGAGGATGCGGCCAGCGATTGGGCAATGTCCTGGAGTTCCAGTTGAGCCGTCACATTCATTCCCAGGCCTACAGCGCCGATGATCTGCCCCTGTTCATTCCGGACAGGGGCTGTGGCCGCTTTAAAGGATGTGCCAAAGGTCTCCTTGGGGATGATGTTCACTTGAGGCGTCCCGGACCGAACCACCTCATACATGCCATCACCCGGTTTCACGGCCTCGCCGACGCGGATCTTGACATCGACGACCTTGCCGGGGGCGTAATAGAGAAACCGCTCTGTGTCGGTGACAGCCAACATGCAGTCAAAAGGGAGGATGGTTTTAAAAAAGGGGGCGCTGGCAACGACTTGGTTCAGGATCTCGGCCCCAGTCTTTTCCCGGTGATCCATGGGTTCAACGCTCCTTTCTACCGCTTCATCACTCGACGATTCCCCATTCAGTAGGGAATGGTTTTAACGAATATTCGTTATATTTTGTTCGACGGAAAAAACCGTTCTCCTGTTCTTTCCATAAAAAAAGAGGCTGTCCGACCGGTTGGCGCGGCGCAGCCTCTTTGATCATGAACCTTTTTTTCAACCGTTTTTCCTTATCCGATCTTAGCCGTTTTTGGCGGCAAGGGCGGCATAGACCTCGCCATGGGCCGGCGTCGGCACGTCGAGTCTGGCGCCCATCCGGACGACATAGCCGGAAAAGGACTCCAGTTCCGTCCGGTTTCCCTTTTCAAAATCGCGCTGCATCGAGGTGGTGCTGTCGGGACCGAAGGTGAAGACCGACTTCATCGTATCCTCGACGATCGATGAGGGAAGTTGGATGCCCTGGGCGCGACCGACAGCCTCCACCTCTTCCATCAACGTCCGCAACTTCGCCAATCGCTCGGGATCGCCGGTGATGGCGCCGACAGGCGCTTGATAGTAGGAGGTGATCGCGCCCAGCGAACAGATGAGCAGGTACTTGCTCCAGACGGCGACCTCCGCATGGTCGGCATACTTGGCTGAAATGCCGGACTGGCGGAACAAGCCGGCGATCGCTTCGATCTCCTCGGGACGGATCTCTGGAAGTGCCGGCTGGCGGTCGACGCCGTAGACGATCCGGCAAGTGCCGCCCGATTGGACGATGACGCCGGGCGACTCGATCTGCGAGAAGATGTAACAGCAGCCGTTGAGCACTCTTCCCCGGGGCAAGAGAGCCCGCAATCGTTCGGCATGGTCGACGCCGTTTAACAGGGGGAGGATGATCGTCTGGTCGTCGATGAGGGGCATCATCGCCGATGCCGCTGTCTCCAGGTCGTAGGTTTTGACGCAGAAGAGGACGAAATCGACGGGGCCGATTTCGGCAGCGTTATCGGTCGCCAGCGCCGGTTTGGCGGTAAACTCGCCCCCCTGGCTTTTGACGGTCAACCCTTGCGTTGCAATGGCTTCCCGGTGCCGGCCGCGAACGATGAAAAAGACTTCATTTTCAGGCGCGCTGGCGGCGATTTTTCCGCCGAAGTATCCGCCGACACCACCCAGTCCCACAATGGCAATGCGCATGTCACTTCGCCTACTTTCAGTTGTGTTTTATCGGTAGCTGCTGCTCATACCCTGTCCGGCCTTAAAATCGGCCATCGCCTGGGCAAAGTCCAGCGGCTGTTCCAAATGGGCCAGGTGGCCGCTCTGTTCGAAGATGACCAACTGGGCGCCTTGGATGCGGCGCGCCATCTCTGCGGAATATTGGACGGGACAAACAAAGTCTTTCCGTCCCGCCAAGATCAATACGGGGACAGGGACCTCCCCTAATCGTTCACGGACGTCGAAAAAGGGCATCAGCCGGTAAAAGCCCTGGTTGGGAGCGAGGGAACAGCGCACCCCTTTGGCAAACTGGTCAATCGCTTCCTTGTGGGCGTCATAATCGGCGAAATAAAGCCCCACATAGCGGCCGAAGTTGCGGGTAGCCTCCTCATCGGTTTGCACGTGAGCAGCGTCCCGCATCCCGGCCAAGGCCTCCCAGTACCAGGGCCGGTTGTAAAACCAGAGGACGTTGATGGCCACTGTTTTCCGGAAAGCATCGTCCGTTACGGGCGTCGTTCCGTAAAGGATCAGACCTTGCAAACGGTCGCCGTAGCGAAGGGCGTAATGCTGGGCCACCATGCCGCCGTGGGAATGGCCCAAGAGGTACATCTTGTCTACGCCGAGATGTTGGCGCAGACCTTCTAGGTCTTCCACGTACCGCTCAAAGGTGTAGTCCTCCGGCTTTTCAAGCCGGCCCGAGGCGCCCGTGCCCACCGGTTCCAGGTAGACCATCCGGAAGTGTTTTTCCACCTCCGGCATACGCGCATAGGTCCAGTCAAAGCCCGGTCCGCCGGGGTGGACGACACAGAGGGGGCCATCACCCGCCACATGGTAGTGGATCTCGACCTTGTTGATGATGACGGCATGTTCCCCTGGCGCCAAGGGATGGCGGTCAACCATCTGTTCAGAGGCGTACCCAGTTCCGGCAAGCAGCAGGAGGATGACCATGGTTAATCCTAGAACTTCGCTGATTCTTTTGAAATGCCAGCAGTCGCTTCCCTGACGCAAGGCTGTTTCCCTCCGTTGATGATGCATAGGGAAACAGATTCTTCTTCCCTATCCTTTTTTCCTCTATCTTCGTCAGGAGGTTCAACCTATCCGCTGGCTTCGAGGAACTGCTCGATGGCATGGCGCAGATCGTCGAGGCGAAACGGTTTGCTGAGGTAGTCATCCATCCCGGCCTGCAAGCACACCTCCCGGTCGCCGAGCATGGCGTTGGCCGTCACGGCGATGATGGGCGTATGGCGTCCCTTCATCTCTTCGCGGTGACGGATCCGGCGGGTGGCTTCCAGTCCATCCATACCAGGCATCTGGCAGTCCATGAGAATGAGGGCGTATTCCCTTTTTCCCGTGCGCTCTATGGCCTCATGACCGGATATCGCCAGATCTACATCGGTATAACCGATGGATTTCAGTTGCAGACAGATCAGTTTTTGGTTGACAGGGTTGTCCTCCACGAGCAGGATAGGCAGAAAGGCAGGTGATCGCCCGTTGGCTTTGGAAGGTCTGAATCCCGCCATGGCTTTATTCGTTGCAATCAAGGAACGGGCTATCGCCTGTTGGGATTGTGTTGAAAAAGTCTCCCTGGCCTGCGTCAGAGTCGTTGGCGCCACCGGCTCTCTCGTCGACGCTGGCTCTGAAGATGGACCTGAACCGAGGGGAGCCGGCTCGATGAGCGACCTCCCGCTCGCCGCGGGTTGAACTATCGCCTTTGTCAACGCTGACGGCGACAATTGCGGCTCCTGAAGAAATCCTCCCGATTGAAAGATCGGCATGGGGATGGTGAACCAGAAGGTGGAACCTTTCCCCGGCTCGCTTTCGACAGACAGTCGGCCACCCATCATCGTGACGAGCCGGTCGGCAATCGCCAATCCCAGCCCTGTTCCTTCGAGCCGGCGGGTCTGTTGATTTTCGATGCGGGTAAAAGGTTGAAACAGTCTTTTTTGCTCTTCCGGCCCAATGCCGAAGCCGGTATCGCTCACCTCGAAGCGGAGTTGGACAAACTCGCTCGATTCCATCCCCCCGATGACCTGCAGGGTGACTGAGCCCGCTTCGGTGAATTTGATGGCATTGCCTAGAAGATTGAAGAGCACCTGCCGGAGGCGAACAGCGTCCCCCAAAAGAAACTGGGGCAAGGCCGGATCGAGGGAACAGTTGAACTGCAACCCTTTCTTTTTGGCTTTGATCTCCAAAAGACCCGTCGTCGATTGAATCACCGACGGCAGGTTGAAAATCTCCGATTCCAAGGTAAGCCTGTCCGCTTCGATGCGTGAGAAGTCGAGGATATCGTTAATAATGGCCAGCAGCAGGTTCGCCGATTCCCGGATCGTCTGGGCCAGCTTCTCCTGTTCTGCCGCCAGTTCTGTATCGAGCAGCAGTTCAGTCATACCGATGACACCGCTCATGGGTGTGCGGATCTCATGGCTCATGATCGCCAAAAAGGCGCTCTTGGCCTGGTTGGCCGATTCCGCCGCTTCCTTCGCCTGTTGCAGTTCCGCCTCGACCTGCTTGCGCTCCGTGATGTCCGTATAGGAACCGGCGACACGCACGGGCCGGCCGGACTCGTCCCAGTTCGCGAGCCCCCGGGCCAGGAGCCATTTGTATTCGCCGTTTTTTGCCTTGATCCGGTACTCCACCTGATAGAGAGGCGTCCTGCCGGCCAGGTGAGCCTCGATGGCCTGCTGTACCAATGAGAGATCGTCTGGATGGAGCAGGACTTTTCTTCCCTCGCGGTCGACGGGTATTCCTTGTTGTTCGTACCCGAGGATCTCATAAATCCGTGGCGAGTAGAAGATGTGGCCATTGATCAGGTCATGGTCCCAGATGGCGTCATTGGAACCCTTCACCGCCAGAGCGTACCGCTCCTCGCTCAACCGCAGGTTCTCTTCGGCCTGCCATTTTTCCGTAGTATCGTCGGCAGAACAGACGACAAAGGCCACGTCGCCCCGCTCGTCCAAGCGGGGGCGCTTGTTGACAGCCAACAGGCGCCGGCGCCCTTGGCCGTCTGTGACCCATTCGAGGGTGCGAAGAGGAACCTTTTCCGTAAAAACCTTCCGGTTTGCGGCCACACAGACCTCCGCGTCAGCAGGGCTCCCGCACATTTCGTAGATTTTACGCCCATCCAGTTCAGCGGGGTTCATCCCATAGAACTCGGCATGGGCGCGGTTGACAGCACCAAAGGTCTCTGGATCTTTCAGATACCAGACATGGGTGTCGATATCGTTGAGCAGCATCGTCTGTTCTTCCGTCTTGCGCTGCATAGCCGCTCGCACCTGCTGGAGCAATGTCTCCCGCCGCCGGGTGGATTCTTCAGCCAACCGGCGTTCGGTGATGGTTTCGTGGGCGATGATGACCAGTTCCCTTTCCCTTCTCCGCTCTGGGGCCGGGTCAAGAGGTGTTACCCTTCCGATAAACCAGCGCTGTTCCTCCGGAGAATGGCAGGGGTACTCCAAGGCGAACTGGGCGAGCTCCCCCGCCATGACCGCTCGAATCCCGGCGGCAAACTGAGCGGCCAAGTCGGCGTCATCGCCCTGGGCGGCGTCACAGGCGTCCAAATAATTGGCGCCGACGCTGGTTTGCGCCTCCGCAGCGCCGTTGGCGCGCGCAAATTCGCTCCATGCCCGGTTGACGGCGATGATCGTTCCCCTTTTGTCAATGACAGCAATATGAGCAGTGAGCGCATCTAACACAGCCGATGCGATGTTTTCCTGTTGCCACATGATGCGAACTCCTCTTTCCTCCGGGGGCATCTTGCACTCGTTTACGCATATTCAATATTATTATACAATGCCCCTAGGACCTTTACGAAGAAAAAAATAGCGCCAGACGCGAGTTAGCGCCCTGACGAATCTTTTTCTAAATCATGAAGTCAAAAAGCCTCCGGCGCGACTGCTTGAACGGTCGCTGCCGGAGGCTTTTCCGCTTTTTAGGCTTTCAGCTTTGCTTCAATAGGTGAATTCAAAGGCTACATCTTCGCCAGTTCCTCTTTCAGGAGTTTGTTCACCAGACCCGGATTGGCCTTCCCTTTTGTCGCCTTCATGGCCTGTCCGACGAGGAAGCCCATGGCTTTTTCCTTGCCCGCCTTATAATCAGCGACGACGGAAGGATTGGCGATGAGAATCTCGCCGATGATGGCGGCGATGGCCCCCTCATCGGAAATCTGGACGAGTCCCTTTTCCTCGACGACCCTTTTGGCCGCCTTGCCGGTGGCGAACATCTCCTCGAAGACGGTCTTGGCGATCTTCGTCGAGATGGTGCTCTCTTCGAGCAGTCGCAGGAGGCCGACCAGGTTGTCAGGGCTGATGGGGCTGTCCTGGAAGCCTTTTTCCGAGGCGTTCAGGAAGCGCGTCAGTTCGCCCATCATGTAGTTGGAAATCTGCTTGGCCCGCTCCTTGCCCTTGCTGTCGGCTTCAGTCCCGGCAGGGACGGCGATGCCGTAGGCGGCGCAGGCGGCGTCGAAGTAGTCGGCCATCGCTTTCGAGCCGACGATGATGTCGGCGTCATATTGGGGCAGGCCGTAGGACTGGACGAGGCGCACCCGTCGCGCCTGGGGTAGTTCAGGCAGGGTCTGGCGGACCTTGTCCACCCACTCGCGCGAGATGACGAGGGGAACCAGGTCGGGATCGGGGAAGTAGCGGTAGTCGTGGGCCTCTTCCTTGCTACGCAGGGAGATGGTCATGCCCTTCGCCTCATCCCACATGCGCGTCTCCTGAACGACTTCGCCGCCTTCGCGCAGGATCTCAGCCTGGCGCTCGATCTCGTATTCGAGGGCGCGCTGGAGGGCCTTGAAGGAGTTCATGTTCTTCAGTTCTGTCCTGGTGCCGAATTCCTTCTGCCCCCAGGGACGCAAAGACACGTTGGCGTCACAGCGCAAGCTGCCTTGCTCCATCTTGCAGTCGGAAACTTCGGTATACTCAAGGATCGCCTTCAGTTGCTCCAGATAGGCGATGGCCTCTTCGATGGAACGGATGTCCGGCTCGGAGACGATCTCAATGAGGGGTACGCCGGTCCGGTTGTAATCGGCGAGGGAGTAATCGGCGCCAGAGAGGTTCACGGCGCCGGCATGAACGAGCTTGCCGGCGTCCTCTTCCATGTGGACGCGGGTGATGCCGATGCGTTTCTTCTGGCCGCCCGCCTCGATCTCGATGTGGCCATTTTTGGCAATCGGCAGGTCATACTGGGAGATCTGGTACGCCTTCGGCAGGTCAGGGTAGAAGTAGTTCTTGCGGTCGAACTTGGAGAACTCGGCAATCTCGCAGTTGAGGGCGAGACCGGCTTTCATGGCATAGTCGACCACCTGCCGGTTGAGGACGGGCAGCACGCCGGGCAGGCCGAGGCAGACGGGACAGACATGGGTGTTCTGCTCGCCGCCGAACTCGGTCGTGCAACCGCAGAAGATCTTGCTCTTCGTGTGCAGTTCGGCATGGACCTCCAGGCCCATGACGATTTCAAAGTCGAAATCTCTTTCCATCGTTTCCTTGCTCATCGGTTACACCCCCAACTCGGGCATTTTGCTGTGGCAACCGGTCGCCTCTTCATAGGCATAGGCGATCTGGAGCAGACGCGCCTCGTCGAAGGCCTTGCCGATGATCTGGAGACCTACCGGCATGCCGTTGGCGAAGCCGGCGTTGATCGAGAGGCCGGGGATGCCCGCCAGGTTGACCGACAGGGTGTAAACGTCGGAAAGGTACATCTGGAGGGGGTTGTCGGTCCGGTCGCCGAACTTGAAGGCCACCGAGGGCGTCGTCGGCGACAGGATGACGTCGAACTTCTCAAAGGCCTGGTCAAAGTCGTTTTTGATCAGGGTGCGCACCTTGAGCGCCTTCAGGTAGTAGGCGTCATAGTAGCCGGAGCTGAGGGCGTAGGTGCCCAGCATGATCCGCCGCTTCACCTCGTCGCCGAAGCCTTCGGCGCGGGTCTTTTTAAACATGGTGATCAGGTCGTCGGCCGACTCGGAGCGGTAGCCGTAACGGACGCCGTCATAGCGGGCCAGGTTGGAGGACGCCTCGGCCGGGGCGATCAGGTAGTAGACAGGCAGGGCGTACTCCGTATGGGGCAGGGAGCATTCGGCCACTTCGGCGCCAAGGCTCTCGATGGTCTTGACGGCTTTTTCAATGACCGCCTTAACCTCAGGGTCCATGCCGTCGCCGAAGTACTCCTTCGGCAGGCCGACGCGCCAGCCCTTGATCGATTTGCCAAGGAGCGACGTGTAGTCGGGATAGTCGACTGGGGCCGAGGTGGAGTCCTTGGCGTCATGACCGGCGATGGCGTTCATAACAAGGGCGCAGTCGCGCACATCGCGGGTGAAGGGACCGATCTGATCGAGGGAAGAAGCGAAGGCGATGAGGCCGAAGCGGGACACGGCGCCATAGGTGGGCTTCAAGCCAACGACGCCGCAGAAGGCGGCTGGCTGGCGGATGGAGCCGCCTGTGTCGGAGCCGAGGGAGAAGACGGCTTGTCCGGCAGCGACGGAGGCGGCGGAACCGCCCGAGGAGCCGCCGGGCACCCGCTCGATGTCCCAGGGGTTGCGGGTCGCAAAAAAGCCCGAGTTCTCTGTGGAAGAACCCATGGCGAACTCGTCCAGGTTGGTCTTGCCCATCATGACGGCGCCGGCTTCTTTCAGCTTGGTGACGACGGTGGCGTCATAGGGCGGCACGAAGTTGTTGAGGATTTTCGAGGAGCAGGTGGTGCGCACACCGTCGGTGCACATGTTGTCCTTGATGGCCATGGGGATGCCTTCGAGGGGGCCGATGGCTCCGCCGGCGGCGATCTTGGCATCGACGTGGGCGGCTTGTTCTAAAGCCTTGTCCACGGTGGGGGTGACAAAAGCCCGGATCTTCGGTTCCAAGGCCTGCATCTGCTCCGCCTGGGTCTTGACCAGTTCGGTGGCGCTGACTTCTTTGCGGACGAGCAGGTCGTGAAGTTCATGGGCCGTTTTCGTGTACAGCTTCACGGGGATCCTCCATTCGTCGGTTCCGGCGAGCGGTTCCGGGTCTGATGTTCGATGGTTGGGGGTTAATGATTAAAACGTAGGCAGATTATACGATCCGGGGAACGCGGAAAAAGCCGTCTTCCTCTTCAGGGGCGTTGACGATGCTCTTTTCCCGATCCATGGAGGGGTCGATGCGGTCGTCGCGCATGACGTTGTGGAGCGGGAAGACGTGGGCTGTCGGGGGGACGTCTTTCGTGTCCAGCGCTTGCAGGCGCTGGGCGTAATCGAGGATGGCGTTGAGTTGGGTCATGTATCGTTCCACGTCCGCCTCAGACAGTTCCAGGCGGGCCAGCTTGGCCACATGTTCCACTTCCGCTTTGGTAAGGGCCATCGATTTCACCTTCCTTATCAAAAAACTTCACTTCATCTTATTCTTGACGAGGTTCGAGCCAAGGGTTTCGGGCTCCTCGAAGACATCCTCCTCATGGGTGAGGAAGACGCCGCAAAACTTCAGCAACACCCGCTTCAGGATCTCCAGCCGTTCCTTCGAGATTGTATCGATGACGACGTAGTGCCGGTATAAGGTGAGATTGCCCACCTGCCGCACCATCTCCCCGCCAGGGTTCAGGCAGTGGATGTCGGTCAAGGGGATGCCGTCGACAGTATGCTCCACATCGATGGCGCGCAAGGCATTCATCAGTTGGGCCGTCAGCCCCGCTTCTAACCACTTGTAGCGGAAGATGTCGCCCTGCCCCTTTTGCCAGTCCTGCTCCGGCGCCGACAGATCAGGCAACTTTTCAATCGCCACCTGTAAGGCGGCTTGATCGGTGATCCGGTAGATGGCCCGGCAGGAACTGGCGCGGTGTCCCTCGGCGGTGATCAGCTTCGGTTGAATCTGCTTGCGCCGCAGCTCCATGACAAAGTAGAGGATCTGCCTTGACTTTCGACGCCACAGGCTGAGCCACTCGAAGGGCACTTCGGCGCCGGTGTTGAGGCCCAGCTCACGGATATAGCTGACGACAGGCGAGCGGTACCAGGGGGGGAAGAAAAAGGCGATGCCGCCGTAGCGGTAGTCCTCTTCCCAGGGCATGAGCCGGCAAAAGAGGAGGAAGCCCGCTTCATAGGGCGGCGTTTTCGGGTTGTACTCAGGGTCGCGAATGAAAAACCGATCTTCGCCGAAGACATCGCGGACCCAGTAACCCTTCTCTTCCAGGGAGAGGATCACGTAGAAGCCCGGCCGGTTTTTCATCCAGTTTTGCAGGGCCTCCCGCAGGGTGGGCGGCAGGTGGCTGGCCACCTCCTGCTCGAAAGCGTCCAAGGTCGTGCTGCCGCCGCGGAGGCGACGGTCGAAGACGAACCACTCCCAAAAGAGAGCGCCCAGGGGATGGTCGGCAAAGGATGTCTCCGGTTCGTCCGTATGGCGGGCAAACTGGCTCCACTCACGCTTCCACTGTTCGGCAAAGCGCCAGTGAATAAATTGGGTCAGCAACGAGCCGATCTGGGCCGTCTCGGCGACCGCCCGGGCGACTGGGTCGTTATCGGTGTCCCGTCCCCAGCCTTCGGGGCCAATGAGCGGGTCGTCGAGCTTCACTTCCCAGGCGTCGAGCAGTTCTTCGAAGTTCGTATAGCTGCCTTCGCGGAAGGCGTAATTGGCGATCTCGGGCAGGCGGTAAGGTCCCCGCCCCGGGTTGTGGCCGATCAGGCGGCTGCGGCGCAGGTCTCGAATCAACGCGTTGAGCCGCTCTTCCGATACGGTGCCGACGACGATCTCCCGGCGGCCGATCCAGACCTGGCCGCGGGCGTCACGGGCCACATCGACGCCCATCTCGATGGAGTCATTCATGTAGCTCATGTAGACGACGGCTGTTCCCCGCTCGCCTTCTTCCACATGGCAACCGTCTTCGTTGCGCAGGTTTTCCAGGATCAGTTCGGTGTTGCGCGTCGGAAAGACGCGCCAGTACCAAAATCCCTGGAAGAAGGGATCCTGGCCGAAGGGCACCTTTAGAGAGGGCTCGCGGCGGATGCTCGATATGACCCAGCGCCCCTCCTCCTGGATGAGGTAAAAGTGAGCGCGAAAGGTGAGGAGAAACTGATCACGGCCGATGAGCGACTCGGCGATCAGGTGAACCCCCTTGACGCTAGGCGATTCTTCAACGACGACGCCGCGGAGGACGCTCTCCCCCTCGTGTTTTTTCAGCATGCGCTGGGAAAATTCCTCCCAGTTTCGATCCCGCTGCCGGACCCGGCGAGGCAGGAGGAAATAGACGAGGGACCAGTCATCGACCGCCCTGGCCTGAAAATAGGCGTGCACCAATTCGCGCGGCTTTAAGGGCCGGTCAAAAAGACGCATCATCAGGTCGTGCCATTCGTCGGGCTGTAAGGGGTCCTGGTTTTGTAGCGTTTTACGGAGCGCCGTGATCTCGGTGGGGATCTCTACGTCGGCCTGTTCGAGTTCGCGCCAGATCTGATCGAAGAGGTTCAGGGCCTCCTGGATGGTGAGATCGACCGTATGGTCAGGCAAACCGGTAAAAAGGCTGTCTCCTTGGCCAAAGGGCACCTGGTCAAACCAGTCGATCTGGGATTCGACAGGATTGGCCACGACAAAATGGACATATATTCCCTGTGCGCCGATCCGACGGGTCTCCCAGACCATCATCATCGAGATGACGCCCTGGAGCCGAAAAGGCGCCGCTTTGGCGGTAAATCGGAACATTGGAACAACCTTCACGCTCGACGGCCTGCCTTTCCTAGTGTTGAATCTAGCATAGTGCGTTGTTGGGACAAGCGGTCCGTCAACAGAGAACCGGAACTACGGAGAAACGATGGACATCGACAAGGCCCCGGTCGGTCAGCTTCAGTTCGGGGATGACGGGCAAGGCCAAAAAGGACAAGGTCATCATGGGCGCCGGCAATGGGCAGCCGAGGTCGCTTACGGCCTGGTGCAGCGCCCGGAGGCGCTCGGCGACCGTCGCCGCATCGTCATCGGCCATGAGGCCGGCCACCGGAAGCGGCAAGGCCGCCTTCACCTCGCCGCCGGAGACGGCGATCATGCCGCCGCCCATCTGGGCGAGCATGCGGCAGGCGAATTCCATCTCCGCGTCGTCGACGCCGATGACGATCAGGTTGTGGGAGTCATGGGCGACGGTCGAAGCGACAGCACCCTTTTTCAGACCGAAACCGCGGACAAGGCCGCAGCCGATGGCGCCGCGCTTGCCGTGGCGCTCGACGACGGCCATGGGGAGGATATCTTTTGCCGGGCCGATGTCAGCGGCGGAGGCGATCTCCTGACCGGTGACTATCTGACCGGGTTGGATGACGATGACACGGACTTTGGCGGTTGGATGGTAGCCGGGGGCGAGACGGCCCGTCATGTCGGGGAGAAAGACGGAACCTAAGCCAAAGCTTCGGTTACGTTTAACGCTATCTGTCTTTGTTGCGGTTGCTTCCCAGGCTTCTGCGCAGTTGCTTCCACCGGTCTTTTCGCAGACGTTTATGTTAACTTCTTCCGTGGTTTCAGCGCTGTCCGCGCAAGTTTGAGCATAAATTCTCCCTCGGTCCAGTCTCTCGCATAACTTCCCATCGGAAGCGATCAACCGGCCATCCTTGAAAACCGCCTGTGCCCGGAAGCCAGCCAGGTCGTCAAAGACGGCCAGGTCGGCCCGGTATCCCGGGGCGACGGCGCCCAGACCGGGCAGACGGTAATGGCGGGCGGTGGTTAATGTTGCCAGTTTGACTGCCAGCGCAGGAGGTACGCCGAGGGAGACGGCCTTGCGCAGGATGGCGTTCATGTGCCCGTCATGCAAGAGGTCCTCAGGGTGACGGTCATCGCAGCAAAAGGAAATGTTTTCCGATACCGACGGCACAATACAGGATATGAGATCGGCCAGGTTTTGGGCCGCCGATCCTTCACGAATCAGCAGGTGCATCCCCCGGCGCAGTTTGTCCCAGGCTTCTTCAGGGGTGACGCTCTCGTGGTCAGAAGAGACGCCGGCGGCGATGTAGGCCTGCAGCGCCTCCCCCGCCAAACCGGGCGCGTGCCCGTCCACCGGCAACCGGCGCGAACGAGCGGCGGCGATTTTTTGGAACAGATCGGCGTCACTGGCCAGGACGCCGGGCACGTTCATCACCTCGGCAAGGCCGATGGCGCCGGGAAGGTCGTCAAAAATCCGGGAGACAGCTTCGGCGTCCAAGACGGCGCCGCTCGTCTCCAAGGGCGTCGCGGGCACACAGGAAGGGACCATGATATAGACATCCAGGGGCAGTCCGGCAGCCATCCCGGCAAAGGCGTAGATGCCGTCGACGCCCAGGACATTGGCGATCTCATGGGGGTCGGCGATGACGGCCGTCGTCCCCTGGGGGATGACGGCGCCGGCGAAGGCAGGCGGCGTCAAGAGGGTGCTCTCGATGTGGATGTGGGCGTCGATCAGGCCGGGCGTGACGAAGGCGCCCTGCAAGTCGATGACCTCTTTACATTCCACCGCAATGGAGTTAGCAGCGGTGGAGTTCACTGCGGTGGAATCCGCACTGGTGGCGTCCATCGTAGTCGAGTCCACAGCGTTCAAATCCCCCGCCCGGGCTTCTCCTCGGCGATAGACGCCGGTGATCATCCCGCCGGCGATGGCGATGTCCGCCTCTTCGATCTCCAGCGTGAAGACGTTGACCACCTTGCCGCCTCTGAGCAGAATGTCCTCATTCTGTTTTCTATTCGCCGTCACGCCAGTTCCTCCCTGCTAGCCCAGGTCGATCATCTGCAAAAATTCCGCTTCCGTGAGGATGGGGATGTTTAATTCCTTCGCCTTGTCGAGCTTGGATCCGGCAGCTTCGCCGGCGATGACCATGGTCGTCTTTTTACTGACCGACGAGGCCACCTTCGCCCCGCGCTCTTCCAGCAACTGCTGGGCCTCGCGGCGATCAAGGGTCGGCAGCGTCCCCGTCAGGACGACGGTCTTGCCGGCGAAAATCTGGGGAACGCCGGCGCTCGCCGTTTCCGCTTCCATCTGCAGTCCTTTTTCCGCGAGACGAGCGATGACCTGCCGGTTGGCCGGTACGGCGAACCAACGCTGGAGCGACTCGGCCATCTTGGGACCGATCTCGCTCACCCCTTGCAGTTCCTCCACGGTGGCATTCATCAGCCGCTCCATAGAGCCGAAGTGGCGGGCGAGGGTCTTGGCCGCCGTCTGCCCGACCAGGCGGATGCCCAGGGCGAAGATCAGCGCGGCCAGGCCTCGGGATTTGCTGTTTTCGATGGCGGCGATCAGGTTGGTGGCCGATTTTTTGCCCATCCGTTCCAGCGGGGCGACTTGCTCGGCCGTCAACTCATAGAGGTCGGCGGGGTCGTGGACGAGGTCGGCCTCCCAGAGGAGGTTGACGACAGCCGGGCCGAGGCCCTCGATGTTCATGGCGTCGCGGGAGGCGAAGTGGATCAAGCCCTCCTTCGCCTGGGCCGGACAGGCCGATGAGGTGCAGCGGATGGCCACCTCCCCTTCCAGCCGGCTGACCGGGCTGTTGCATTCCGGGCAGGTCCCAGGCATGACGAAAGGCCGCTCCTCGCCGGTCCGCTTCTCCTTGAGGACCGAGAGCACCTCGGGGATGATGTCGCCCGCCTTTTGAATGACCACATAGTCGCCGATATGGATATCGCGTTCGCGGATGATGTCTTCGTTATGCAAGGTGGCCCGGCTGACAGTCGTGCCGGCGATGCGCACCGGCTCCAGCTCCGCTGTCGGGGTGATCACGCCGGTGCGGCCCACCTTGACGGTGATATCGCGGACGCGGGTGACGGCCTGTTCCGGGGGAAACTTGAAGGCGATGGCGTAGCGGGGACTTTTGGCCGTCTCGCCCAGGAGGGGGTACTGGTCCAGTTCGTTCACCTTGACGACCATGCCGTCGATCTCGTAGGGCAGGTCATGGCGGTGCTCGGTCCAGTACTGGCAGTGCTCAATGACTTCGTCAATGGTCTGGCAATGGCGCCGCACCGGGTTGACGGGCAAACCCCAGTCCTCCAGCTTTTGCAGCGCTTCCACCTGTTCGCCGACGCGCTCGCCTTCGAGGTGCAGGATGTTGTATAGGTAGGCCCGCAGGGGTCGCGAGGCGGTCACCTTGGGGTCCAGTTGGCGCAAGGAACCGGCGGCGGCGTTGCGCGGGTTGGCGAAAGCCGGTTCGCCCGCCTCTTCCCGTTCCTCATTCAGCCTGGCGAAAGCCTCTTTCGGGAGGTAGGCCTCGCCGCGCACCTCTAAGACGGCCAGGTCGCTCTTCAGCCGGAGGGGCACGGCGCGAACCGTCTTGATGTTCTCTGTGATGTCTTCCCCTGTCACGCCGTCCCCCCGTGTGGCGGCCCGGACAAAGCGGCCCTCTTCATAGGAGAGTACGACAGTGAGGCCATCGATCTTGGGCTCTACCACATATGTAAGGGGACGGTCGGCCCGTTCGCGGGCGCGACGGTCGAACTCGCGCAGGTCCCGGTCGTCAACGGCATTGGCCAGCGACAGAAGCGGCACACGGTGGCTGACGGCGCGAAAAGCCGCCAAGGGCTGTCCGCCGACGCGCTGGCTCGGCGAGTCAGCCGTGACCAGTTCGGGATGGGCCTGTTCCAACTCGACAAGTTCCCCCATCAGCCGGTCATAGTCGGCGTCGCTGATCTTGGGCGAGTCGAGCACATAATACAGGTAGTCATGGTGGCGGATCTGCTCCCGCAGTTCGGCGATGCCTTTGGCCGCATCGGCCGGGGCGGGGCCGCCCTCTCTGGCGACCATGGGAACACCTCCACAGTTTTTCCCCGTTTGTTACACCCGTTTTAACCCGGCATACTTGACAAGCAATTTTTTGATCCCCTGCTGGGGAAAGGCGACGGAAAGCTCCTGATTTTCGCCGCTTCCCGATGTTTTGACGACGATGCCGAGGCCGAATTTGCCGTGTTGGACCTTGTCGCCCACGTTGTACTCGACGCCGCCTGAACCAGGAGCGCCTGAACCGGAAGCGCCAGCCGCGCCGGCTGCGCCAGTAGGAGCAGGGGCGCCGCCGCCGGAGCCTGCTGGAGCGGCATTCGCGCCTGCGGGCACACCAGAGCGACCCGCTCCAGCGCCGCCCGTTGCAGCACCGGAGCCGCCTGTGCCGCTCCTCCCCCCTGCCCCGGCCTTTACCGAAGCCGGTTCAAAGTAGCTCATGCGATGGCTGCTACCCGACGATGTATCTTTTCCAAAGGAAGAGCCCCCTCCGAAGGAAGAGCCCCCTCTGATGTCAGTAAAACCGGAGGCAGATCCGCCAAAGGGCGACTCCCGGATCGGCCGGTCTTCTTCTTCTACAAGCAGAGACGGCGGGATTTCTTCCAAAAACCGGGAAGGACCGTTAGAGACAGTATTGCCGAAAAGGGTCCGCCTCCATGCGCGGGCCAGGTAGAGGCGCTCCCGCGCCCGCGTGATCGCCACATAGCAGAGGCGGCGCTCCTCCTCCACCTGGGCCTCCTCAAACTGGACGCGGCTGTGGGGAAAGACCCCCTCTTCCATCCCCGCCACAAAGACGACGGGAAACTCCAACCCCTTGGCCGAGTGCATCGTCATCAAAACGACGGCATCCTCGTCTTCATTATAATTGTCTGTATCCGACACTAGGGAGACACCGGCCAGGAACTCATCGAGCGTTTTTTCATCGGCCGTCCGGTCAAACTCCTGGGTGACGGAGAGGAATTCCTTGATGTTCTCGATGCGGCCCTTCGCCTCTTCTGTCTGCTCAGCCTCCAACTCGCGCACATAGCCTGTCCGGTCCAGGATGGCTTCGACGATCTGGGTGACGAGCAGCGACGACGACTCTCGGCGCAATTCCTCGACCATTTGGCCGAAGGCGGCCAGCGCCTTGGCGGCCCGGGACAGCCCCGGAACTTCGCCGGACCGCGCCAAAGCCTCCCCGGCGGTCCAGCCCTCACTGCCGGCATGGTCGAGCAGCTTTTGCACCGTCGCGTCGCCGATGCCCCGCTTGGGCACGTTGACGACACGCCGGAAGCTGATGGCGTCGGCCGGGTTAGAGATGAAGCGCAGGTAGGCCACGATGTCCTTGATCTCCTTGCGCTCGTAAAAGCGCAGGCCGCCGAAGATGCGGTAGGGGATGCCGGCGTACATGAAGTGTTCTTCCAGCACCCGCGACTGGGCGTTCGTTCGGTACAAGATGGCGAAGTCCCGGTAGGGCCGGCCTTCCGCCTCAGAGAGGCGATTGATCGTCTTGACGATGTAACGCGCCTCGTCATGTTCCGTCTCGCCCTGATAGGAGACGATGGGCTCGCCGGCGTTGTTCTGGGTCCAGAGTTTTTTCGCCTTGCGCCCCCGGTTGTTGCGCACGACGGCGTTGGCCGCGTCGAGGATCTTGGCGGTGGAGCGGTAGTTTTGCTCCAGCTTGAGGACGACCGCCTCAGGGTAATCGCGCTCAAAGTCGAGGATGTTCTGAATGTCGGCGCCCCGCCAGCCGTAGATGCTCTGGTCGTCATCGCCGACGACGCAGAGGTTGCGGTACTTTTCGGCGAGCAGCTTCACCAGGATGTACTGGGCATGGTTCGTATCCTGGTACTCGTCCACGTGGATGTACTGGAAACGGTCCTGGTAGTAGTCGAGGACATGGGGAAACTCCTGAAAAAGGCGGACACCGTTGGCGAGGAGATCGTCAAAGTCCATGGCGTTGTTGGCTTGCAATTTCTTTTGGTAAATATGGTACGTTTTAGCAGTGATTTGCGCAAAATAATCATAGGCCTGCCTTTCATAAGCGACGGGACCCATGAGAACGTTCTTGGCCGAACTGATGGCGGCGCCCACCGCCTGTGGCTTGAAGCGCTTTTCGTCGATGTTGAGCTCTCTCAGGCACTCCTTGAGCAGGCGCTGCTGATCGTCGCTGTCATAGATGACGAAGCTTCGATCATAGCCGAGCTTTTCCCCGTCTTTGCGCAGGATGCGCATGCAGGTGGAGTGAAAGGTGGACACCCAGACATCATGGGCCCGTGATCCGATGAGCCGGTCCAACCGTTCCCGCATCTCGGCGGCCGCCTTGTTGGTAAAGGTGATGGCCAGTATATGAAAGGGACTCACCCGGCACTGTTCGATCAGGTGGCCGATGCGGTGAGTCAAGACACGGGTCTTCCCGGAACCTGCCCCGGCAAGAATCAAAAGAGGCCCCTCCTGGTGCAGGACGGCCTCGCGTTGAACCGGATTCAGGGAGTGTAAAAAATCGGTCGACAATTGCTTTCCCCCTTCTGGATGCCCTCCAACATGGTTTTTATTGTACCACAAAATGGACGGCTGTGAAAAAAGGCTGTAGCAACGGCGGTTTAAAAAGCTGGACCCCTAGGGAAAACTAGGCGCAGTGAAGGTGACAGGAGGAGAGACAAGGCATGCGGTACAATCCGGTCTATTCGGCTTTTGAGAAGATACAGGCCATGAACAGCCTGAAAAACTATCAACGCCTGCTGGACGAAGAGATCCAAAAATCAGATCCGAATCTGGAAGTGATCAAGTATTACCGGTCCCGCCTGAGCCGCTGCCGGCAGATTCTGGGGGGGCGGGGGTAAACAAAAAATCGCCCTCTTGCTATCCTTGATCTAAAGCGATAGCCAAGAGAGCGATTTTGTATTTATCTAATACAATTGAGGGATAAGGGGATTTATTATCATTGTATAACCTTATAACAATCCCTGTCGATTCGCTTCCGCCCAAACAAATGGGGATCGACGTCTCAAAAAATCAGAATTGTAATCATTCTGTCGGTATTCTTGATAATGCCTCGCACGCATTTCCCTTAAACCCGGACTGTCCAACTTGAGGCGATTAATCGTCTTTTGAGCAGCTTCCTTAAGGTCTTGGGGCATTTCTGGATTAGGGAATATTGCTCCAGTCACCAACTCTAGTCGGAATGTTCCGGGTGGAAGTGTAAACGGATCAAGTACATCTTCATAATCACGTTTTCGAGCATTCAATGTTGTTGACGAAAGGCGATAAGTATCCCACTCATAAGCTAACTTAAGTGACCGAGATTTTGCGACGAAATGGTCTACAGAACAACCGCCGAGTTCACGCTCGAAAAAAACGCACGCATAAGCACATACTCGATCATATGCTATATATAAATCATCAAGGCAAGCCCTCCAATAGGGTTCAATAGCTTCGTCATCAGGTATAGTTCCCTCCATGTCCCACCCTTTTTTTGCAATCCAAACACGGCCCGGTCGTCTAACCAATTCTTCAAACTTTGGATGAGGCTCAGGTTTTCGTTCGACCGGGATCAACTATGCCACCCCCGTTTTTCTCCAATATAACGCCAACGCATCCAAAAAGGATCCATTTCGCCCAACACAGTGCGCAATTTACGTTCGATTTCTTTTGCTTTGTCTTTATCAAAATGATCGTCTCTCAATGCTATAGATGCCTCTTCTATCGCTTTTTCCGCCTCTAATGACCTAGCGCTCCTTAGATCAAAAGCTTCACTCATCAACCAATGGGATACATCTCCCTGACGGATCCACGTTTTTCTCTCAAGAACAACATTTCGTTCTTCCTCTTCTTCATCCATAAGGTCAAGGTCAAACCACGCATCACGTTGATCGTCAAACAGGGGTTCTATTGACGCGAGCACAAGCGGTGAATGTGTTACGGCAATTAACTGCACATTCGCTTGCGGAGCTAATTTTGAAACAACTCCGAGCAATGCTCGAACGATCGCTCGTTGCCATCGAGGATGAAGGTGGGCCTCAATTTCATCTATCAGAAATATAACTTGATCTGTAGTTTGCTGAGCCAGAAGTTTACTTGCGCGTACATGCTCCAACCAACACCACACTAAAAAGTAAGCGAGGGCAATAATTCGGCGCATACCAGCAGATACATGAAGTACGGGAACATCTTTTTCGTAAGGCAAACGTAGCGTGGGAATATCCCGGACATCGTCCAGACTAATCCGAGTTAAATCACCAGGAGTGAGCTTTTCCCCTTCACCGGGTGATAACGCTTCCAGTACATTTAAGAGATACTGATAAGCTTCCCCCCGCTCCTTTTGCCAACTAGCCCAATCATTAATGAGTCCATTACACAGAACGCCCTGTTCCCCTTTTAATCCGTCCCATACCTCGCGTGGGCTAAACACATAGGCTGGGGGACGTCCGGCGCCTTCAGTATTTTTCTTATCACGCCAATAATTTCGGGCGGGGTCCCAAACAGAGAAACTACCATCAACCTGCGCATACAACACTAGGCCTGGATTTGCGGGTCTACCTACCCGGCCAGTCCAGGCCTGTTGCGAACGATCAAATGTGCTAGTGTACTCACCACGCTTCGAACTTCCGGTAAAAGCAAAAGCGATTGTTGCAATGCCTTTTTCTTTTGGGCGCGCTATGAGTCCGGAAGCTAGTTTGGGGTTGATCTCCGCCGGCCACCGTCGAGTCAATGACCACCAAGCAATATCTAATAAAAAACTTTTTCCAAGCCCATTATCTCCCGTTATAATGTTTAGTCGGGGCGCAAGGTTCATCTCCATCACTTGCGCAGGACCCACATTTTTCATATGGATATACTCAAGCATAACCACATTCCTTTCCCGATTGGTTTGATATGCACGGTTACTGTAAGATAGAGAGCAAATTTTCATTAATTACACAAAAGACAGAAAATCAAACTGGTCTCATTTCTTTTATATCATTATAGCAAAAACAAAGCGATATCGTCATGTTTATCTTACTTTTTATTTGTTCGTGCATTCTCACAATTGTACTTCGACAGAACTGAAGCTCCCTAGTTACCTTTGTTAATGACACCGGAAAACTGACGTTACAGTTAGGAAGCCTATTTCTTCCCACACACTCCATTCAAGATTTATTCGCTACTCCGTTTTTTATCATATTATATCATCTTTAATTTGTTTATGCATAGTATTTTTCCATTCAAAAGCCCCTGTCCTATAAACAGAGGCTTTTGAATTTGTACTAACCTTATTTAAATTTGTCCTTATCCCCCATCCCGTCAACGGTGATCTTGTTGTGAAAGCCTTCCTCCGTCTCGTGCTCCTTGACGACGGCGTCGAAGGTCTCCAGATCCGCTTTCTGGGCCGGGATGGTCTCCAGGTTGTTGCGGGCGCGGGGCATGAAGTCGGCACCTAGTTCCGCTTCGGCTCGCGCTTCGGCGTCGTTCATGGCGTTGCGGGTCGTCGGCCCTTCCGCATCCTGTCCCGGAATGGCCCGCGCCTTCATATGGGGGATGCCGAAGCCGAAGTTGCCCTCCCCGCTGAAACCTGATGTGCCGGCCGAGATGACGCCCGGCGTCTCTCCCTTGGCCGGGTCGGGCAGCGCATCCAGCTTGCCCTTCGGCAGTTCAAATGGATCCAAGTCCTTTGTCACTGGCAAAACACCTCCCGGATCTTAGTATCCGGGGTGGCTTGCAGCCTTATTCGCCGGGAATCGCCAGGGTCCCCCGCTCGTCAAGGGCGTCCATGCCATGGGCCTTGATCATGCGGTTGGACAGGGTGTAGAGGGAATCGCCGATGTAGAGGATGCGGCTGACGAATTTTTCATTGTCATAGTAGTACTGGCCGGCCTTCTGGTAGTCCTCGTCGCTCAGATGAGTGATCCGCCCGCGCAATTCGAAGCCCTTTTCCAGACCGATAGAGTACACATAGGCGCCCTGGAAGGCGAAGGAACCGTAGGCGGGCACAGGGGACGGTTTTTTGCCGGAGGCGCTGTCGTTTTTGTCCACTTCCATCAATTGGACGGGGAAGGCGAGCAGGTTTTTCTCTTTGCTAAAGAGGAGCGCCCGGTGGTTGTGGAGCAGTTCCGAGTCGGTGCCCCGGTCGCCGATATAGGCGACGTGCTGTTCCACAGGATGTTCCACATCAGAGACGTCGAAGATGGCCATCTTCATCCCCTGGTAGTAGGCGTTCGTGCCGATGACTTGGCCGGCGTCATCGGTGACCGACTGTTCGATCGTGTCCTTGCCGAAGCCAATGATGTGGTTCTCGTCATAAGGGTGCAGGTAGTTGCTGTAGCCGGGGATCTTCAGTTTGCCCAGGATGCGGGGCGCCTTCGGGTCCTTCAAATCGATGACAAAGAGGGGATCGACGGTCCGGAAGGTGACCATATAGGCCCGGTCGCCCATGAAGCGGACCGAATAGATCTGCTCGCCCGGCGCGATGCCTTCCAGCTTGCCGGCCGGCTTCAGGGTTTCGTCAAGGACGTAGAGGTTGTTTTTTGACGTTTCCTCGCCCTCTGCCCAGGGATTGCCCACAGTGGTGGCGATGCGGAAGAAGCCGTCCTGCTCATCCATGGAAAACTGGTTCAAGGCCCGACCAAGTACCTCACCCTTGCCCACGTAGCGGGTCTTGGCACCTTCGAGGGCAAATTTGAAGATGCCCGTTTTTTCTTCCGGCACTGTCTGCGGCCAGACGCCGTCGCCGCCCATGATCCGGTAGATAGGTCCGCGGTAGGTATGCAAAGCCACATAGAGGTTTTCTGTCGAGGCGTAGACCGTATCACCGGCGCCCAGGTATGTTGAGAAGTGGGGCGCTTCCTTCGGGTTCTCCACATTCAAACCGGCCACGATCAGATAGTTTGGTTCCGTAAAGTCAGGGAAACAACGGATCTGATCATAGCCGATGCGCGCTTTGTCGGCCCCCGTTGCCGTGTCTTTGTACCAAGGAACAACGTCGGGTATCTCCTTTTCCGGGAGGTTGACACCGACATAGCGGTTGGCAATCAGATAGAGGGACGAGCCGATCTTGCGGGACGACACGTAGCTGCCCTGTACCGTCGTCTCCCGAACCTTCTGCGGATGGGCTTTGTCGGCGATGTCATAGACGAGCGCCTTGACTGTGCCCTGGTAGGGGTAGTAGTGAGGGGGCGCGATCATGGCTCTTTTCTTGGCGACTGGCTCATCGTAGACGACCGGCGACAGTTCGTCGCGGCTGCTGCCGATGACGACGAGGCGGTTGGCGTCCACATAGATCTCCTGAGGGGCAAAGAAAGTGTCTTCGAATTGAATCACCGAGGCGATGGCCATCTCGCCAGCTGGGTAGGCTTTGGCGATAATGACGCGCTGCCGGTTGACCTGGTAGATGTGCTCGCCGTCGGTCTTGACGATGTCGGCCTCATCGACGCCCTCGACCTGCACATTGGTCGTCGAATGATCCCGCGCTGTGTCGGCCTTCGGCGCCGCGCTGGCTGGCGCCGGGCTATTCGCCGTATCGGAGGCGGAGGCCCGGGGCGGCGAAGTGGGCGCTGATGTGGCGGCTTTTCGTTCCACCGGCACATCCGCTAGGGCTGCCGGGCGTGCAGTTTTCACCATCGATCCGTTCGCCTTTTCGAGGTACCCGCCGTATCGGCCAGAGTTCACTGCGGCCTCCTCGATCAGCCGCTTCAAGTTCCCATAGGAGCCGACGACCGGCAGGTCTTCCTGAGCGGCTGCCCCGTCACCGGCGGCAAGGGCCTGGCACCCTGCCATCAGGACGCTGCTGAAGAGCGCAGCCACAAGGAACTGGCTCATCCAACGCTTTGACTTGTTCACAATGCCCGCCAAGGGACTCTCCACCTTTCCCATCGATTGTTCTGCACCTCTGAGACGATCGTGGGAGCGCTTTCGTTCCACCTGTTCGCGGCTTCACCCGACGATATTTTTCTATAACTGGAAGGCATTCCTTGTATTACCATCAAATAATCCATATGATGAATTATTTGTTAAGACATTGTAACATGCTCTTATTTATGCTAAGGTATTATTAAGGATTCACGCATGAGCGTGTCTGGGAGGTGATCGTTGTGGCCCAAGAAACGACATCCACCCCGACGAACCAGTCCTGTCCCATCCACCCCAGTCTCTCGTCCCACCTCTCTTCCCAATGCCTCTCTCTCGAAGCCTGCCAGCATTGCAACCCTCAGCAGTGTGTCACCGGACTGATCCGCAAGCTCTCCGAGCATGCCAAGTTCGAAAGCCGACGCAACCGGGTGAAACTGGCTTCGCAGGGGGAAGCGAGTTCCGTCAGCCGCCATGAGGCGGTCGAACTGCTGGCGCTCTTCCTATCCCGCTGCTGTCAATGCGGCAACGGACATCAGGAAGAGTGCGAACTCAACGTCGCCCGGCTCGGTCTTGAGTACGCCCTGACGAGCCATGGCGACCTGTTTGCCTACCGGGGAAACCCCGTCCTCTTCCTCCTCAACCTGCGCAAAACCGATCCGGCCCTGGCCGACGAAGTGATGCGCGAATACGACCGGCTCCGCTCGATACCGAACGTCCGGTGACCGGAGCAGCCCCATTTGGATGAACAGCATCATGATGCAGGCATAAGAAAAAGCGGTCCCTGGCTGGGGGCCGCTTTTTTTCACTTCTCTCGCAACCGCGTCGTCAACAGCAACCCGAGCGAAGCAATGACGAAAAGTACCGTGAAAATATCGACAAAACCATCCCTCGGCCGTCCAAGGCTCGTCGCCGTCGCCAGCAGGCCGCCCATCACGACGGGCCCCAAGGTGTTGCCGAGCGAGCGGATGACGGTCATCACGGCCAGACCGCTGGACACCTCCCGCTTGTCCACTTCGCCCATGACGAGCACATTCAGCGGCGAGCCGACGATGAGGCCCAAGCCGCCGCCGAGCAGGATAAAACCGAAGGTGACAATCAACATATGGCCTGTCGTGACATCTGCCGGCGATCCGATCCGCTCGACCAAGCAGGCGAGGAGGACCGCACCAACGGCGGTGGCGCCAAAACCGAGAGACAGGGTCCGGGAAGCGCCGAAGCGGTCGACAATAAAGCCGCCGAGGGGCGACGTGACGACGCTGGCCAGCGCCAGCGGGACGACCATGTAAGAAGCTTTCCCCGGCGGGTAGTGGAGGACATATTCCACATAGGCGGGCACGAAGAGGACCGTCAGCATGACCATGCCGGACAGCGCCGCCAGCAGGAAGATGGTCACCAGCCGGGGATTTTGGAAGTAAGCGGGGTTGACGACGGGATCTTCCGCCTGCCCTTCGATCCGGAAGAGGAGCGGAATCAGGAGCAAACCGCCCAGCAGAAAGAGATAGACGTTGGGCATCCACACGCCGGACCAGCCTTTTTGCCCCTGAATATGGGTGAGCCCCAGCATAAAACAGAAGATGACGGCCCCGACGAGCAGTGCCCCCCGCCAGTCCATAGCCTTCACCTGAGGCTCCACATCTTCGGGCACACTGATCGCCATCAGGACGATCAGCGCCGCCGCCGGGATGTTGATCAGAAACAACCAGGGCCAGGACAGGTATTGGATGACGACGCCGCCTAAAATCGGCGCTACGATGGAGGCGATGCCCCAGGTGGCCCCGTAGAGGCCGAGCGCCCTCCCCCGCTGTTCTTTCGGAAAGGCGAGGCCGATCTCCGCCACGGCCACCGGCAGGATGCCGCCGCCACCTAGGGCCTGCACCGCCCGGCCGACGAGCAGTTGGTAGAGGTTGCCCGACAAGGCGCTGAAGAGCGAACCGAGGGCAAAAAGCGCCATGCCGGTCATGAAGATGCGCCTCCGGCCGTAGCGGTCGGCCAGCTTGGCCGTGATCGGCATCGAAACGGCGTAGACGAGCGTGTAGACGGTGACGGCCCAGACGCCCCATTTGGGCGATATATTAAAGTCGCGGACAATCGTCGTCAGCGCCGGCCCGATGATGCCCTGATCAAGAGCTCCTAGAAACACGCCGGACAAGTAGGTGACGAGGATGCGAATCTGGTGGACGGTCAATGAGAATCCTTCTTTCGGCGGTTAGCGCTAAATTCTATCCCTTTGCATCGCTGTGACTGGATTGCTTCGCTTTTTCGCTAGATTCTTTCGAAGACCTGTGTCAGAACGCTTCAGAACGCACTAATCAAAAACGCATTCATCGGTTTCTTTTCGTCAAAAAAACGGAAATTTCCTGCGTGAGAGGAAAAGCTTCGCGGGGCGGCGAAATAGCGTCTCAGCAACTCACCCTGTGGGAAGAGAACGGAAGACCTTGGAGGAGAAAAATGACACGGGAACATAGCAAGAAAAGCGCCAAAGAACTGCCCCATCCTCTCATGCGCAACTCGAATGCGCCTAGAAACCGCACCCTTTTTCTCGAACCCGAGGACTGGGCGCGATATAGCAAGATCCCATCCATCGATGAACTGAGCCTTGACCCCACTGTCCGCCAGCAAGTCGACCAGATTTACTGTGGCGACGCGCTGGTCGGCATGTCGCTCCTGCCAGATCAGTCGATCGATCTCATCTTCGCCGACCCGCCCTATTTTGGCTTGAAAAAAGATTACGGCTCCGGGAAGCGCACCAACCCCTGGAAGAACATTCAGGACTATCTGAAATGGAACCGCGCCTGGCTCGCCGAGGCGGCTCGGTTATTGAAGCCCCATGGCGCCATCTATGTCTGCTGCGACTGGGAGTACTCGGGGCGCCTCCAAGAACAGCTCTCCGAATCCTTTGAGGTCTTGAACCGGATCACCTGGCGCCGGGAAAAGGGCCGCGGCGCCGCCAAGAACTGGAAAAACAACATGGAGGACATCTGGTTTGCCGTCGTTGACAGCAAGCAATGCATCTTCAATCTGGAGGATGTGAAGTTTCGCAAGGAGATCATCGCGCCCTATACGACGGCGGAAGGAAAGCCGAAGGACTGGGTGGAGACGGAAACAGGCGAACGCTTCCGCATGACCTGCCCGCCCAACATCTGGACCGATCTGACAGTGCCTTTCTGGTCCATGCCGGAGAACACGCCTCACCCCACCCAGAAGCCGGAAAAACTCGTCGAGCGGTGCGTCCTGGCCAGCAGTCATCCCGGCGCGCTGGTGCTCGATCCCTTCATGGGCTCAGGCACGACGGCCGCCGTGGCCCGCCGGCTCGGGCGGCGCTTCATCGGTTTTGAGACGAACGAGGACTATATCCGGCTGGCGATGAAGCGGCTGGACCGGGTGAGCGCTTCTGAGGATCAGGGCGCAATTGATGAAGGAATCGAGGGATAAATTCAAGAAAGAATTTTGGATATATTTAGCATAGAGCGATGAGGCGATGGATACAGAAAGGAAGACAGGGATACAGGAATGGATGCTATTAAGGATGATAGCGCTTCCCCTGCCAGCTATCTCGCTCCTCCAGCAACCGATCAATCCCCTGTAGAGTTCCCCATTTGCGGGTGATCCACTGGGGCGCCACAAGCAACTCCGAAGGCGCGTCTCCCGTTAGCCGTTGAATGACCATCTCCGGCGGCAGGATCTCCAAAGTGTCTACGACGAGCCGGATATAGCTGTCCCGGTCCAAGAGAGGCGCCTCTCCCGCCGCATGCCATTCGGCGAGACGGGTGCCTTTCATCACGTGAAGGGAGTGGAACTTGACGCCCTGCACATCCATGGCGGCCACGGCCCTTCCCGTCTCCAGCATCGCCTCCTCCCCTTCGCCGGGGAGACCGTAGATGATGTGAACACAGACGCGGATGCCGCGCGCGCGCAGCTTTTCCAAGGCTTGATAAAAGGTTGCCGCGTCATGGCCCCGGTTGATCCGCCGCAAGGTGTCGTCGTGGATGCTCTGCAACCCCAACTCCACCCAAAGATAGGTTCGTCCGTTCAGTTCCGCCAACAGGTCGAGCACATCATCGGGCAGGCAGTCAGGCCGGGTCGACAGGGAAAGCCCGACGACGCCCTCCTGGGCCAGCGCCTCTTCGTAGAGTTGGCGAAGCAGCCGGGGATCGCCGTATGTATTGGAAAAGGCTTGGAAATAGGCGATGTACTTGCCCTGAGACCACTTGTTTTTCAGCCGTTCCCGGACCTGCCGGAACTGATCGCGGATCGCCTCGGAGGGATCGCCGGCGCAAGCCCCCGAACCCTGGGGGCAGCAAAAAACACAACCGCCTGAGCCCGCCGTCCCGTCGCGGTTGGGACAGGTCAGTCCGGCGTTCAAGGACACTTTCATCACCTTCTCGCCGAAGCGGGCGCGCAGGTGATGGTTCCAGGAATGATAGCGCTTGTCCCCCCAGAGTTGGGGGGCTTTTTTATTGTCCAGCGTCAAGGGGATTCCGCCTTTCATCAGGGCTTTCGGCTATAGGGCTTCGGTAACGGGGCTTCGGTAACGGGGCTTCGGTAACGGGGCTTCGGTAACGGGGCTTCGGTAACGGGGCTTCGGCAACAGGGTTTTGGTAACAAAACTGTCACAGAGATGTGACCTCCCCGTCACCGTGCTGTCGCGGAAATGACACCACCGGGGGGTATACTGAAACCACAAAGAGGATGCAACCCGTATTCTGAAAGGAGTCGAATGAAAATGGAAAAGACAATGGATAACCTCAAGAAAAAGTGGCTCATCGCCGGCCTGGCCGGAACACTCCTGTTGAGCGCTGCCGGTATCGCTTCAGCCGCCGGGGTCTCGTTGACACCAGAGCAGACGAGTGAAATGACGGCCCTTCGCACCCAGATGCACGCTTTGCGCAAGCAGGCGGTCCAACAGTACGCTGACTACGGCCAGCTCACAGCGGACCAGGCGAAAACCATCACCGACCAGATGGACACCCGCTTCTTGACTCGCCTGCAAGAAGGTTTTGCTGACCGGATACCCGGCCAGAACTGCCGGCTCAGCAGTGGTACCGCAGCCCTGGGAGGGCAGGGGTCATTCGGAATGAATGGCGCAGGGGCCGGTCTGGGTATCGGAAACGGCGCGGGCCGGGGCGCCGGCGGTCGAGGTTCCGGGCAAGGTAACGGTTTCGGCGCCGGTCAAGGTTTCGGCGTCGGCATGGGCGTTGGTTCAGGCGCCGGTTTTGGGGCCAATGCTGCGCAAGGATCGGGCAAGTAGTCGAAAGGGACCTGCAGCCCGCCCAGGAAACACAATCCGTAAAATCCCTGACGCGCAATACGTCAGGGATTTTTTTATGGAGCCTATTTAGAGCCTATTTTTGCGGATAACTGCCCTTTTGTTTGTACCGGCCTGTATCGGCGATATTAAGAACCGCCCGTCAGTGCCGGAATTCCCCGTGCCATTCGGTATCTTCAGGATCCTCCTCGATGGCTTCCTCTTCCTCGATGATGTCCCAGGACAGGCGGATGCTCATCCCCTGGTGTTCGCCGCGATCAAACTTGGTCTGCAACAGGATCTGCTTGGGAACCTCGATTTCCGCGTCGCCAATCCGAAAAGCGCCCTCTTCCAACTGCTTGATGACGCCGGACAGTTCCTTGACAGCCTGATCGATCGTAACGACTCTGGCTCTGGCCACAAACTCCCCTCCTCGCCTCATCCCAACGATGTGTTGTGATGAAACTAGTATGGGCAGTTTTTACGAGTTTGATTGAGCCGCTTGACGCACCGGAACGGAAAGGGGCGGCAAGATCCACATGGCGAAGAGCGCCGTGATCACCACCGACGCGACCAGGCGCAACGCCTGCAAGAGCAGATAGTCGGCGCCGATCATGGTGAAGAGCAGCGGGTCCTCGATGATCGCATGGTTTAAGGAGAGAAAGAGGCCGATGACGGTCATCTCCTTGGCGTTGAGCGACCCATCCTTCCCCGCCTGAATGAGGACACCGGCGCCGTAAAGGATGCCGAAGACCAGACCGACGACGATGGCAACAGCGGCCTCGCCAGGCAGGCGGAAGATCCGCATCAGAGGCGCGAACAGACGAGATCCCTTCTGGACGATGTGCAAATCGCGGAGGATCTCCAGAAAGATAATGATCGGGATCAGGATCAAGGCCATTTTTCCGACCTGATAAAAAGCGTTTTGCGCCCCCTGAAGCAATGTGGCGCCGATGTCCATGGGTCATTCCTCCGTTTGGCTTCGTCTGGGCTAGTCACTCGTTTTCTATGGAAATAATCGACGCGCTTCTAGCTCGGCCAAAGCACATTCAGCAGGAAAGCGAACAGGAATGATGTCAATAAGCGCAAGCCCGTCAGCTTCCAGGCGGGCGCGCCGAAGTTCTTGGTGATGGCCCCCTCAATCAGCAGACCGTGAGAAATCAAGAGGAAAAAGCCGAAAATCGTCGCCTGCTTCACCGTCAGGTTGAGCGGCGCTACCGCGCCGATGGCGGCGTAAAGGTTCGTTGCCATTCCGAGCAGGATGCCCACTGATGCTTCTCCCGGCAGGCCAATTAATGCAAGGACGGGAGCGAAGGCATTCCCCAGCATTCCAAGCCACGGTGTTTTGCCAAGAACAGTCACGAGGATGATGAGAGGTAACATGAATTTGGACATCAGCCAAAGGGTCTTTAGCCCTTTGGCAAAGCCCCGGACGAAGGTGTCCTTCGATACACCCGGTTTTTCGATAACCGAGGGACGGTGCGTGTTTGTTTGTATTAGATTCATTTTGGTCCACCTCCTCGAATAACTGTACACCGGGAAGGAACATGACGCAACCCAATGCACCAAAACGAGTGAAAAAGGAATACATCGTCAAACAGAGTTGTGAGAGCTATTCAATGTCTAAACAAAAATACCTTCTAATATTTTGATTTTGTTCCTAAATAATGAACGAATTGCTCTAGCGCTAATCATCTCAAATAAAAAGGCAGACGACGCTTCAGATATAATCTAGCGTCGTCTAATAGTTCTAAACAATGTTTCTATCGTAATAAACTAATTATCTTCGGCGCTGTAATTCCTCAGCGATTTCGTCTAACTCAATCTGATGGTTCCTTAACAGCACTAGCAGATGATAAATCAAATCCGAAGCCTCATAGACAATCTCGCCCCGCGCATTGTTCTTGGAAGCGATGATCACCTCAGCCGCCTCTTCCCCGACCTTCTTCAGGATTTTGTCCTGCCCCTTGGTGAAGAGGTAGGTGGTATAGGATCCTTCGGGCATCTCCTTTTGGCGGGAGGCGATGACGGCAGCCAAGTCTTCGAGGATAGCGCCGATCCCGCTGCCGCCCGCACCAGCCACACCTTCGGCGCTGTCAACAACCGATTTCCCCGCCGCTTCCCCAATCCCCCGGAAGCAGGAGAAAGACCCTTCATGGCAGGCCGCCCCGACCTGCTCCACCTGCCAGAGCAGGCAGTCGCGGTCACAGTCATACTCGACAGCGGTTACCTGCTGGAAGTGGCCTGAGGTGGCCCCTTTGTGCCACAGTTCCTTGCGGCTGCGGCTGTAAAAATGGGTCTGGCCCGTCTCCAGGGTCTTTTCTATGGATTCTCGGTTCATGTAGGCCACCATCAGAACGCGGCCCGAAGCAGCGTCCTGGATGACAGCCGGGATCAGGCCATGGGCGTCAAACTTCAGTTCATCGATAAAGGAAGGGGCAACGTTTAGTCCCGCCATTTCCGCACATGCACTCCCCTCTCCCGCAAGTATTCCTTCGTCTCGCGGATGGTGTATTCCTTGTAGTGGAAGATCGAGGCGGCCAGGGCGGCGTCAGCCTTGCCCGCTGTCAAGCCTTCCACGATATGGTCTAAGTTCCCCACACCGCCGGAGGCGATGACGGGGATGGTGACGGCTTCGCTGACGGCCCGCGTCAAAGGGATGTCATAGCCGTCCTTGGTGCCGTCCTTGTCCATGCTGGTGAGCAGGATCTCGCCGGCGCCCAGTTCCTCGACACGGCGCGCCCATTCGAGCACATCGATGCCGGTGGGCTTGCGGCCGCCATGGGTGTAGACTTCCCAGCCCTCCACCAGGTTGCCTTCGGCGTCGCGGCGGCGGCGGGCGTCGATGGCGACGACGATGCACTGGGAGCCGAACTTCCAGGCGCCGTCGCCGATCAGCTTCGGCGTCTGGACAGCCGAGGTGTTTAAGGAGATCTTGTCAGCCCCCGCTTTGAGCATCTCCCGGATGTCCTCGACAGAGCGGAGGCCGCCGCCGACGGTGAAGGGGATGAAGACCTCCTCAGCGGTGCGGCGGACCACGTCGAGCATGATCGCCCGGCCGTCGGAAGAGGCGGTGATATCGAGGAAGACCACCTCGTCGGCACCTTCCTTGTCATAGGCGGCGGCCAGTTCGACGGGATCGCCGGCGTCGCGCAGGTTGACGAAGTTGGTCCCTTTGACGACGCGGCCGCCGTGGACATCGAGGCAAGGGATGATCCGTTTGGCTAGCATGATCTTCCCTCCCTGGCGACACGGATGGCCTCCACCACATCGATGGAGCCGGTGTAGATCGATTTGCCCAGGATGGCGCCTTCGATGCCGTCCCCTTCCAGGGCGGCGGCCGCCTTCACATCATCGATGGTGGCAAACCCGCCCGACGCGATGACCTTCAGCCCCGTTGCACGGGCCAGTTCCGCCGTTGCCGCCAGGTTCGGGCCGGCCAGGGTGCCGTCCTTGGAGATGTCTGTATAGACGACGCGGCGCACGCCCCTCCCTTTCATCTCCAATGCCAACTCCAGCGCCGTCACCTGAGAAGTGCCGGCCCAGCCGTCAGTGGCCACCTTGCCGTCGCGGGCGTCGAGGCCGAGGACGATGCGTTGGCCGTACTCCTTGCAGGCGGTCGAGAGCAGGTTGGGGTTTTTGATCGCCGCCGTCCCGAGGATGACCCGGGAAACGCCGAGGCGCAGGTAGCGGTCGATGATGTTCAAGTCGCGGATGCCGCCGCCGAGTTGGACAGCGACGGTCACGGCCTCCAAGATGGCCTGGATGACAGGGAGGTTTTTCGGCTCCCCTTCAAAAGCGCCGTCCAGGTCGACGAGGTGGATCATCTGGGCGCCCTTGGCCTGCCAGGCGAGGGCTTGGCTGACCGGGTCGTCGTTGTAGACGGTGGCGTCTTCCATCCGCCCCTGGTAGAGACGGACACAGCGGCCGCCTTTTAAGTCGATGGCCGGAAAAATCAGCATGAGCCTTCCACCTGCTTTCCGAAGTTCTGGAGGATGCGCAGTCCCAGGTCGCTCGATTTTTCCGGGTGGAACTGGGCGCCGGAGACGCTGCCCCGGCCGGCGACGGCGCAGAAGTCGAAGCCGTAGTCAGAGGTGGCGATCACCAGATCCGGCTCGGCCGGATCGACGTAGTAGGAGTGGACGAAGTAGTACTCCGCCCCCGAGGGGATCCCCGCGAGGATGGCGCTTTCGCGGCGCACGGTCAGCTCGTTCCAGCCCATGTGGGGAACCTTCAGGCCGGGCGGCAGGCGGCGGACCATGCCGGGGAAGATGCCGAGGCCCTCGAAATGGCCGCCCTCTTCGCTGGCGTCGAACATTAATTGAAAGCCGAGACAGATGCCCAAGAAGGGCTTGCCGGCGGCGACAGTCTCCATGATGGGCGCGATCATGCCCGATTGGCGCAGGTTCTCCATGGCGTCGGCAAAGGCGCCGACACCGGGCAGGATGACGCCGGGGGCGCTGCGCACCGCTTCGGGATCGCTGGTGACGAAACCGGCATAGCCGGCCTTCTCCAGCCCCTTTTGGACGCTCCGCAGGTTTCCCATGCCGTAGTCGATGATGGCGATCATGCCCTTCGCCCCCTTTTCTGCGGTATGACGTTTTGTTTTGCTAGAGCTTGGTCTATGTTGGCTTGGTAATATTGCTCGTTCATTATGGTTTGGTCGCTATTGATTGGTCAGTTTGGCTGGTCACTATGTTTGCCAAAGATAAAGCTTCAATTAAATATACCCTTCTATAAAACGCCCTTCGTCGACAATACCCGGCCCGCGTTGTCCGGATCAATGGCGATGGCCTGGCGCAGCGCCCGACCAAAGGCTTTGAACATGGCCTCGATGATGTGGTGGCCGTTGCCGCCTTCGAGCAGGTGAATGTGCAAATTCATCCCCGCCGTGTTGGAGATCGCCCGGAAAAACTCTTCCACCATCTCCGTCTCCAGTTGGCCGACACGCTCCACAGGAATCTTCGCCTTGTAAACGAGAAAGGGGCGGCCGCTCAGGTCGAGGCAGACGCGCACCAGCGTCTCGTCCATAGGGACATAGGCGTGGCCGTAACGGCAGATGCCTTTTTTGTCGCCCAACGCCTGGGCCAGCGCGTTGCCCAGGCAGATCCCCAGGTCCTCGACGGTGTGGTGGGTGTCCACCTCCAGGTCGCCCTGGCAACCGATGGCCATGTCCAACTGGCCGTGGCGGGCCAGCAGGGTAAACATATGGTCAAGAAAGCCGATGCCCGTCGTCCCATCAAAGACCCCTTTTCCGTCAAGAAAAAGGTCGATGGAGATCCGCGTCTCGGCAGTGTTGCGGACAAAAGATGCGCCTCTCATCGCCGTCATCTTAAACCCTCCATCCCCGAACCGGTTCAGCGGATGCCATGGGCGCTGCGGACAGCGCAGAAGCCGGCGATGTCGACACCAACGATGCTACGGGTGCCGCCGACGCCTGAGACCTTGCCGGCGCCTCGCTCATCCCCTCCAGCGCCGCGATCAGGCGCAGGTTCTCCTCCGGTTGTCCCACGGTGACGCGCAAGGTGCCGTCGAGGCTCGGTCCGCCGCCGAGCTTGCGGATCAGCACGCCCCGGTCCATCAATCCCTGGTGGATCGACGCCGCCAGGGCGGCCCGCTCTGCCGGCGATTCGCCGCGCAGGCGTAAGAAGACATAGTTGGCGTCGGTGGGAAAAACGTCCCAGTCGAAGCGCTTCAGTTGCGGGATCAAGGTCTCCCGTTCGGCCAGGATGGTTTTTACCTGGGCCTCAAAGGCCGCCTTTTCCTCTAAAGCGATGGCGGCGGAGCGCTGGGAGAAGGCGTTCACGTTGAAAGGCTGGCGGACCTTGTGGATCTCGTTGATGATCGCCCGGGAAGCCATGGTGTAGCCGACGCGCAAGCCGGCCAGGGCAAAGGCCTTGGAGAAAGTGCGCATGACGACGAGGTTCGGGAATTCGCCGATTCGCCCGGCCATGGACTTTCCGTAAAACTCGTAGTAGGCCTCGTCGACGATGACGATCTTGTCGGTGCCGCGCAGGACCGCTTCGATGTCTGCTTCGGCAAAGCTGTTGCCTGTCGGGTTGTTGGGGTTGCAGATGATGATCACCCGCGACTCCTCCCGGTTGGCGGCGGCGATCAGTCCTTCCACATCGAGGCGGAAGGTCCCGGACTCTTCGATCAACGGCACGTCAATCACCTGTCCGCCCATGTAACGGGTAGCCATGGCGTACATGACAAAAGTGGGGTTGGAGATGACCGTCGCCAAGCCGGGACCGCCGAAGGTCAGCAGGATGAGCTGGATGGCCTCGTCGGAGCCGTTGCTGACGAGGATCTCATTGGGGTCGCGCCCCGTGTAGGCGCTCAAGGCCTGGCGCAGGTCTTTGGCCTCCCCGTCCGGGTAACGGGAAAAGGGGTGGGCGGCCAAGTCCTTTTGCAGCTTTTCCACATAAGAAGCCGGCCAGGGGAAGGGGTTTTCGTTGGCGTCCACCTTGACCCCTTCCGGATAGACCTTGGCCTGGTAGGGCACGATGTGGCGGATGTCTTGCCGCACCCAGCGCAACGGATCATTCATTGGCGGAGTCCTTTCTTGTTTCTTTTACAGCAGATTGATTCTTATTTCCAGCCAGGTTTATCGTTCTTTCCAGCAAGATGTTGCTCCAAGCGGCTTTACTTGTCTGAGGCAGCTTCTTTTCAACGCAGCTTGGCTGATTACTTTTCGAGCCGCACAGCCACAGCGTTGGCGTGTGCGTCCAGTCCTTCCGCCTTCGCCAGGGCGATAATATCCTTAGCGTCGCGGTCAAAGCGCGCCTTCGAGTAGGCGATGACGCTCGTCTTTTTCTGGAAGGTGTCCACGTTGAGGGGTGAATAGAAACGGGCGGTGCCACCCGTGGGCAGGACGTGGTTGGGGCCGGCGAAGTAGTCGCCCACCGGCTCGGGCGAGTAGGGACCGAGGAAGATGGCGCCGGCCTGGGTCAGCTTGCCCAGGAGGGCGAAGGGCGTTTCCGTCAAGACCTCCAGGTGTTCCGGCGCGAAGCGGTTCGAGACCTCGCAGGCCTGTTCCAGATCGTTGACGATGAAGATGGCGCCGTTGTCGCGCAAGGCCTGCTCCATAATCTCCCGGCGCGGCAGGATGGCCAACTGGCGCTCGATCTCGGCCTCGACGGCTTCAGCCAGGGCAGCCGATGGGGTGACGAGGACGGTCGCCGCCCGCACGTCATGCTCCGCTTGGGAGAGGAAGTCGGCGGCCACATAGGCCGGCGTGGCGCTCTCGTCGGCGATGACGAGGACCTCCGAAGGGCCGGCGAGCATATCGATGTCCACGGTGCCGTAGACCTGTTTCTTCGCCAGGGTCACATAGATGTTGCCGGGACCGGTGATCTTGTCGACAGCCTTCAACCCGACGCCGAAAGCCATGGCGGCCACCGCCTGGGCGCCGCCCATGCGGTAGACCTCGTCGACGCCGGCCTCTCTGGCCGCCACCAGCGAGTAGGGGTTGATCGAACCGTCCTTGCCGGGCGGCGTGGCCATGACGACCTGAGGCACGCCGGCCACCTTGGCCGGCACGGCGTTCATCAGCACCGACGAGGGATAGGAGGCGAGCCCGCCGGGAACGTAGACGCCGACCCGCTCCAAGGGACGGATCAGTTGGCCGAGCATGGTCCCGTCGGCTTCCGGCTCGATCCAAGAGGGCCGGAGCTGTTTTTCATGGAAGCGGCGAACGTTCTCGCAGGCGCGGCGCAGGGCCGAGAGCACCTCGGGGTCGACCTGGCTGTAGGCGGCTGCGATCTCGGCCTCGCTGACGCGGAAGTTCGCCTCGTTCACATCAGCGCCGTCGAAGCGCTTCGTGTATTCGAAAAGCGCCGCCGTGCCCCCGTTGCGGACGTTGGCGACGACCTCGGCCACCCGCTCGGCCACCTGGACATCGTCAAAGCTCTTTTTCTGAAGGTAGGCGTCGGCCTCGGCCGACGGATAGCTGATCCGGCGCACCATCCTAATAGGTCACCTCTTTGTCTTTTACGAGGCTGCGCACCCGCTCGACGAGGGGCTGGATGCGTTTATGTTTCAAGCGGTAGGCCACCCGGTTGGCGACCAGGCGGGCCGTGGCCGTAAAGATCTCTTCCACTGCTGTCAGGTTGTTTTCCTTTAAAGTGCGCCCTGTCGAGACGATGTCGACGATCATGTCGGCGAGGCCGACAGCGGGGGCCAGTTCGATATTGCCGTGGAGCTTGATGATCTCCACCTGCATCCCTTTTTCGGCGAAAAAGGTTTCAGCGACTTTGGGAAACTTGGTGGCGACGCGGCGGTAGTTGAATTGGGTCAAGTCGCGCCCCTTGGCGGCCGCGTCAGGCAGGGCCACAACGAAACGGCAGAAACCGAAGCGGAGGTCGACCAGTTCCATGATGTCCTTGTCCTGTTCGACGATGGTATCCTTGCCGACGATGCCGAAGTCGGCGGCGCCGTACTCGACAAAGGTGGGGATGTCGGTAGGGCGGCAGATGATGTACTTGACCCGGTCCTTTTCCTGATGGATGACCAGCTTGCGGCTGTTTTCCGACAGCCCTTTGGTGTTGAGACCGGCCTCCTGGAGCAGTTCGATGGCGTCGTCAAAGAGCTTGCCTTTGGGCAGCGCCACCGTGAGCATATCTTTCATCGTCCCTACCCCCCTATTGTTCCTTTGATGGCGGACAGACTGGCATGGGTTCAGAAAGTGCCGCAGCACCCTGGGCAGTTTCCCCTGCGGTCATCGGCGCAGCGTCTTCGGTAGGCCTCTTGATCGACGGGCCCATCAGGTTTCCGATATCGGACAGGATGGGGCCGTTCTCTAGGCAGAGACGCTCCTTCTCCCCATCCAGACAGGCATCCAGGCATCCTTCCTCAACCGCCGTTCCTCCGGCGCAACAACCGTCCCCCTTCTCCCCTTCGGCCTCACCGCTCTGGCCGGCAGGGTAGTAAAACCACTGGGCGATCCCCCGGGCGGCGGCGTACTGTTCCAGTTCCGCCTCGCTCCGGTTCATCAGGTCGATCTCGACGCTGAGGCCGTTTTTGCGCATCCGTGTCGCCTCAGCTTGGATCTTGCAAGGGTTGCCGCCGCCAATGACCACATCGGACGCCGGGGCCGGTTTCGGTTCGCGGGAGCGAGACAGGGCCAGGAGCACCCGGTCGAGGCCGAGGGCAAAACCGGTGGCGGGGGTGTCGAAGCCGAACTGGCCGAGCAAACTGTCATAACGGCCGCCGCCGCAGATGGGAAAGCCGAGTCCGACCGTGTAGCCTTCAAAGACCACGCCGGTATAGTAATCAAAGCCGCGCAGAACGCCCAGGTCGATGGCCACATAGTCCTCGACTCCGAAAGTCCGCAAGCCTTCGTAGACGGCGCGCAGGTTTTCCAGGCCGCAGCGGGCGCGGTCGTTGACAGCCAGGGGGAGCGCCTGAATGAGCACTTCCCGACCGCCGTGCAGCGTGGGCAGCTTCAACAGCAGATCCGACTGGGCCTTGTCGAGACCTGACGTGGCCAGCAGTTCTTCCAAGCTGACAAAGTCCTTTTTCGCCACCAGGGCGCGCACACGGGCTTTCGTGGCGCCATCGAGAGGCAGTTCCTCCATGACGCCGTTGAAGACCTCGATCTGGCCAAGGGAGATCTGAAAATCCTCCAGCCCCGAAGCGCGCAAGGCCTCGACGGCCAAGGCGATCACTTCGGCGTCCGCCAACGGTCCCGGCGCGCCGACCAGTTCAACGCCGGCCTGGGAGATCTCCCGCTGACGCCCCGCCTGGGGTTCTTCATAGCGAAAGACGTTGGCGGCGTAAAAAAGGCGCTGCGGGAAGGGACACTGCCTAAGACGCGTCGCCACGAGCCGGGCGATGGGCGTCGTCATCTCGGGACGCAAAGCCAGGATGCGGCCCTGGCGGTCAAAGAACTGGAAGAGCCGGTCCCGGATCTCCTCCCCCGTATCGAGGGCCAGTGTGTCCAGATATTCCACGGTTGGTGTGGCCACCTCCTGATAGCCCCAGGAGGAAAACAGTTTCACCCATTCGTTTTCTAACAAGCGTTTTTCCCGGGCATTGCCGGGCAGCAAGTCCCGCATCCCCGGCGGGATCTGCAGGAGGTTTCCCTCTTTGGCCATCGTCTCGCCATCCCCTTTTCTCCGTTGCTCTATCACTTAATTGCTTTATCACTTTAACTAGGTGAAGTGAAAAAGTGACGTTATTAGCGTATCACGGGGTCTGGGGAGTGTCAACGCTTTTTTTGTCGCGTAGCCGCTGGAGGATCAGGCGGTAGCCGTCAGCGCCGTAGATAAGGCAGCGCTTGACCCGGGAGATGGTGGCCGGGCTGGCACCGGTCTTTTCGGCGATGTGGGTATAGGTCGCATCCTGTTCCAGCATCTTGGCCACTTCGAGCCGCTGGGCGAGGGCCTTTAATTCCGCGACCGTGCAGATGTCTTCGAAAAAACGGTAGCACTCGTCGACGTCCCCCAGCAGCAAGACGGCCTCGAAGAGCCTGTCCAGGGACGGGTCTTTCAGTTTCGATGTCGTCAAAGCAGTACACCCCTGCTTTCTGCGCTTCTGTTCGTTTTTAGGCAAAGATCACCGTTGCGGAACGGCAACCCCACTTAAGGGTTCCTCCGCAACCAAAAGGTGGCCTCCACTTGGATTAATTCTTGTTATCGGCTCACTTTTCCTTTTTTATGCTGAGCCGGGTCCGCATTTTTCGACACCGCTGCGCCAGGAAACTTGAGACGGCCTCATCGTTCTGGTATACTTGATGTAATCATCTAAAAAAAGCATCAACAGGGCTGAAACAGAGGCCTGACGGCAGGAGGCATTTGGCGTGTACACCTTCGGATTGTTCACTAGCATATGGCAATGGCTGGTGGTTTTGGGCATCGTGCTGCTCCTCTTCGGCGCAAAGCGGCTTCCCGAGATCGGCAAGGGCCTCGGTCAGAGCATCCGCGAATTTAAAGAAGAAGTCACCCCAGAAAAGACGCCTGGCGATAAGGCGAAGCCGGTCGACGCCCGGGTTGTCGACAGCGACAAGCAGAAGTAGCTTCAGAGAACTATAAAAAAGAGCAGGCGCTGGCCTTTAAGCAGCACCTGCTTCTTCTATTTTACTTTCCATAATTACCCAAGCCCTAGGCATCGCATCTGCAATATGGAAGATGAATGAGTCAATCCATCGTTCCTCAACGATTCCATTGGACCTGACAGGCGTTGCCCTCGCAAACCATCATAGAAGTGGGTCCATTAGTGGCTTTGATAGGACCGGACGTACTGCCCTACTCCAGTCCGCCTGCCATCAGTACGTTTAGCTGATGGGGCGCGCTGACTGTCGGTTCCGAGTGACCGATGCTGTTGAGGGTATAGACATCGAAGTGGCCATCCATCCCATTGCCCTTGATCCGGTCGTAGTTGGGGCCGCCACCGAAGTTGCCGCTTCGCCAGGACACGTTAGCCAGATAAGGGGCGCTGTCTACGCCAGCGTGAGGCATGCCAGCGAGGGAGACTGCAATTTTACGGCCATCGACATCGAGGACAAAGGGACGGCGGTTCCAGCTAAAGCCGCCGAAGATCTCTTTCATCGCCTGCGTATCGGCAGCAGTCAGTGTTTCCACATCGGCATGGTAGGCGCCCATGGTGCGCTGGGCCATGAAGCTGCGGCCCGTGGCCAAGTCGACGAACTTGCCCACTTTGCCAATGCTGAAGACGTACTGGCCCTGGCTGAACCAATCGAGGACCTCACCATACTGCGCTCCGAGAACCGGCTGCGGGGCGATGGTGTGTACTGGGATTTTCAAGACCTGGCCGATTTTAAGGCTGGAACCGTCGCCCAAACCGTTAACCGCGCAGAGTTCATCTTTCAGGATTCCCTTTTTCTCTGCAATCGCCCAGACGGTATCGCCGCTAACAACGGTATAAGATTTGTATGTCACCATATCTCTGGATGTATCTACCGGGATTTTTGCGGCGAAAACATTGGCTGGCGCCGGAGCCGGGGTGACATTTTGGTTCACACGGAGGACAGATCGGTACACATAACCGACACCCAAGTTGGATTTCGCCTTATACCAATCGCCCGACTTGCCGACGATGGTGAGCGTCGTTCCAGGCTGGAGGTACCCGAGAGCGGAAGCGCTAAAACTAGGGCTGCTGAAGAATGTGCCGGAACTGGACATCGTCGCTGAGACGGTCACCGCCGGCGGAAGTTGAGGCATGATCGTTAGGTTCTGGCCCACATAAAGGTAGTCAGAAGTCAAGTCATTCAGGCTCTGAATCGAGGAAATGGTTGTGCTGAACTTCTGAGAGATCCGCCAGAGGGTGTCACCGCTCATCACCGAGTAGGTGATCTTGCCGTTCATCGGCTTGTACACCTGAAGCAGGTCGCCATTGGCGACGCTGACGAGTCCCATGGAGTCACAGAGGAAGTCGGCTGGCACCATGAAGCGATTGCTGGTCATGACCATGGGCGCCGGGGCGGTGACGTACTTGCCGTTGAAGGTGACTGTCGGCGAGTTGAGCAGAAACACCGCTTCATCGTCGCCAACCTTGAAGGTTCCCTGGTTCGTGGCCGCATCAAAAGCAAAACTCCCGCCGAGAGCGCTCGCCAGTTCTTTTGCTGGTACCTGCAAAATGCCTTGCTGATGGACGGGGGCTGCGTTGGTGGTAAGCGCTGTGTTGTTGATGTAGACCTGGGGAACAGCCGCCAGAGCCGGAGACAGAAGGGTTGCGTTCCAGATCCCGATCGTGAGTCCGCCGATAAGCAACCATTTTCCGATGCCATGCCGTGCTGCCACGTCGAACGACCACCTTTTAGATTTTTTTGGATAGGCTCCTGACGATTCAGATAAAAAAAATCACCCTCAAAGCACCAGGCACTGACATATATTCATTGCTGGTATGTATGGAGACCGTATCATAATCATTCGATGAAAAAACGAAAAGAACGGGGGTATTCCCCGTTCTTCCGTAAAGTCCATTTTATAACTCCAGCAGATTGTTCGGGACGGCTTTTGAGCAACGATTCGGTCTTGGCCTGATTCGATGTCGGGCGCGCGCCTACATCTTCGGCAGGTTATTCAGGCTCTTTGCCAGGGCCTCTTCCGAGTAGGGCACATCCTTGAGGCCGCCGCCGAGGTAGGCCTCATAGGCGCCCAGATCGAAGATGCCATGGCCGGAGAGGCAGAAGAGGATGGTGCGGGCTTCGCCGGCCTCTTTGGCCGCCTTGGCCTCGGCGATGGCGCCAGCGATGGCGTGGGCCGACTCGGGCGCCGGGATGATCCCCTCGCTGCGGGCAAAGGCCAGAGCCGCTTCGAAGATGGCCGTCTGCCCATAAGCCTGGGCTTCCAGGAAGCCCTCATGGTAGAGCTGGCTGACAAGCGGCGAGTCGCCGTGGTAGCGGAGACCGCCGGAGTGGAAGCCAGGGGGCACGAAGTCATGGCCAAGGGTGTACATCTTGGTCACTGGCGTCAGCTTGGCCAGGTCGCCGAAGTCGTAGGCGAAGACGCCCTTGGTCAGCGTCGGGCAGGCGTCAGGCTCGACGGCGACGAGGCGCACCTTTTTGCCCTGGAAGCGGTCGGCCAGGAAGGGAAAGGCGATGCCGGCAAAGTTGCTGCCGCCGCCGCAGCAGCCAAGGACGACGTCCGGGTATTCGTCGACCATGGCCAGTTGGGCTTTCGCCTCGAGGCCGATGACCGACTGGTGCAGGATGACATGGTTGAGCACGCTGCCGAGGGCGTAGTTGGTGTCCTCCCGGGAGACGGCGTCCTCGACGGCTTCGGAGATGGCGATGCCGAGGCTGCCGGGCGAATCGGGGTTCATCTCGAGGACATGGCGGCCCGAAGCGGTGCGCATCGACGGCGAGGGGATAACTTCGGCGCCGTAGACCTGCATGAAGGCTTTGCGGTAGGGCTTCTGGTTATAGGAGACCTTCACCATGTAGACGACACATTCCAGGCCAAAGAAGGTGCAAGCGAGTGACAGGGCGCTCCCCCACTGGCCGGCGCCCGTTTCCGTGGCGAGGCGCTTGATGCCGGCCGCCTTGTTGTAGTAAGCTTGCGGGAGGGCCGTGTTCAGCTTGTGGCTGCCGGCAGGGCTTGTCCCTTCGTACTTGTAGTAGATCTTGGCCGGTGTATCGAGGAGTTTTTCCAGTCCCGTGGCGCGGTAGACGGGCGTGGGTCTCCACTGTTTGTACAGTTCCCGAACCTCTTCGGGGATCTCAATCCAGCGGTCGGTGCTGACCTCCTGCTTGATCAGTTCCATCGGGAAGATCGGCGTCAGATCGGCCGGTCCCAGGGGCTGCAAGGTGCCGGGATGAAGGGCCGGCTCGGCAGGGTTCGGCATGTCGGCCTGCACGTTGTACCAAGCGGTGGGAATGGATTTCTCGTCCAGCATGATTTTGCGAATCGGTTCGCTCACGCTCGTCTCTCCTCTCCTCGTGCGCAACAAGGCTGCCTTTTGTGGCGCTTTTGTTCAGCGACTATGGCTCCATTGTACAGAGTTCAGGGAGGAGGCGGCAAGCATATTTTTCAGAATTACGAGACAGTTTTCTTGTTGACCAGCAGATTTCTGACTCACCTGATTTCGTATTTGAATCGGACAATGGCAGAAGCCAGCACCACCGAACATAGAAAAGCGACCTCACCCGAAGGTAAGATCGCCTACTGGAGCCGATGGGTTCCTCGTCGCCAGATCTCGTTCTGGGAAGACTCGGAGACGGCGATCGCTGTTTCGATCCGTTCTTCCAGCAGTTCCTGAACATCGGGGGGAATGGTGATACCGGCGCGTTGCACCCGCCTCATAAAGAGCCGTGTATCCCAGGCCGATTGTTCATAACTCTGTTGGATGACCATCAGCACTGCCAATTCATCCGCTTCGCTCAGACCGGGAGCCTGATGACGTTCTGCAAAGAAAGCCCATCACCTCCGTCTTTAGGATGCCCGGAGAAGGATGGGCTTACATAAAAATGTAGCGGTCTATTTTTTGGGGGGTAATTCCGGTGGGATGATTCCCTTCGTCTCCGGCAGTGACTGCGCTTTCACCACAGGCGCTTGGTCCGTGTCAGGTAAGCGGTAAGCCAACCGCAGGGACTGTTTTTTGCTGTACAGATCCAGCGCTTTTTCCATCGAAATCGCCTTTTCCGGGTCGGGGAATACTTGGGTATCCAGCGCCGTCGCACTCCATAGTATATATTTCTAAATATTTGAAACCGCAATTTATCCTGATTCTATAGATTTAGTCAAAATCCTTCTAGGGGTGATCCTGTTGAACGAATGCCGCTATCGATTGGACGAACGGCTTCCCTTGTGGGAGAACCTGATCTACGGGTTGCAGTGGCTGGCGATCACAGTCCCGCTGATCATCATCCTCGGAAAAATCGTCGCCCGGTTGCATTTCTCCGATCCGGGGGCGCAGATCCTGTACATGCAAAAGCTGTTCTTCGCCACGGCGGTGATGTTGCTGGTCCAGATCTACTGGGGCCATCGCCTTCCCCTGATCACCGGACCCGCCTCTGTGCTGCTCATCGGCATCACGGCCAACGCCGGCAGCAGCATCGATGGAATGTACACGGCGACGATGATCGGCGGCGGCTTGCTTGCCATCGTCAGCGCCACCGGTTGGCTGGGGCGCTTGAAAGGCTTGTTCCCGCCTAGAGTCGTGGCCGTCATCTTGCTCCTGATCGCCTTTACCCTCTTGCCGACCATCCTGAACCTGATCATCGCCCCGGAGACAGGGGTCTCTCCCCCGCTTCACCTGCTCTTTTCCCTGGCCTTTTTGTTGACACTCGTGTCGGTCAGCCGGGTCTTGTCGGGCCTGTGGAAATCGACGCTGATCATCTGGGCCATGCTGGCAGGATCGCTGTTCTATTTTCTGACCTTCTCTCCTGCGGGCCTGGGGATTGCAGGATCAATGAGTTCGACCGGACACACGCTTGCCGCAGGAACCATGTCAACCATAACCGGCTCTGCCGGGGTTGTTGCGAGCGGGATTCCAGATACTGGCGGCGTTTCCGGTAACACCGCCATACCGGTCTTTGCGTCCTTTTTTCATGGACTTACGCTTCATTTCCCCCTTGAACCGGCGTTAATCGTCTCGTTCCTGTTCACGTACCTGGCGCTGTTTATCAATGATCTCGGTTCCATGCAATCGGTCGGTGCGATGGTGGGGGCCTCCGAAATGCCGAAGCGAATCAGCCGGGGGGTGACGGTGACCGGTTTGGCCAACATCCTCTCCGGCTTCCTGGGCGTCATCGGTCCGGTCAACTTCTCCTTAAGTCCCGGCGTGATCGCTTCGACGCGCTGTGCCTCCCGGTTCACCTTGGCGCCCACGGCCATCCTCCTGCTCGGGACCTCCTTTTTTCCAGTGCTGATTCAGTGGCTCGGCAACATCCCGCCCGTGGTCATCGGCACACTGCTCCTGTACATCATGTGCGCCCAGGTGGCGACAGGCTTGCGGATCATTTATGAATCAGAAAACCCATTGTCGATGGACAATGGGTATATCGTGGGTCTGCCTGTTTTGCTGGGGACGGTGATCTCCTTTTTGCCTCCGGCAGTGACCGCCGGGTTCCCGGCGATGTGGCGGCCGATTTTGGGGAATGGGTTTGTCGTTGGAGTGGTGACAGTGATGGTATTGGAGCATGTGCTTTTTCGGAAAAAGAGATAGCCTAGACGCTCACACTTCTCGATAGGGAAGAATGTCGATGACCTTCCAGGAGCCTTCTTGTTCACGTGTGTAAGGGTGGTCTTCATATTTCCACCTCCTTTTCCGCATCCTCTCTCCTTCGAGGGTTACCTTCTTGTAGACCTTTTCTTCGCTTTACCTCTTCCGTCCTAACCGGAATCCGTGACGGAAAAACTCCACGGCCTTGCCCAACAGGTCATCCGTCTGTTCTCCTTGCTCCTGTGTCCCTAGCTCGTGCGTCCCTTGTCCCTGTGCCCCTTGCTCCCGGTCACGTTGCGCCCTTTCACCGGTTTCACCTTTCGTTGCCATCTCGGACAAGGCCGTCAGTCCTGCGACAAACTCGGCTTCATCCCTACGCGACGACTTCTCCAATAACTTCGAAGCAACGACGCTTTCCTCGCCTATCTGTCGCGCGCCGCCAGTCCCCAGCCGCTCATCCCGCACCCGCCGCAATTCCTGGCGCATGTTCTCCTGCCCCTTTTGCAGTTCCTCCCGCAGGGCTTCCGATTGCTCCAACTGGGCGCGGGTGATCTCCAACTCGTCGCGCAGGGACATGAGCAGCGCCGGCGAGCAGGACTCCATCAGGTCGCGCAGCCGCTTCACTTCCCGTTGGAGGCGCTCCAACTCTTCTTTGACGAGCAGGTCGTGGATCTCTTCATAGAGGCGGGCCTTGCCGATGAGCAGTTCCTCCTCCGATGACAAGGGACGCCCATCGGTTGGCGCCTCCAGTTCCTCTCGGAAGCCAAGTCGGCCTTTTAGTTCGCGATTCTCCTGTTCCAGCAGGAAGAGGAACTCGGACAACTGTTCACGCCGTTCCTCGGAGCGGCTCAGTTCCATCTCGGAAGTAGCCGCTTTCTGGCGCAGTTCCTCCACTACCAGGGGCGCCGTCTCTTCCAGGCGCGCCAACAGCCGCTTGTTTTCCACTTCCAGGCGGTCCCGCTCGTCCTCGACGAGCATGCGGCGGTATTCTTCCTGGCGGCGGACTTTTTCCACCTCGGCGGACACGTCATTGGTCGCTTCCGGCAGGATCCCCCCGCTCTCCAGGAGAGCCACCTTGCGCTTAAGATCGTCCCGTTCCTGTTCCAGGTCGAACAACTGGGCGAGGACGACGCGCCGGCGCTCCTCGGAGCGCTTCAGTTCACCCTCGGCCTGGCTGAGGCGCTTCTCCAGTTCCTCGATCCGCTGCGGGCTGAGGGTGGCCACCTGGGCCGCCAGTTCGCTGTTCTCCTTGCGCAGGCGGCTCAACTCGGAGGCGAAGCGGGAGCGGTCCTTCTGGGTCTGATCGAGGACAGCCTGCTTCAACCGCTCTTTCTCTCGGGGCCCCTTCCAGATGGCCCAGCAACGGCTGACGATGCGCTGCACCGCCAGGCGGGGATTGTCGAGCCACTCGTCAACCCACCAGTAGCCGAAGGGTTTTATCTTGCAGTCCGGCTGGACGAGGATGGTGTAGAGGCCGTTTTGAGAGAGCGCCCGCAAGACGGCGGGATCGTCAAAGAGCAGGACGTTGTCCGACTCCTGCTGGATGAGAAAGAGAAACTGTCCGCCAGTGTGGGCGGCCTTGGTGATGGCGGCGGCCACTTCATCAGCCTTGTTCATGTTAGCCGGATAGACCTGCACCTGAAACCGGCGCCCTTTGCGCAGTTGATGGCGCAGGCCCGGCAGGGCCGCGTCTTTGTCGCCGATGACCAGGTGGACCCGCACTGAGCCGCGCGCCGCATCGACGGGCCAATCCCGCCGGGGACGGCGGCCTAGCAGCCCTTCGTCAGCCAGGCACTTCGCCTGCAGTTGCCGCGGCATCTCGCCCAGGGAGAGCGGTTCCAGGTTCTTCACCTGCAGCCATTCGAGCCGCTTTCCCCGTTTGCTCGAAGGCCAGACGACGGGATGGCCGACGGCGGCGACGACCATGCCCGGCCGGAAGCGCGCGGCCAGGTTCTCCGGCACCATCCAGTACATGGTGCGACCTTCTTCGTCCATGACCGACCAGAGACAAGCCTGGCCGATGGGCATCCGTTCTGGCAGCAGTTCGGCTTTCACACGGAATTCCAGGCTGGCCAGGGCCTCTTTGGCTTCTTTTTCCAAAATGCGATTCATGCCGTCAAAAAAGGCGCGGACTGTAAAACGTCTCACCTGTTTTCGCTCACCTTTCTGCCGGTATTCTCTTCATATCCTTTGTTTCGGCGATTCTAATGTTTTGGTTTACCCTATTCTTTTCCATAGGGGTCCGGCCTTTCCCTGCCGGATAAAAAAGCCACCCCATCGGCGGGGCGACTCTGCGATTCGCGCTAACTTTTCCTCCCGGTGAGGATCTCCTGAAGCGTCAGATTCTTCTCCTGACGCAGGTGCACCAGGTAGGGGCTGACCACCTTGCGCCCGAAGGCGTCCTGGGTGACCAGCACGGTCGGTTGCAGGGGGGAGCTTTCAAAAAAGTCGACCACATAGCCTTCATCGCCGTTGTTGAGGCGGACCCGCGTGTGCAGCAGCAATTCCCGCAACCGTTCGATCAGCACGCTGACGATGTGCAGGTCGAGGTGGCTCCGCGACTGCCGGCAGAGGATATCGATGGCGTGCAACTGATCCATCGAGGCGCGCTGGGGACGGTCGGCTGTCAGCGCCGAGAAGACATCGGCGACAGCGACGACGCGAGCGTGCAGATGAATTCGGGGGTACTTCAGGCCTTGGGGATAGCCGGTCCCGTCACAGTGCTCATGGTGCTGAAGGATACAGTACAACTGGGCATCGGAGAAGTCCATGCCCGTCTCCTGAAAATACTTAACGCCGAAGACAGGGTGTTTTTTGATCGTCTCATACTCTTTATTGTTAAGGGCCCCCTTTTTGTTGAGGATGCCCCGCGGGATATAGATCTTCCCAACGTCATGGAGGATGGCCCCAACAGCCAGCTCATCCAGTTCTTCCTGTTCCATGCCGAGGGTGAGCCCGATCAGGATGGACAGCAGGCAGACATCGACGGAATGGTGCAGGGTGTAGTCGTCGGCCTTCCACAATCGGGTTAGCCGAAAACCGACTTTTTCGTCGTGGATCACCGACGAGACGATTTCAGAGGCTTTTTCCTGGACCGCCTCCTGGTTAAAGACATGTCCTTCCCGGATGTCCAGGAAGACATCGCGCACGGTCTCGATCGCCTGGTGATAGAGGATGTCTTCTTCCTTGCTTTTTTTCTGGAACAGCAACGAGAGCTCATCGCTGCCCCCTTCCGATCCATGGGCGGTTCCCTTATCGACGAGCACCCCGATCTCTTCCCACTTGCAGATCTGCCCATACAGCCGCTCGCTGACAGGCGTGCCCCGGGGAATCAACAATTGGCCCTGCATGGAATAGACATCCTGCTTCAGCACATCGCCAACGCTGTACTGTTTTGATAGCATCATCACCAAACACCCACCGGCCTCTTCCCCTCTTGCTTCTACCCTATTTCCGTCGTACCGATCTATTGACTGAATAGATGAGTATTTTCCAGTTTAAGCAATCAAAAGATTTTTCACAATATTGTGTATTTCCATAAACCTTGGAATATCCCTGCCGGTTCGCAAAAAAAAGCCGCTGCTGTTCAAGCAGCGGCGATCTAGGGGGGTTTTTCCATATCTCCTTGGCGACTGACGTGGAATGGCGTTACTCGTAACGGAGCGCCTCGATCGGATCCAGCTTGGCCGCCCGGTTCGCCGGATAGAGGCCGAAAAAGATCCCGATCAGGCTCGAGACGGTGAAAGCGACGAGCAGCCCTGTCCAGGAAAAGGGGGCGTCGACGCCGACGAAGCGGGCCAAGGCCCAACTGCCGCCGAGGCCCACGATCGCGCCCAGGGTTCCCCCGAAGAGGCAGAGGACAACGCCCTCCATCAAAAACTGGAGCAGAATGTGGCGCCGTTCGGCGCCTAAGGCTTTGCGCAGGCCGATCTCTCTCGTCCGTTCCGTCACCGACACGAGCATGATGTTCATGACGCCGATGCCGCCGACGAGGAGCGAGATGGCGGCCACACCGGAGAGGATGCCGGCGATGATGCCGGTCACCTGATTCATCTCTCCCATGGTCTCCTGGATGCTGTTGACGCTGTAGTGGTCCTTCGTGTGGTGACGCCGGTTGAGCAGGTTTTTCGCCTTCTCCGTCGCCACCGTGACGACGCTCTCATCGCGGGCCGCCGCCTCGATGGCAAAGATGCGGGACATGTCAAAAGCGAACTGGGCAAAGGTGATCGGCACATAGGCCGTCAAGTCCCGGCTCTGGTCGAGGGCAAACTTGTCCTCCTGATAAACGCCGATGATGGTGACTGTGCGGGCTTCCAACTTGATCGTCAGGCCGACCACATCGGTGTGGCCGAAGAGCTCTTTGGCCAGTTCCTTGCTGACCACGGCGACGGCGCGAGCGCCTGAGGCATCGGTGGCGTTGAGGAAGCGCCCTTGGGTGATCTTTAGGTTGCGCCGGATCGAGAAGTAGGACTCGTTGACGCCGTAGATGGAAGCCCGCTTATTCGCCTTCTTCCCCTCCAGGATGGACTGAAACTGGATCATGGGGCTGACATGGCTCAGTTCGGGGATCAGTTCTTTCATGGCGACCACATCTTCCATGGTCATGTCTTCGATGTCGATGTCGGTCGTCTCATCATTCCAGTTGGGGTAGATGGTGAAGATGGTGGAGCCGAACTTTTGGATCTGCTGTTTTAAGTAGCCCTGGCCGGCCTCGCTGACGGTGATGACGGTGACGACGGCGGCGATCCCAATGACCAGCCCCAGGATCGTCAGGCTGGAACGGAGTTTGTTCACGCGGATCCCCTGCAAGGCGACCTTGAACAGTTCGAAGATGTTCATTGCCCTTCCCCCTCTCGCAGGGCGACGCGGCCGTCGCGGCAGGTGACCGCCGTCTTGGCGTGAGCGGCGATATCCGGTTCGTGGGTGATGATGATGATCGTCGTGCCTTCCGCGTTGAGGTCCTGGAAGATCTCCATGATCTCGATGCTGGTCTTTGAATCCAGGTTGCCCGTGGGCTCGTCAGCCAGGAGGAGCAAGGGCCGGTTGACAAGCGCCCGGGCGATGGCGACGCGCTGTTTTTGTCCCCCCGACAGTTCGTTGGGCTTGTGACGCATCCGTTCGGCCAACCCCACGCGGGCCAGCGCCTCTTCCGCCCGCTGGCGACGCTCCCTGGCGCTGAGGCCGGCGTAGATCATGGGCAGTTCCACATTGGCCAGCGCATCGATGCGCGGCAGGAGTTGAAAGTTTTGAAAGACGAAGCCGAGCTTTTTATTGCGGATCCGGGCCAATTGCCGGTCATCGAGGGTCGCCACATCCTGACCGTCCAGCAGATAGCGTCCCGCCGTGGGACGGTCCAAACAGCCCAGGATGTTCATCAGCGTCGACTTGCCCGAGCCGGACGGTCCCATGATGGCCAGGTAGTCGCCGGCATAGACGTCCATGTTCACGTCCTTGAGCGCTTCCACGGCGACGGCGCCTGTCTGGTAGGTCTTGCCGACCCCTTCCAGGCACACAGTGGGCGTCATCACTTCACCCCCTGGCCCGGCAGGCGCACATTGGGCGGCAGGATGACGACAGGCGTCCCTTCTTGCAACTCCTCGGGCGGGTTGAGGATCAAGGTGTCACCGGCCTGAACGCCCGATTTGACTTCCACCGTCATGTCGTTGGCCATGCCCGTCACGACAGGAGAGATGGCCACGACGCCGTCGCGGACGACCAGGGCTTCCTTGCCGTTGCGCGATTCGCGAATCGCTTCGTGGGGCGCCGTGAGCACATTCGTCAGATGGGCCGCCCGGATGCGCAGGTCCACGTTGGTCCCCGGCCGCCCGACGCCTTCGGGGTTGTCCGCTTCGACGGTGACCGGCACGGTCGTTCTTTCCGTCTGTTCTTTCTCCTTCGTCACAGCCTGAGGCGCAATGACGGTGACTTTTCCGGTCAGTTCTTTGTCGCCGAGGGCCGGACCGGTGACCTGAGCGGCCATGTCGATCCCGATCAGGGGAAGGTCGGCCTCGCTCACGTCCGCTTTGATCTTCAGCCGGTCGGTCCGGCCGAGGACGGCGATCTTCGTCTCCGGGGCGATATAGTCGCCAGGGTCGACGGGGACCTCGAGGACCATGCCGTCCATGGGCGCTTTGACGGCGCACTCGTCAAGGTCGCGGGCCGCCGTCTCCCAATCTTGTCGTTTTAGTTGGACCTGCGCTTCTTTCAGCTTCAGGTCTGTGCCCAAGTCATTCCTTTCAATCGACTCGACGCGCCGCTGGTCGTTGCGGTGCTGGGCGGTGGAATCTTCATAGGTATGTACGGCCTCGTCCAGTTCCTTTTTCGTGGCGGCGCCGCTGTCAAAGAGCGACTGCACGCGGTCGAGGTTTTTCTTGTTCAGTTCCATCTTCTTGCGGCTTTGTTCCGCCGTCTCGCGCGCTTTGTCCAACTCATAGAGGGCCGTCTGCCGGCTTTTCTCCAGGTTGAGCTGTTCCACTTCCAGGTTGACGCGGGCGTCTGATTCCTTGCGGCTCATGTCCTCTTTATCGATCAGCGCCAGCACATCGCCGGCTTTGACCGTCTGCCCGGCTTCGACGAAGACCTTGACCAGTTTTCCCTTGACACGGGCCGTGATGTTTTCCTTCGCATAGGGTTCGATTTTGCCGGAGACGACGACAGAGACGTCCAGATCGCCGGCAGCGATCGCCTGGGCGTTTACCGGTACGCCTGACGGTCCTTTTGCCGGCCGCAACGCGAGCCAGCCACCGCTGGCAACGGCTACAACCAGGATCGCCGCGATCCATCGCTTGCGTTTTTTCCATACATCCTGCCATCGTGTTTTAAGTGACTGAAGCAAAACGTCATTTCCTTTCTCTCTCAGCTTTCGATGACCCGCCGGGCCGCCGCGGCCGCCTCGGCGAGCACAAGGGATTCATCCATGGTCAACAGCCGGCGGTTGGCCATGACGACCTTGCCGTTGATCAAGACGGTGTCCACATCGGCTCCGTTGGCGGCGTAGGCCAACAGGGCGCAGATGTCGTGTTGCGGGAACAGGTGGGGCTTGTTCATGTCGATCAGGATGAGGTCGGCCCGCTTGCCCGGTTCGATCGTCCCGATTTCCTTGTCGATCCCCAACGCCCGGGCGCCTTCGATGGTGGCCATGCGCAAAGCCTGGTAGGCCGTCAGCGCCGTCGGGTCGCCGGTGCGGTTTTTCTGCAGCCAGGCGGCTGCCTTGATCTCTTCGAAAAGATCGAGCGTCGTCGCGCTGCCGGCCCCATCGGTCCCCAGCGCCACGGTGACACCCTGGCGGCGCAGTTCCAGGACAGGGGCGACGCCGCAGCCGAGCTTTTGGTTGCTGACGGGGTTGTGGGAGACGCCGCCTCTGAGCCCTTTGAGCAGGTGGATGTCGTCGCGGGACAGGTTGACGGCGTGAGCCAAGAGGACGTGGTGTTCGGCGAAGAGCCCCAGATCGGCCAGGTAGCGGACGGGCGACTTGCCATAGCGGTCAAACATCTGGTCCACTTCCTCGACCGTCTCGGAGAGGTGGATATGGACGGCCGCTTGCAGTTCTTTCGCCAGGGCCATGACGGCCTGCAATTTGTCCGGGGGACAGGTGTAGGGCGCATGGGGGCCGACCATGGCGGTGATCCGCCCCTCCGCCTTGCCGTGCCAGCCGGCGAAGAGCCGGCGGGTGGCCTCCAGACGCCGCTCGGCCTGATTGTCAATGAAGAGGAGCCCCTGGCAGAGGGTCGCCCGCATGCCGGAGTCCTGCACCGCCCGGGCCACATCGTCCATGAAGAAGTACATGTCGGCAAAGGTGGTCGTGCCCGACTTGATCATCTCTGCCGCCGCCAGCATCGTGCCGGCATAGACGGCGTCGCCGTCGAGGCGCTCCTCGGCGGGCCAGATCTTTTCGCTTAACCATTCCATGAGGCGAAGGTCATCGGAATAGCCGCGAAAGAGCGCCATCGCCGCATGGTTGTGGCAGTTGATCAACCCAGGAATGACCACCTTCCCCGCCGCGTCGATGACGGTGATATCATCCGCTTCGGCGATGTTGCCAGCCAACCGTCCGATTTCGCGGATGAAGGGGCCTTCGATGCGGATGTCCCCTTCCAGGAGTTGCGGCGATTCTGTGGCCATGGTCAAAATCCGCGCGTTTTTGATAACGATCTGGTTCAACGTCGCTCCTCCTTCGAGTCCATCAGGTTTTTCTCGGTTCATCCCTACCTCCGGCTCCTTCGGAGCATTCTGTTCCTTCAGCTTTTCCCTCTTTCTGTTCCATAGGGGGATGCGCAGACAAAGACGCCCTATTTACTAGACGCATGAACCGGCCAATTGGTTACATAAATCCTGCCATTTTATCGTTATTTTTGTTATTTTTCATCGCTTTCGGGTAATTCCATTATTATTGTCGTCATTTGGCGTAGTTGCTTGAACCAAAACCTTTTCATGGCCATATGGATGATCCGTAACAAGGAATCGTCAGCTTTTTAGCACACGGTCGATCCGATCGGCGTCCTGGAAGCAATGAATGCTGTAAAAAAGCGAAGCCGTCTGAATAGCGACGGAAAAAAGAGCAAAACCGGCGAGGGTCGTCTCCATGTGCCCGTCCACATAATCGGTGACACTGTGGACGATGCCGACGAGCCAATCGATGGGAACGGCGAAGGTCAACAGCGGCGACAAGGCGATGATGGCTAAAACCCGGATCGCCGTCACATAACCGAAGCGGAAGGACAGCGTCAAGATCAAGCCGTTCAAGATGATGGAGAGGCTGACACAGAAAATCACCACCGGCAGAATCATCTCTTTAGGGGAATAAATCAATTCCACGATGACAAGCAGGATGGCTACAAGCGAGGATGTCGCCAGCGAAGCCAACAGGCTGCCGGCAAACTTGGCCGTCACAATCTGCCTCGCGGAGAGGGGGAGGGAGCGCAAAAAAAGGTAGCCGCGAGTCTTCTCCTCGTAGATCACCGTTCCACCGGTGTAGCTAAAGGCATACATGGTGATGATGATACCCCAAACACCGCCAACATCGGATGGATCAAGCCAGCCGCTCAGGATGAATCCGGCGGCAAGCACTAACAACACCCCCAGGGACAGGAGGGATTTTTTTTGGATTTGATAATCTTTTTTTACCAGTTCCCACATCAACAATCGCCTCTTTCTTCTAAGATAGCGCTCTACCCTCGCTTCGCCAGGGCGATCAGGATCTCTTCCAAACTGACCGCCTCCAGGACGGCGCCGTCAGGAATGCCACCGGGCCAACAGCAGCGGAGCGATTCGAAATCGCCAGTGACGCCGGCGGTTCCGCCGAAGCGAGGCTTCACATGGAGGAGATGGGGCCGCACCTCCGGCGGAAAGTCGCCGCTGATCAGGATCCGGCGCCAGGCTCCTTGCAGGTCGTCGCGCAGACCGGTGTAACCGATCCGCCCCTCATGGATCAGGGTAACGTAATCGGCCACCCGCTCCACATCGGATGTGATATGGGACGAAAACAGGACGGACCGATCTTCCTCTTGAATGACGTCGAGCATCTCCTCCAGCAGGTCTCGCCGCGCCACCGGATCGAGGCCGGCTGTCGGCTCATCGAGGATGAGGAGTTCAGGCCGGTGCGCCAGGGCGAGGCAGAGGGAGAGTTTCATCTTGTTCCCCTTGGACAGATCGCCCACTTTTTTCTCTAACGTCAGGGCAAAGCGCTTTTGTAAGCGGCCTAACAGCTCTTGGTCCCAGGTGGGGTAATAGGTGGATACGAAAGCGGCCAATTCAGATACGGCCAAGCTGTCGTAAAAGGAGATCTCTTCGCTGACGAAGCCGATGCGGCGCTTGATCGCCTGCTCATGATGCCGGTGGTCAAGTCCGAAGATGCTGATGGAACCGGCGTCGAGGCGCACCAGGTTCAGAGTGGCCTTGAGCAAGGTGCTTTTACCGGCGCCGTTGGGGCCGATTAAGCCCATGATGGCGCCAGGGGACAGCGTCAAGGACACCTTTTCCAATGTAAAAGCAGGGTAGCGTTTCGTAACACCATCGAGGGCCAGGATCGGTGTCATCGTTCTTCCTCCTTCGCCAGTTTCGCCATCAGTTCCGCAAAAAGTTGTTGCACATCTTCCACGGTCATGCCCAACCGTTTCGCTTCGGCAACGGCCTGCCGCAGTTGCGCCACCACGGTTTCACGCCGGGTTGATTCCAGACGCTGTTGTTCCACGGAAGCCACGTAACAGCCCAAACCTTGCCGGGTCAGGATCATGCCCTCTCGCTCCAGTTCCAGGTAGGCCCGCTTGACCGTGATGACGCTCGTCCCCAACTCCTGAGCCAGTTGGCGGATCGAGGGAAGGGCCTGACCAGGCGCCAGTTCACCCCGCAGGATCGATTCCTTGATCTGTTTGGTGATCTGGTCGTAGAGGGGTATGGGGGATGTCGGTGACAAGGTGATCGGGGTCAATGGCAGCGCTCCCTTGTATACTGTGTATTATATCTATACACAGTATAATCATATTTTGGGGGTGTGTCAACGGACTAACACCGGGCTAAATCCGGAATTAGTTCGTATTTAATCTGGAATTACTCCGGATCCACCCCCTAAAAACCAGAAATAGCCGCAAAAAAACGGCCCTCCTCATCGTCCTTGGCGCTTTCGGACGATAAGGAGGGCCGCTCCCCTTTTCTGTTTTCAGGAAATCGCTTCTCCGTCACTCCCGCCCCACCCACTCGCGGCGCAAGGCAAAGATCTCGCGAAGCTCCCGGGTGGACAATTCCGTCACCCAGGCTTCGCCGTTGCCGACGATGCGGTCGTTGAGGCCCTGTTTCCGTTCGAGCATCTCATCGATGCGCTCTTCCAGGGTGCCGAGGGTGATGAACTTGTGCACCTGCACATGGCGGTGCTGGCCGATGCGGTAGGCCCGGTCTGTGGCCTGGTTTTCTACGGCTGGATTCCACCAGCGGTCGAAGTGGAAGACATGGTTGGCCGCGGTCAAGTTCAAACCGAAACCGCCCGCTCGCAAAGAGAGGATGAGGATGAAAAAGTCGCGGCCCGATTGGAACCGTTCGATCATGTCATCACGGCGGGCTTTCGGGATGCCCCCATGGAGAAACTCGGCCTTTTCGCCCAGTTCCTTTTCCATGGAAGCCTGGAGCAGACGGCCCATCTCCACGTACTGGGTGAAGATAAGGCAGCCGTCTCCCTCCTGCCTCACTTCCTCCACCATTTCAAGCAGGCGGTCCACCTTGGCCGAGCGACGGCGAAAATCGGCGGGCGACTTCTCCTTGAGCAGCAGCGCCGGATGGTCGCAGACCTGTTTTAAACGGGTCAAAGTCGCCAGGATCGTCCCTCGCCGACTCATCCCCGCCTCCTCGTCGATCTTCTCGAACATCTCCTCGATGATGTTTTCATAGAGGGCCGCCTGTTCCAGCGTGAGGGGCAAAAACTCCTTGGACTCCTGTTTGTCAGGCAGATCCGGCTCGACGGCCGGGTCGCTTTTGACGCGGCGCAGCAGAAAGGGGCGCACCAGGCGGCGCACCTGCTCGGCTGCGGCCTCCTCCCCTTCGCGACCGGCGGAATGAGAAAACTGGCGCAAAAAGTCGTTCGCGCCGCCGAGGTAGCCGGGGTTGAGAAAATCCATGATCGACCAGAGTTCGGAGAGCCGGTTTTCCATCGGCGTCCCTGTTAAGGCGACGCGATGACGGGCGGCGAACTGCCGGACGGCAGCCGACTGTTTGGTATAGACGTTTTTGATGTTCTGGGCCTCGTCGAGGCAGAGGCAGTCCCATTGCACCGCGCCCAGGTCCGCTTCATCCAGATGGGCCAGGCCATAGGTGGTGAGGACCAGATCGGCTTCCGCCACGGCCTTGGTGAATTCCTCTCCTCTGGCCCGCTGGGCGCCGTAGTGGAGATAGACCCGCAAGGAGGGGGCGAAGGCGGCCAGTTCCTTCTGCCAGTTGCCCAGCACCGAAGTGGGGCAGATGAGGAGCGAGGGCGAAAAAGCCGTATTCACTTTTTTTTCATCCCTGATCTGAAGCAGATAGGCGATCCACTGGATCGTCTTGCCAAGCCCCATATCGTCGGCCAGACAGCCGCCAAAGCCGAAGCGGCGCAAAAAGGACAACCAGGTCAGGCCGATGCGCTGGTATGGCCGCAGTTTGCCGCAAAAGCCGGGCGGTTCCGCCAGGACCGGCCCCGCCGAATGCTGGGAGAGTTGTTGGGCCATCTTCGCCAGTTGTTCGTTCAGTTCGACTTCAATGGATAATGGGGCCGATTCGAACAAGCCGGATGCGGCGTTGCCATCGGGATCATCCGGAAAGGCGGCAGTCGGAAGTCGGTCACCCGGAACTGTCTGAACCGTATCGGTCAGTGACGGCGTCATAAAATGCAGCCGCAAGACCTCAGCGAGGTCCATCTCGCCGCCTTTGCGATTCATCACCTTGAGGGCCTGGCGGACGAGGCCCGGATCGAGTTGCACCCACTGTCCCCGGATGCGCAGCAACCGCCGGTTTTGGCGGGCGGCCTCGCGAAACTCCGCTTCCGTCAGTTCCGTCTCCCCGACGGCCAGTTTCCAATCAAAGCGGACGAGGCGGTCCATACCGAGAAAGGATTCTTCATCATCCCCCGGCATGGAGCGGGAAACAGCCTTCAGGCGAACGCCTTTTTTCTTCAGGTCATCCCACCAGCGGGGCAGGAGGATCCTTTCGCCCGCTTGGGCCAAACGGAGGCTGTCTTCGGCGAGAAAGGTCCAGGCCTCCCCTTCGGTCAGCGCCTCTTTTATTTGTGGTTGTTTCTTTTGGATACGCAACTGGGGCGCCAGCGCCACCCACTTGTGAACGGCGCGACCGATCCGCCCGGCGTAAGGTTTCCAGGGCGCCGGAAGGATTTTATCCAGGTCATCCTCCGTCGCCGAAGGCGGCACCTCGAACACGTGAGCGGGGTCTTCGCGGTCAAAGAGAAGGATCTGGAGACGCCATGAATCGCTTTCCTCCGGCTCCAAGAGCCGCAAGCCCACGACAAAGGGCGCCTTGTCCTCCCTCCAACCGATGGCCTCCAGCCAATCGTCCTCGTCGAGAAAAGCTCCCTCTCGCGGATAATCAGGATGGAGCATGGGACAGTCGGCGATCCACTGCTCCCATTGCTGGCGGGCGGTGATATCGCCGGCGATCTGCTCGTCGATGAGCAGCGCCGTCCACTCGGCAAGTTGACCGCTATGATCGCTTATATCGCGTTGATCACATATATCAGGGAGTCCAGGCGCCTGCTCTTTTTCCGTGTGCAAGTCGAGCCGCAGTCCTCTCCGCCCCTGCCGCCAGAGCCGGTAGTCCGGATGCCACCGCTTCTCGGCCAGCGCGACGGCGACCGACGGCGCGATCTGTTGCAATTGCTTAACCTCAGAGGACCAGTCCCAGCAGAAAAAGTCGCTCACCGGCGGCTGGAGCAGAAAGTCCAAGGCCAGCGCGGGCGGCAACAGAAGGCCCGCCTGGCCCTCCCATTCCTCCACGTCGACGAAGGACCCGTAGAAAGAGGGTTGATGGTCGGCAAAGAGGCGGAACTTCCACTCCTGCGCCCGGTCCAGGGGATCGCTGCCATAGCCGAAGGGACGATCGCCCCAGAGGAAAAAGCCCCTGTTCGGAATCCAGCAGATATGCACTTTCATATATAGCACCTGATCATCGCGAGATCAGCGTTCCTTTCCGCAACTCTTCCATGAGCGCCCGGAGGCGGCCGTAGCGTTGGGTCAACTCCGCCATAAACCGGTCCCACTCATCACCCCGGTTCAGGCGCAGGTAGATCCGGCTCAGCCTTTTCAGCAGTTCCGCCGCCTCGCGGTAGGCGGCGCGGTTTTTCTTACCGATGCAACGGATCGCCTGCTGGTGATAGAGCGGCAGGAGCAGCGCGGGCTCCTGGGTCTCAACGACGCGCAACACAGCACCGTCGATCTCATGAAAGCCGGTCCCATGATGCAGCCATAACCGGACCCAATCGCGGTGCAATTTCCGTTCCACCAGATAGTGGCTGTAGAGACGGCGGCTCCGGGGGAGCCAGCGCCGGAGGATCTCCAAAAACTCCTCCTGAACGCCGCAGGTATGGGCCGCCTGGTTCCAATAGAGGCAAAGGGCCTCATAGCTGGCCGTGTCGGCCGTCCCGGCATAGGGGACGAGCCAGCGCAGCCAGGCAAGCAGTCGCTCCCAGAGGCGGAAGCGGCTGAACCCTTCCAGGTAAAAGCGCAGGTCCCGGACGATGGTGAAGCGGGCCTTTTCGCTCAGCCCGTTTAACCGCACCTGCGCCCCTTCGTCCTCATCGGCGGCGATGGCAAAATGGGCACGGGCCAAAAGCGCCCGGTCCCGCACCACAGCAGGCGTCGATGCTTTTTCCAGCAACTGCTCCAATCGTTCCGCCTCCGCCTCGGCCTGGCGTTCACTGAAGAGTCGCATCCAGAGCAACCGGTAGAGGTAGAGCCAATCGACGCCCCAGGAGGACGAGGAAGAGAGGTACTGCCAGCGAAGCGACTCCGCCGCCGCGTCGATGACCGGAATGGCTTCTTCGGTCCATCCCTCATTCCGGATTTTCGCGAGGGACGCCGAGAGTTCTTCCGTGATCCTTTGCATGATGTCAGCCGTATAGACCCGGCCCTCCAGTCGGTTCGCCTCTTCCATCCGGCTGAGCAGGTAAAGGCGGCCATGAAGGCAGAGCCAGGCGGCGGAGGCAGGGGGCCAATGGGCGCTGCGGGCTTGCAACGCCTCCATGAACCGGTCATAGCGCGCCCAGGCCTCCACCGACCCTAGGCCGATGGCGCTATGGCCGCGCCGCCGGAAGGCCCGATCAAATTCCTGTTGGAAAAAAGCCTGCCAATCTTCGATCGGCCCCACCGGTTTCAGCCGGCCGGCCTTCCTGCGGGCGAAAGACACCTGTGACACCGGAGACGATGGACGCACCCTGCCTCCCCCCTTTCCTTGACCCATTTGCGTTTCAGCCATATCACTTTATGATAGCACATCAGGAAGGAACAGACACACTTTTTGAAGCGGAAAGAAATCAACACTATCCCGGTATAAAAAGGGCTAGAATAAGGGCCTGGTCGAAGCGCGATAAAAAGCCCGGAAAGGAGTCTCTTTGGAAGGACTGACATGATCGGCGCCGAATCAACTATAACCAACTATATCCCATAAAAACCATTGTCTATCCGTCTAAAAAATCGTTTAGGAGGGGTTGTTCGTGGCCATTCTGCCCGCCATCGTCAACCGGGAAAGCAAACGCGCCTATCTCCCCACCCCCGTGCCGTCGGAAACGATCGAAGAACTGATCGAGGCCTTCCGCTGGGCGCCGTCCTGCCGCAACTATCAGCCATGGCATTTGATCGCCGTCCATTCCCGGGAAGGGTTGGACAAGCTCTCAGGCTGTCTCGCCAAGGGAAACGAATGGGCCGCCGCCGCGCCCCTCGCTTTTATCGTCTACGCCAACCCAAAGGACGACGCCATCATTGACGGGAAGCCCTACTACCTCTTCGACTGCGGCCTGGCGGTGCAAAACCTGCTGATCCAGGCGACCGAACGGGGCTTGCGCAGCCACCCCACGGCCGGGTGGAGCGAGCCGGCCCTCCGGGAAGCCTTCGGCATCAGCGAAGAGGAGCGGGTGGTCTGTGTCGTCTTTCTCGGATACCCCGGGACGGCGGATCTGCTCGACCCGGAAACGAGGGCCAAGGATGCAGCCCCTCGCAGCCGCAAGCCGGCCGAGACATGGGCGCGCTTCGCCTAGATTGAGTTCGCCTCGTTGGGTTCGCTGGGTTTGCCCAGTCGGGTTCGCCTCGTTGAGGAAAGGGAATGTTCATCATCGCCGCATGATCTAGTCTCTCCGGGCTGCTGGTAGGTTCAGCAGCCCTTTTTCTTTGTCCGATTTCTGGCCCATGACAATCCAAGACAATAGAAGCAAAAAGAAAATTTGGAATCTGGAATCCTTCGATCCGGCGAGATAGAAGGTGTAAATCGAACATATGTTCGTAGTGTTTTCCGCTCCTGCCCCTTCTCCAGGTTTGTCCAATTCCCCATTGGAATGGTAATCTCTAACCGTGGCAACCACGAACAAACGTTCGAAAGGAGGTGGTCAGCAATGGCAGTCAGCAAGAGCCCCATCAACGCCAGCCTGCGTCTGGTGACGCAGACGGGAACGAACGCCAAAGGAGAGCCCCTGTTCCAAAACCGCGACTTCAAGGGCCTCAAACCATCGGCGACGGATGAAAGCGTCTTCGCCGCCGCCGAGGCGCTCTCCGGCCTGATGAATATCCCCGTCAGCCGGATCGCCCGCGTCGACACGAACCAACTGATCGAAGCCTAATCCTATCCTGCCACACCTGTTTTTCTACGCCCCTTCCTCAAATAGGCAAGATAAGGAGGTGACTCAACGTGGCAACAAAAGAGACGCTCGAACTGGTCTTCACCAACCAACTGGGCCGGGAAGTGGTCCTGCGGATCAAAGACCCCAAAGCCGATCTCACCCCCGCCCAGGTCACGGCGGCCATGGACACCATCATCGCCATGAACGTCTTCACGACCACCGGCGGCGACCTGGTCAGTAAAAAAGACGTGCGACTGGTGTCGTCCAACGTGACCGACCTGTATAACCCCTAATCGAAAAACACCCGACATAACGGAGGTGCTCACGTGGACGCCTTTCTCCAGTCCATTGCCAACGTGGGGTTTCCTGTGGCCTTGGCCGCCTACCTCCTGATTCGCATGGAGGGGAGACTGGAAGCGCTCACCGGCGCCATCAGCGAGTTGGCCAAGATGGTGGAGATCCTCAAAGAGCAGGTCTAATGCCGGCAACTCCGGCGCGGCTGATGCGGTGTAACATCGTCGACGCAAAAACAACGGTTTCAAAAAGATCAATGAGTTGCCCCGCCGCCGGCCTGTTTCAGTGAAAAGAGAGAAAGAGAAAAGCGAAAGGGAGAGCTTGCAAAGGCTCTCCCTTTCGCGCATCTAACGCCACCCGACAATCGCCACCCCCCTACAACGGCAGGACTGAATACAAAAGCCTACCGCCCCATAAATGAAAATGTTTCTCATTTACGCAAATTTATCTGCGCCTTCGTCAGAGAAAGATAAATGGAAATAAACGCCGGAGAACGGTTATCGCCGTAATTGACAATGATTTTCATTCTCTGTTAAATTCCTCATAGCGACTGTCGCCGCTTTTGCGGTGTGACGAGGAGGTTGACAGGGTTGAGCTTTTTCCAGAGCTGGTTTGCTCAAAAAGCAAGGCCTGTAGCGGAGCCGACCGGACCAGTCACGCTCTACCGGGATCGGCCCCCAGACTGGTTAAATGATGAGATTGAAGCACTGACGTCCCAGGTGCAAGCGGCCCTGCGCGGCAACAGCGAGTTGATCGCCACAGGGGAAGAAGTGCAAAACCAGGTGGCCGAAGCCAATGAAACCGCCTTGTGCAGCCAGGGGATGGTCGATGAGTTAAACCGCCACGCCCAGAGGGCGCTCTCCGAGGTCGGTGAAGCCCTACGTTCCCTGGAGGATTCGCGGCGTCTGGCCGAGGATGGCGCGAAAAACCTGAACAGCGCCAGCCAAGAATTGTCGGACATCAACAACCGGGTGCAGGAAGCGGCGCGGATCACCGCCCAACTTCAGGATCATGCCCGCCGGCTCGATGGGATGATGTCGGCCATCCACACCATCGCCGGACAAACGAAACTGCTCGCCCTGAACGCCACCATCGAGGCGGCCCGCCGATCACCGTCTCCCAGCTTCAGGGACAGATCATGGAGCAACTCTTACATAAGCTGCTGGAAGTCCAATCACGCTGCCATCATTGCCCCATTCACAGCAAAGGGGATGAACAAAATGCGCTCTCCGCTTAGCCGGGTCAACCGCGGACGGCGGGTGATCATATGTCAGATTGAGGGCTGTCCCAAAGCCAGACGCCATCTGGAGGAGATGGGGTTCACCCCCGGAACGCCGATCACCATCTGCCAGACCAGCGACGGTCCCATGGTGGTGGAAGTCCGGGGCAGCAAGGTCATGCTGGGAAAAGGCCTGGCAGATAAAATCGATGTGATTGATTGTTGCGCGGAAAGGGAGGTCGGCCGGTGAAAACCCTCAAAGAAATGAAACCAGGACAGTCAGCCGTCGTCGAAAAAGTGATGGTCACAGGAACGGCCAAAGGCCGGTTGATGGCCATGGGCGTCTTAAAAGGCGCCACAATCCGGGTGGTGAAAGTCGCCCCCCTGGGCGATCCCATCGAAGTGCAGATCAAGGGATACAACCTTTCCTTTCGCAAGGCGGAAGCCGAACAAATCATGGTCATATAGGAGGGATGCAACGTCATGTCAGCCATCACCATCGCCCTCGCCGGCAACCCGAACACCGGCAAAACAACGCTCTTTAACGCCCTCACCGGCGCCCACCAGCACATCGGCAACTGGCCCGGCGTCACTGTGGAAAAAGCCGTCGGCCGGCTGAAAAAAGAGGACGCCACCTTCACGATTGTGGACCTGCCTGGTACATACAGCATCAGCGCCTATTCACTGGAAGAGCGAATCGTCGCCGATTACCTCCGCGACGAGAAGCCCGATGTGGTCGTCAATGTGGTCGACGCCTCCAATGTGGAGCGCAACCTTTACCTGACCGTCCAACTGATCGAAGCCGGCGCGCCGTTGCTGATCGCCCTCAACATGGTCGACGAGGCCAAGCAAAAGGGCGTCCACATCGACAGGGATGCCCTCAGTCGCTGCCTCGGCGTCCCCGTCGTGCCCACCATCGCCACGCGCAAAGAAGGGCTCAAAGACTTAGTGGCACGCTTCGGTCCGGCCATCGCCGAGGCAAGGGACAAGGCGCTACAGGAACCCCTGCTGGTCGATTACTTGGCGCAGGCCGCTTCCCTGCGGGCGGCTGGAGACGAAGACGGCCTGATCGAAGCGCGCTACGCCTTCATTTCCCAGGTGCTGGCCCAGTCGGCGCGGATGGAGGGCACCTTGGAGGCGTCTTTCAGTGACAGCCTGGACAACATCCTGACCCACCGCGTTCTTGGCATCCCCATCTTCCTGGCCTTGATGTACCTCATGTTCGAGATCACCTTCACCTGGGTCGGCCAACCCCTGGCCGATCTGCTCGATGAGTGGATTAGCGGTCCCTTCACTGAGTGGGCGTCGGAATCCCTCGTCTCGCTCGGCGTGGCAGAGTGGATGCAATCGCTCGTCGTCGACGGCATCATCGCCGGCGTGGGCGGCGTCCTCGTCTTCGTCCCCATCATCTTCACGCTCTTTTTGTTCATCAGCATCCTCGACGGCTCCGGCTATATGGCCCGCGTCGCCTTCATCATGGACCAGGCCATGCGCAAGATCGGCCTCTCCGGCAAAGCCTTCATGCCCATGCTGATCGGCTTCGGCTGCTCCGTCCCCGCCATCATGGGCGCCCGCGTCCTCGATTCGGAGCGGGACCGCCGCATCGCCGCCCTGATCGCGCCGCTCATGTCCTGCAGCGCCCGGTTGCCCATCTACGCCCTCTTCACCGCCCTATTTTTCGCCGAAAACGAAAGCCTTGTCGTCTTCTCCCTCTACGTGCTCGGCATCGTGCTGGCCATCTTGATGGGAATTCTCTTCAAGAACACCCTCCTAAAAGGCGAGTCTGAACCCTTCGTCATGGAACTGCCCCCCTACCGGATGCCCGCCTGGCAGACGGTCTTGACCCAGACCTGGGAAAAGGGCAAAAGCTTCCTGGTCAAAGCCGGCACGATCATCTTCAGCATGTCCGTGCTGATCTGGCTCCTGAGCAGCTTCAACCTGGAAGGCCCCGCCGAGATCCAGGACAGCCTCCTCGCCGCCATCGGCAGCGTCATCGCCCCCCTCTTCACCTTCCATGGTTTCGCCTCCTGGGAAGCCGGCGTGGCCGTCCTCACGGGGATCCTCGCCAAGGAGGCCGTCGTCTCCACCCTCGGCATCGTCTACGGCATCGGCGAACTGTCCGAGGAGGCCGTCGATGCGGCTGCTCAGATGCTGCCCGTCGCCCAGGTCCATTTCACCGCCCTCTCCGCCTACGCCTTTATGGTCTTCACCCTCATCTACACGCCCTGTATGGCCGCGATGGCCACCCTGAAAAAGGAGCTTGGCTCTTGGAAATGGACCATGCTGGGCGCCGTCTACCCCTTCGCGCTGGCCTGGGTGGTATCGCTGGTTGTGTATCAGGTCGGGCGGTTGCTCGGATTTGGGGGATAAGCGCTGGCTGGCTCTGGACAGAGGCGTGCCGGACTCTAACAGAAGCGTAAGGAGGGAAACCTATGGAAGTCATTACCGCCTTTCTGGCAACTGCCGGCCTCGCGCTGGCAATCGCCTGGTTGACGCTGCGTGGTTTCTACCGGGAGGCGAAAAATTTGAAAGAAGGATCCTGTCACTGCGCCTCCGGCGGCTGCGCTGGCTGTGACGGCAAATGCGCCTGCCGTAGCGCCGAGTGTTCCAGCACTTCTGTGTAAGACAATTAGGGGCAACCCAAATTCGGGATGCATTTGTTTTTTACTGCTATACCCTATCCGGTTGCATCCCTAAGTCTGCCCATTCATGCTCCACGTCTACCGCCTTCAACCCGGTGATCATGATCCTCACGTGACCGATGTCATGCTTTTATAAGGAGGGAAACGTCTCTTTTGCCGAAGCCCCTTTGAGAACGAGAAAACCGTAGTGGCAATGGCCAATACGGTTTTCTCGTCTCTCACCATATCGTTGTCATCTCGTTGTCAATCCTGCTTATTTCCTCTTCTCGTCGTTTTTCATCATCTTCACATTTACGTTGTGCTAACCCTGGACCTACCGATGAAGCGAATCCCTTCCGCCCCACCGAGGGAGAAGCCGCCAGGGCGGCCTTTGATGACATCCACGACGATCTGGGTGTGCCGGCAGTAGTCTGACTGGGACCGCCCCGTATAGAAGGGACAACCGCCGACTTCCCCGAGGAGAACGTCGGCCTCTCCGATGATGAAATCACCACGGGGATGGCACATCGGGTCACTGCCGTCACAACAACCGCAGGATAGATGAAACAGGAGTTCACCATACTTGCGCTTCAATTCCTCGATCCAACGAAGCGCTTCCTCTGTTGCGATTACCTTTGGCTCCATCACGATCACCTTTGGCTCCATCTTCGCGCCTCAAAGGGGCAACAAACCGGCAAGTACGTACCGCCCGTCGCGTGCCTTAAGCGCGGTTAAAAGAAACCGAGCGGGTTTTCACTGTAGCTGACGAGCAGGTTTTTCGTCTGTTGATAGTGATTCAGCATCATCTTGTGGGTCTCCCGGCCGATGCCGGACTGTTTGTAGCCGCCAAAGGCCGCATGGGCCGGATAGATGTGGTAGCAATTGACCCAGACGCGACCGGCCTTGATGCCACGGCCGATCCGGTAAGCGGTGCTGGCATCTCTCGTCCAGACACCAGCGCCCAGTCCATAGAGGGTGTCGTTGGCGAGTTCCAGTGCCTCCGCCTTGTCTTTGAAGGTCGTGACCGAAAGCACCGGTCCGAAGATCTCCTCCTGGAAAATGCGCATCTTGTTGTGGCCTTGGAAGACGGTCGGCTTGATATAGTAGCCCTCCTCCAACTCGCCAGGCAGGTGGTTGCGTCCTCCCCCAGCCAGAAGCTCGGCCCCTTCCTGCTTGCCCAGATCGATATAGGCCAGGATCTTCTCCAGTTGTTCCTGGGAGGCCTGAGCGCCGATCATTGTTTCCGTGTCAAGGGGATTTCCCTGTTTGATCGCCTGCATCCGCGCCATGGCTCGTTCCATGAACCGGTCATAGATGGATTCCTGGATCAGCGCCCGGGAGGGGCAAGTGCAGACCTCGCCCTGGTTCAGGGCGAACATGACGAATCCTTCGACGGCCTTGTCGAGGAAGGTGTCATCGGCGGCGCAGACATCTTCAAAGAAGATGTTTGGCGACTTCCCGCCCAGTTCGAGGGTGACGGGCACGATGTTATGGGAGGCGTATTGCATGATCAGGCGGCCCGTCGTCGTTTCACCGGTGAAGGCGATCTTGGCGATCCGGGGGCTGGAAGCGAGGGGTTTGCCGGCTTCCAGTCCGAAGCCGTTGACGACGTTCAGGACGCCGGGTGGCAACAGGTCCTGGATCAACTCCACCAGATATAGGATGGACGTAGGGGTATGTTCAGCCGGTTTGAGGACGACGCAGTTGCCGGCGGCCAGCGCGGGCGCCAGTTTCCAGGCTGCCATCAAGATCGGGAAGTTCCAGGGGATGATCTGGCCCACCACCCCAAGAGGCTCGTGGAAGTGGTAGGCGATAGTGTGGTCGTCGATCTCCGAGATAGAACCCTCCTGGGCGCGAATGCACCCGGCAAAGTAGCGAAAATGGTCAATCGCCAGGGGGATGTCTGCCGCCAACGTTTCCCGGACGGGCTTGCCGTTTTCCCAGGTCTCTGCAATGGCCAGCTTTTCCAGGTTTGCTTCCATCCGATCGGCGATCTTCAGCAACAGGTTTGACCGCTCGGTCACAGAGGTCCGCGCCCATTTTTCGCTTGCGCCATGGGCGGCGTCGAGGGCCTTTTCGATGTCTTTGCCATTGGAACGGGCGACTCGGCAATAGACCTTGCCAGTGACGGGTGAAATGTTGTCAAAATACTCCCCGTCAACAGGCGGCACCCACTGTCCGCCGATAAAGTTTTCGTACTGGGCCTTGAAGGTCACTTTGCTCTCCGGCTGACCAGGAAAGGGATACAGCACTGTGGATACCACCCTTCTATTTATTATCCAGTTTTTTCTGGATTAGCTAAATTATCAAATAACCGACTTGCAATGTCAAGAATGTTCTGAATATTCTTTTTTTACATCTGATCGAGCAATCCGTCGGTCCATGGATCTTTTCTCGCTCCCCTTATTTTGTTCCCCTTTTTGCCAGGTAATCGCCGGCGCTTTGCACGATCTGCACCAGCACAATCAACACGACAACGGTGATCAGCATGATGTCCGTTTCATAACGGTAATAACCAAAGCGGATAGCCAGATCGCCAACTCCCCCGCCACCAACAATGCCGGCCATGGCGGAATAGCCGATCAGGCTGACGGCGGTTACTGTGAGGCCCCGCACCAGCCCAGGAAAGCTTTCCGACAGCAAGACGTCTTTGATGATCATCCAGGGCGGTGCGCCCATGGCGTCGACCGCTTCCAGCACGCCACGATCCACCTCCCACAGCGATGACTGTACCAGCCGAGCATAGAAGGCCACAGCGGCGACCGAAAGGGGCACCGAAGCGGCAATCGGGCCGATCGTCGTTCCAATCAAACGCTGCGTAACCGGAAGCAGCAACACCAGGAGAATCACAAAAGGCGTGGAACGAATGACGTTGACGGCGAATCCCCCCAGGAGGTTTACGACTCGGTTTTCAGCAAACAATCCCTTTTCCGTGACATATAACAAAAGCCCAAGGGGGATACCGACAACAATGGATAAGGCGAGGGATATTCCTACCATATAGGACGTTTCACCAAGCGCCTTGATCAGGTCGCTTGAAATCGCCTGCCAATTAACCTTTTCCATGGGCCACCTCCACCCGGTATGCCTTGGTGCGGATATGGTCAATCGCACGGGAGATATCGGCGGATGCGCCTCGGATCGTGACGAGGAGGGCGCCTAATGGCTGATCTCCGATGTATTCAATCTTTCCGTGCAAGATGTTGATGTCCACCTGAAAGTTCTGGGCCGTATCGGATATGACAGGATGCTCGGCATGGTCGCCGCAATAGACGATCTTCCAGACTGGCCCCGGCGCCTGCCGCAACAGCCGCTCAGGAAGTTCGAAATCATAGGAATGATAGACCAACTGCCGTGTGAATGCATGTTGGGGGTTGGCGAAAACGTTGAGGACGCTTTCGCTTTCCACGACCATGCCGCCGCTCATCACCGCTACGCGGTCACAGATTTTTTTGACCACTGCCATCTCATGGGTGATCAGGACCATGGTGATGCCCAGCTTGCGGTTGATCGCTTTCAACAATTCAAGGATGGCATTTGTGGTTTCTAAATCAAGGGCTGATGTGGGTTCATCACACAATAGGACCTTGGGATGGTTGGCCAACGCCCGGGCAATCCCTACCCTTTGTTTTTGACCGCCGCTCAGTTGCGCCGGATAGGCATCGGCCTTACCGCTGAGGCCGACAAGCTCCAGCAATTCGCAGACCCGTTTGGGGATCTCTTCTTTGGGCGCTCCCGCAACCCTCATGGCGAAGGCAATGTTATCATAGACCGTCTTGGTGCGAATCAGGTTGAATTGTTGAAATATCATGCCCATCTGCTGGCGAATCCGGCGCAGTTCCTCCCCGGTATAGCCGGTGATATCGACACCGTCGATGCAGATGCTGCCTTGGGTCGGCCGCTGCAAGAGGTTGATCGTGCGGAGCAAGGTGCTTTTCCCTGCTCCGCTGGCGCCGACGATGCCAAAAATCTCTCCCTGCCGGATCTGAAGGGAAACGTCCTTCACGGCATGCACCTCCGGCCCGGAACCGGTGAAGGTGACACTTACTTGTTGAATATCAATCATGGTTATTTGAGATTCCACTTCGCTTTATACCAGTCGGGCTTTTGAAAGGCCTTGAAGATACCTGCGGGATCTTCGATCCCATTTTTGAAGGCTTCCGACTCTATCGCCTCTTTGATGTCTTTGACGAAAGGCTGATCGAGGTCGTCCGTCCGAACGGCCACCAGGTTTTTCAAATCATCGGCCAGTTCCTCTTTGATGATCGCAGAAGAAAGGGACATCCCCGCAGCAATCGCATAGTTCCCATTGATAACGGAAAGGGCGACACTGTCCAGTGTGCGAGGCAGTTGAGCCGCCTCAACGGGAGAGATCTTCAACCCATAGGGGTTTTGTTCAATGTCTTTCTCGGAGGCTTTGGCGGGGTCAATGTCTTTTTTCATGGTGATCAGCCCGTGTTTTGCCAGCAGCCGCAAGGCGCGAGCCAAGTTCGTAGGGTCGTTGGCCAAGGTAACTTCATCACCCGGTTTCAACGCTGCCTTCAGTTCCTGTTCATTCGCAGCTTTGATCTTATGGGAATAGATGCCGAGGCCAGCGGTAGGGACGGTGACAACGGGTGACAGTTTCAGGCCTTTATCTGCCGAGAATTTCTCCAGGTAAGGCCGGTGCTGATAGAGGTTGGCGTCCAATTCTTTATTAGCCAGGGCGAGATTAGGCTGCACATAGTCACTAAACTCTTTGATTTCCACGGTGTACCCTTTTTTCTCCAGGCTGGGCTGAATGGTTTTTTGGAACATATCGCTGTAGGGACCTGGCGCAAAGCCGATCACCAGCTTCTTCTTTTGTGAATCGCCCGTCGCTGCCCCGGACGTAGGGGCGGAAGCGGAGCAACCGGCCAGTGTGCCTGCCAACGCAACCATGAGCAAGACAGAGACAGAACGGAGCCATTTTTTCATTTTTGTTTCCTCCTAACCATTTTTAGAGTACCCTTTCCTTCTGGGCAGGTTATTGCGAATGGTGCCAATGTTGTCGTATGTATCCCCACCGCTTATCTCGTTCTCGCTCAACCTTCTCTACATCTTCCGGCAACAGGTGCTTAAAGCGACCTTGCTTTTTGAGGTACTCTGCGACGGGGCGAAACGGTTGCGGTTCTTTGTTTACGGTATACTTCCCCTGTTCGTACTCCGCCAGGATCCACAAACCGCTGTCAACGGCTTCTCGAGCAGCAGCCAGCGTCTGATCCGATGGGATCCCCCATCCGGTGGGGCAAGGCGATAAGACGTGGATGTAGGCAGTGCCATCAACGGCAGCGGCCCGCTGGATTTTGTTCATATAGTCCTGGATGTGGCCGATGCTGGCCGTCGCCGCATAGGGGATACCGTGGGCGGCCACAATGTCGAACATGTTTTTCTTGCTATTGATTGCACCGCGAGAGACAGCGCCGGCTGGCGTCGTTGTCGTATGGGCGCCAAAGGGGGTTAAGCCGCTCTTCTGTGTTCCTGTGTTCATGTAAGCTTCATTATCATAACAGACATAGATGATCTTCTCGTTGCGGTCGATAGCGCCCGATAGCGCCTGGATACCAATATCGGCGGTTCCCCCGTCGCCAGCAAATCCGATCAGGTGAACATCTTGCAACCCCTGGGCGCGGACAGCAGCGGCCATGCCCGAGAGCATCGATGCAGTGCCAGCAAATGTGGAGATAATGGCGTTAACGCCAAAGGCCATCTGGGGGTAGATAAAACCGACGGCAGACATGCACCCGGCCGGCAAGACGGCACAGGTCCGCTCTCCCAGCACTTTCAAGGCGAGCCGGACGGCGAGCGCCCCGCCACAACCAGCACACGCTTTGTGACCGAAGAAAAACTCCTGATCGGTCAGGGTTCGCACGTTGACGGCCTTTTTCACCGAATCATGGACTCCTTCACTCACCCGTCATCACCCCCAGATGGACGAACTCAACCCGTTGATAGGGGTGGCCGTCGGCAGCCGCTGCCAGGCGGCTGAACATGTATTCCATATCTTCTTTCCGAATGTCCCGCCCGCCCAATCCGGCGATAAAATTCAATGTCGGCGGAATCTGGCGGTTTCCTGCCAGAGCGGAATTCACATTTGTGTAAACAGCCCCCTCATAACCGAAGGAGATATCCCGATCGAGCACACCGACAGCACGGGCTTTGCGGGCCACTTGGACGATCGCTTCGTGGGGAAAGGGGCGCATAAAACGGATTTTTAACAGTCCTGCTTTCCAACCCCGCTCTCGCAAGGCATCGACGACCTGGCGAGCAGTACCCGTGACCGATCCCAAGGTGATCAACATCAACTCTGCGTCGTCGCAACAGTAAGTCTCTACCAGCCCGCCATAGGTGCGCCCAAAGCGCTCACCAAAATCCTTATCGACTTGGCTGATGATGGTGCGGGCTGCCTCTGCCGCCTGGTGTTGCTGGTATTTGAAGGCCATGTTGTCTGCCGGCGTCGAACTGAATCCCATATTGAGCGGCTTGTGGAGGTCCATTCGAATCGGTGACGCATAGGCTGGCAGAAAGGCGTCCACTGACGTTTGAGAGGGAACCTGGATGGGTTCGTATGTATGGGTGACGGTGAAGCCGTCCAGATTGACCATCATCGGTGTCAAGACCTGTTCATGTTCGGCAATGGCATAGGCCTGGATGATCATGTCGAGCGCCTCCTGGGCATCTTCCACATAGACCTGAAGCCACCCCGAATCGAGCAGTGAGAGGGAATCGCGGTGGTCGCCATAGATGCTCCACGGTAGGGCGACGGAGCGGTTGGCATTCATCATGACGATGGGAAAACGACCGCCGCTAGCGTAGTGAAGACATTCGGCCATGTAGAGAAGACCCTGTGACGAGGTGGCTGTAAAGGTCCTGCTGCCAAAAGCGCTGGCGCCCATCGCTGCCGATAAGGCGGAGTGTTCCGACTCGACGAGGATGAATTCAGCCTGCAACTTGCCTTCTCCCACCATCTCAGAGAGCCGTTCCATCGCCACCGTCTGAGGGGTGATCGGATAGGCGGTGATCACCTGGGGACGGGCGAGACGAGCGCCGATCGCCACCGCTTCATTGCCAGAGACAAACTGTTTCTCTTGCGTCATCGTCACTCATCCCCTGCTCATCTGAATCGCCTGAATTGGACACTCGCAAGCACAGATGCCGCAGCCTTTACAAAACTCTTCATCGAGCCGCAGCGCCTTCTCCACCCGATAAATAGCGCCTTCGGGACAGACGAGATAACAGCGCAGGCAGTTCACGCATCTGTCTTCACAGATCGTCGGTCTTTCGAGGCGCCAACCCACGGCGTTGTCGACCAGGTGACCCCCTTGAAAATGGGGCCCGAACGGGTAATCGCGAATGTGTTTCGGTCGCGAAAAAGATTGAATGCGCGGCCTTTTCATGGGCTCACCTTCTTATAGGCCAAGGTCAATGCCTCAAGGTTCCCCGCCACCTGCGACGGCTTCATCTCATGGCGAATCCCCTCAATGGCAGCCTCCAGCGAAATGATCCGCGAGAGTCCGACCAGCGCCCCCAGCATGGCCGTGTTGACGATCGCTTTGCCGATCCCTTTGCGGGCGATAGCCAGGGCGTCAAGGGCGCTCGCTTTTCGCTCAAGCCCTTCCTCGACTCGCCTCTCTTCATCCGGTTTGTCGGCCAGGGCCCGGCCATACCACTCAATGGGATTGGCCGCATTCACGAGCACTGTTCCGCCCGGTTTCAGATCATGCCAAAGAGGCGTCTTCCACAAGGATTCATCAAGGATCACCAGGTAATCACAGCGGGTGACTTCACTGCGATCGGTGATCTTTTGATCGGCAATTCGCGTGAAGGCGGAGACAGGAGCGCCCCGCCGTTCCGGTCCGAAAGAGGGGAACGCTTGGGCGTATTTGTTTTCAAACAACGCAGCCGACAAGCCGAGCAGCCGTGCCGCCGTAAAAGCCCCTTGCCCGCCCCGGCCCAGCCATCGAATTTCAATCATCTGATATACTCCTTTACGCGGAGCAAGCGACGGCCGGCTTCCTCCAGTGTCTCTTTCCGCTTGGCGAAGTGAAAGCGGATCCATCGGTGAACAGGCTCTCGGAAAAAACTTGATCCCGGCACGGCAGCGACGCCGATTTCCTGGGCCAGCCATTGGCAGAAGGTGTCATCTTTTTCATATCCAAAAGGAGAGATGTCCACCATGACGTAATAGGCCCCCTGGGGCGTCGTGTAGGATAAACCGGTCTGATCGAGGTAGTCTAGGAAGGTGTCCCGTTTTTCCCTGTATTCCTCCAACAGTTGCCGATAATACGCTGGAGGCAGACGCAGTGCCGTTACTGCCGCTTCTTGCAGCGGCGCCGCCGCGCCGACAGTCAAGAAATCATGGATCTTGCGCGCGCCATCGATCAGATGGGCCGGTGCGATGACATAGCCGAGACGCCAGCCGGTGATGGCATAGGTTTTGGAGAGAGAGCTGCAGGACAGGGTGCGTTCGAACATCCCCGGCAATGAAGCAAAGTAGATATGTTCGTAAGGCTCATAAACGATGTGTTCATAGACCTCATCGGTGATCACGAAGGTGTCAAACTCTTCGGCCAGGCGAGCGATCACTTCCAGTTCGTCGCGGAGAAAGACCTTGCCGCTGGGGTTGGCCGGGTTGCAGAGGATCAGCGCTTTTGGTTTTTGCGCAAAGGCTTGGCGCAGTTCTGCCTCATCAAAGCGGTATTCCGGAGGGCGCAGGGGGACGTAGATCGGGTGGGCGCCTGTCAAGATCGTGTCGGCCACATAATTCTCATAGAAGGGCGAAAAAACAATCACCTTATCGCCAGGGTCGCAGACCGTCATCATGGCCACCATCATCGCCTCGGTGCTGCCACAGGTAACGACGATATGTTGTTCCGGATCGAGGGGAATGTTCATGAAGGAAGTCTGTTTTCTGGCTAAGGCTTCTCGAAAATGAGGTGCTCCCCAGGTGACAGCATACTGGTGGGGGCCCTCATAGGTCACCCGCTCCAGCGCCTGCAGCAATGCTTGCGGAGGATCGAAATCGGGATAGCCTTGAGACAGGTTGATTGCGCCACAGGCGTTGGCCACCCGTGTCATCCGCCGGATCACCGATTCACCAAAAAACTGAAGTCGACTGCTCGGTTGTGGCATGGCAGGATTCCTTTCTGCACGTTTTCTTCCATGGCTTCCTACATTTAATCGATTGTGCGCCCGCTCAATCACGCAAATCGATGACCCGCTTTGCTTTGTGTGTCGACCGAGGCAGGCTATCGGGCGGAAGCACATTGATTTGCGCCGGACGAACACCCAAGCGGCTTTTGATCCCATGGCTCAGCTTGTCTGCCAACATCTCCGCTGACGCTTCGGGGGAACGACTTTCCACCTCTAGGCGGAACTTGGACAGATGGTTTTCCGTGAACAGGGTGATGCGGTACTCGCCGTTGAGTTCCTTCAGGTTGCGCACAGCATACTCGATGTCACTGGGGAAGATGTTGACTCCAGAAATGATGAACATATCGTCAATCCGACCGAGGACACGGATACGGCTATGAGTGCGGCCGCAGGGGCAGGGCTCGGGCAGTTTTGTGACAATATCACCCGTGCGAAAACGAATCATCGGACGGGCCCGTTTACGAAGCGTCGTCAAGACCATTTCACCGGCTTCTCCAGGCAAAACCGGCTGCTGTGTCTGCGGATCGAGCACCTCCAGCAGGATCTGGTCTTCTACAAGGTGCAATCCATCACGCACCTCGCACATGCCCGCGCAGGCGCCGTAAATATCGGATATGCCGTAGAAATCGTAAATCTCGGCGTTCCACAGTGCTTCGATGGCTTGCCGGGTAGCTGGAATAGAGCCGCCGGGTTCGCCAGCCACAATGATTCGCCGGATGCTTAGGTCTTTGGCGGGATCGAGGCCGTGTTTTTTGGCCGTTTCGCCCAGATACCAAGCGTAGGACGGTGTGGTCCAGGTGACGGTGGGTTGCAATTCTTTCATGATATGTAACAGCCGTTCGGAAGGAATCGCGCCTGCCCAGATGCATAAGGCGCCTAGCTTCTGGGCACCGATGACGTCCGGCCCGCCGACAAAGAGGGTAAAGTTCAAGGCGTGCACATAGCGATCACGAGGCCGCATCCCGGCCGCCCAGAAAAGGCGTGCCTGGGCTTCCTGGAAGTCTTCAAAGTCTTCGGCAGTAAACGGGCTCAAGGTGGCCATCCCCGTGGAACCGCTTGATGCCGAGATATAGACGACCTCTTCTTCCGGCACGGCCAGCATATCGCCGAGAAGAGGAACCTTGGCTTGCCGTTCCCGCTCCACCTGCTTATTGGTAAGAGGAAAACGCTGCAGATCCTCCAGCCTCGTCAACTGGCCAAGCTGAACGCCAACTTGGTCGAAGGCTTCCCGGTAGTAGGGGGATTTTGCATAGGCCCACTCAAGATGTTGCTGCAACTGGCGCAACTGAAATGCTTCCAGCTCGCTCCGAGATAAGGTCTCTATCGACTTATCCCAATATCGTCTCTCACTCAAGAAAATGCCACGTCCTTCTTCGTCGTCATTTTTTAAAAGAAAAAAGACCTGTCACAGCTCTCCCTTTTCTTCGAGAAGAAGGAGAACGCTGCAACAGGCCTTCAGTCTTTCTGATCAGCCCGATGAACCGTGCATTTGGTCAATCCATACTATTCAGGTATGTTTTTATGTATATCGAATTATATTCCTTTGATATGGTTTTGTCAATGGGTTCTTTTGCTTCAATTCCTCGCTCCAACGATACACCTTTCCCGTCGCACTCAGCCTTGGCTCCATCTCCACCGATAAAATGCGGGTTCACGGCCTTCACCCCGATTGAGCCAACAGTTCCCGAAAGACCCCATAGCACGCCAAGGCCTCCGGGTTGACCAATGCGTCCCCATTGGACGGTTCCTGGCCGTGAAGCAGGTCTTTGACAGCCAGTTCGACCTTTTTGCCATTGATCGTATAGGGGATCAGGGGGACCTGGAAGATCCGGTAAGGGACGTGACGGGGGCTGCCCTCCTGGCGCAGAGCTTGGCAGATGGCCTTTGTCATATCCGCTGTCAGTGGCGCATCCTTCTCTGTTTTGACAAAAAGGATGATACGCTCATCATTGTTTCTCCTATATCCGACGGCCAGCGCGTCCTCGACGCCGCTCAGTTTCTCCACGATGCGGTAGATCTCCGCCGTGCCGATGCGGACACCTCCAGGATTCAAGGTAGCGTCAGAGCGGCCGTAGATGATCAGGCTATCTCTTTCGGTGACCTCCAAAAAATCGCCATGGCGCCAGACGCCGGGGTAGGCGCTGAAATAGGCGGCATGATACTTCTGGTCGTCAGGATCGTTCCAAAAGCCGAGCGGCATGGAGGGAAAGGCCGATCGGCAGACCAACTCCCCTTTTTCCCTGTAGACCACCTTGCCCTCAGGGCTGAAGGCTGCCACATCCATCCCGAGGCCGATGCACTGGATTTCGCCGGGGTAGACAGGCAATGTGGGGTTTCCGAGGGCAAAACAGGAGATGATATCGGTGCCGCCGGAGATGGAAGAGAGGCAGACATCGCCGCCGATGCCTTCGTAGATGTAACGAAAACTGTTGGCCGAAAGGGGCGAACCAGTCGACAGGATCGTCCGCAACCGCGATAATGGAAAGGTTTTTCGCGGCGCCAATCCTTCCTGTTCCATGGCGGCAATGTATTTGGCGCTGACGCCCATGATAGAGACGCCCTCTTCGTCGGCGATCTGCCAGAGATGGTCCGGCCGAGGGGAAAAGGGTGAACCGTCATAGAGGAGGACTGTTGCGCCGACGGCCAAAGAGCTGACGAGCCAGTTCCACATCATCCAGCCACAGGTGGTGTAGTAGAAGATGACATCGTCGCGCTTTAGGTCGGTATGCAGGCATAGCTCTTTCAAGTGTTGAATCAGTGTGCCGCCGGCGCTATGGACGATGGCTTTCGGCGCGCCGGTGGTGCCGGAGGAATAGAGGATGTACACGGGGTGATCGGGCGGCAGTTGCGCAAAGGGGAAAGCATCCTTCTCAAGAGGCGGAGGCTCTGAATGTTGACGATGTGCAGGCGCGCCTGCAGATGTCGGGCAAGGCGCTAGATCTCTAAGAAAATCTCCATAGAGGCTCCCCTTCGGAAACGATGTCAGCCGTGCCGCTATGTCCGATCCTTCCTGCCCATAGGGGACCATGATCACTTTATTAATAGAAGGAATTTTTTCTGCCAGGTGGATTACCCGCTCCAGGCAGTCATGTTGGCGGCCGTTGTAGACATAGCTGTCAACGGCAAAGAGGAGCTTCGGCGCGATCTGGCCGAAGCGGTCTGCGGCGGCATGGACGCCAAAGTCAGGCGACGCCGAAGACCAGATGGCGCCGATGGCCGTCGTGGCCGCCATGGCGATGACCGTCTCGATCCGGTTGGGCATATAGCCAGCGATAGTGTCTCCTGGCTGGATGCCTTGGCGGCGCAGCTGTGTCGCCAAGGCGGTAACGGCGGCATAGAGGGCACCATAGGTTATGGTGCGCCGCTGTCCGGCCTCATCGCGAAAGATCAGGGCTGTTCGGTCATCGCGGTAGCGAAGCAGGTTTTCGGCAAAGTTGAGCCGGGCGCCCCTAAACCAGCGTGCCTTCGCCATATCCCCCTCGTTTTCCAAGACCTTCTCATAGGGCTGTGAGGCAATGATCTTGGCGTACTCCCAAAAAGCGCCCCAAAACTCGCCTTTTTCCTCAATGGACCAACGATGCATCTCCTTATAGGATGCAAATCGCCGTCCGGTCTTTTTCCAGACAAAGGCTTGGAAGGCAGTCAGGTTGGACTGGCCGATCCGTTCGGGACTCGGCTGCCAGAGCGGCGCGCCGCTCATGCCGTTTCCACCTGTTGCGCCTCTGTCAGCCCCAACTCTTGAATGTACTTTTCCTTGAGTTTGTATTTTTGGATCTTGCCGGATGCTGTCATGGGATAGGAATCGACAAACCGGATGTAGCGGGGAACTTTGTGTCTCGATATCTTCTCTAGGCAGAACTGGCGCAATTCCTCTTCGGTCATCGTCTCGCCCTCTTTGAGGATGATACAGGCGAGCACCTCTTCGCCGTACTTCATATCGGGCACGCCGACTACCTGCACGTCTCTGATTTTCGGGTGGCTGTAGAGGAATTCTTCGATCTCGCGAGGATAGATGTTCTCGCCGCCACGGATGATCAGATCCTTGGCCCGTCCGGTGATTTTGTAGTAGCCCTCACTGTCACAGACAGCCAGATCACCCGTATGGAGCCAGCCCTCTTCATCGATGGCAACAGCGGTGGCTTCTGGATTTTTGTAGTACCCCTGCATGACGCCAAAACCACGGGCGCAGAGTTCCCCCTGCATCCCTGGTGGGACTTCCTCCCCTGTAGCAGGGTTGACGATCTTCGCCTCTACACCCGGCAAAACCTTGCCCACCGTTGTCACACGCCGCTCCAAGGAATCATCTGTTCGGGTCTGGGTGATGACGGGCGAGAACTCCGTCAGCCCATAGGCGATGGTGATTTCCCTGGCGCCCATCTGGTTCACTACGTTGCGCATCACCTCAATGGGGCATGGCGAGCCAGCCATGATTCCCGTGCGCAGCGACGAGAGATCAAATTGGCGGAATTCAGGATGGGCTAGCTCGGCGATGAACATGGTGGGAACGCCATAGAGGGCGGTGCAGCCTTCCTTTTGTACGGCTTCCAGGACAGCCTTCGCATCAAAGGTCTCGATAGGGATCATGGCGGCGCCTTTGACGACACAGGCGAGAGAACTCATGACACAGCCAAAGCAGTGGAACAGCGGCACAGGGAAGCAAAGGCGGTCCTGCTCGGTCAGGTTCTGGCTCTCAGCGACGGCTTTGGCGTTATTGATGATGTTGAAGTGGCTCAACATGACGCCCTTGGGGAATCCCGTCGTCCCGGAGGTGTACTGCATGTTGATCGTCTCATCCGGGTGCAAGGAACGCTGGCGCTCCGCCACGGCTTCATCGGACACCCCTTCACCACACCGGAGGAGATCGTTCCAACTGAACATGCCCGGATGTTTCTCCTCCGGATCGCGCCCAATGAAAACGACATTGCGCAACAAGGGAAGGCGCGAGCTCTTCAAATGGCCGGGCTCACTCTCATGCAACTCCGGGCAGATCTCGTTGATCCTGTCGATGTAACGGTTGTCGCGGACGCCATCGATCAATAAGAGGGTCGTTGAGTCGGACTGGCGCAGGAGGTATTCCAACTCATAGGTGCGGTAGTTGGTGTTCACCGTCACTAGCACGGCGCCCATCTTGGCGCTCCCAAACTGGAGGTAGAGCCATTCGGGGTAGTTGGTCGCCCAGATGGCCACGTTGTCCCCTTTTTTTACGCCAAGGGCCATCAAGCCTTTGGCCACCTGATCGGCCTTTTCCTTAAACTGCCGGTAGTTGAGGCGTAAATTCCGGTAATCGGTGTAGATAAGGGCGTCCCGTTCGGCAAACTTGTTTGCCCTGTCATCCAACAACTCCCCGATGGTGCAACGCAGCAAGTCGGGCATAAGCAGCCTCCTTGTTTCATCGGTCTTCCCGTGATTTTGAATCAGTTTCCATCGGTTCTGGTCATTCTCCATCCTTTAATCCAGTGCCCCCTGCTCCCGCCGGGGCGAATGGCATACAGGTCCACAACGAAGCACGTTGGCGCGAAGGGTCCTCCCCATCACTTGTTCCACTTCGACGCCCAGTCCGCATAGACCGGGAAGGTCAATCCCCGTCTCTACCCCCATCTCCTGGAGCATCGCCACCAGGTCTTCCGTGCAGGTGTTGCCGCCATGTCCGGCCTGGCTGGGCGCGGCGCCCGTTCGCGCTTGCCCGCCGATAGCCCCGAGGGAACTGTCCAAGTAGACAAAACCCTTCAACAGGGCCATCAGGTTGTTGGCCAACCCTGTCCCGCGGGTGTCATGGAAATGAAGGATCAGATCGGTTTCAACAAACCCCTGATCACGCAGAAAATCGAGCAACTGGGCGACCTGGCGGGGATTGGCCATCCCTGTCGTGTCACCCAGCCCGATCTGGGCAGCGCCACATTCCTTCCACCACCTGGCCAACCGCGCCACCTCTTCAAAGGGCACATCACCCATAAAGGGACAGCCGAAAGCCGTCAGCACCCAGCCAATGACGTCATGACCGCTGTCGACGGCCTGGCGGGCCAAGCTCTCCAAGCGTTGCATGTTCTCTTGGCGGTCCATCTTGACATTGTGGCGGTTATAGGCATCTGTAGCGGCGAGCACCAGGGAGATCTCGTCGACGCCATAGCCTTCCGCCTTGGCCGCCACCGCCCTCGCCATGGCCCGGTTTGTTGTAACGATGGCGCGAAACCGCACGCCAGGAAGGCGGTCGATCGATTGCAACACCCTTTCCGCATCGTTAAACTGCGGCAGGTACTGGGGATGGGCAAAGCTGGTCGCCTCCAGGCGGGTGAAACCGGCCTGCTGGATCCGGTTGATGATGCGCACCTTGTCCGCCGTGGGAATGAAGGCGCCTTCGTTTTGCAGGCCATCGCGGGCCCAGCATTCTCCAATGATCGCCTTCTGCGGCAAAGGGCAGTTTTTCATCCATGACGCTTCTCGCATGGCCTTTCCTCCCCTGTTCCGGTTAGCGGGCAGCAAGCCGCTTCTGCTGCGTCTCTTGATTGACCGGACTGTCAGCCATGACGTCCTTTTTTTCCTTAGTAAAACAACCCAACTGTCGCGCGATGACGACGCGCAAGATCTCAGAGGTTCCTTCCCCGATCTCGCAAAGCTTGGCGTCGCGCAGGTACCGTTCTACCGGAAATTCGCTCACATAGCCATAGCCGCCATGGATCTGAATCGCTTCCAAGGCCGCCTTCGTAGCGATTTCCGAGGCGTACAGTTTCGCCATGGCCGCCTCTTTGCTGTAGGAACGTCCGTTGTCTTTCAGCCATGCTGCTTTGTGAACCATGTTGCGAGCCACTTCTACCTGCATGGCCATATCGGCAAGCTTAAAGGCGATGGCTTGAAATTTGGAGATGTGCTGCCCGAACTGGCTTCGCTCTTTGGCGTACTTGAGAGCCGCATCCAATGAAGCCTGGGCGATGCCGACGGCCAGCGCCCCGATGGCGATGCGCCCGCCGTCGAGGACCTTTAGGAACTGCTTAAACCCCAGTCCCCGTTGGCCAAGCAGGTTCTCTTCTGGCACCTTCACCTCATCAAAAAAAAGTTCACAGGTGTTTGAAGCCCGCATGCCCAGCTTTTCGTAGCGGGAACGGACCGTATATCCCGGCGTTCCGGTAGGAATGATAAAGGAACTGATCGATCCATAGACATTGCCCTTGTCGGTGACTGCCGTGGCAACGACACAACCGGCATAGGAGGCGTTCGTGATCCAGCACTTGCTTCCGTTGATCACCCAGTGGCCATCTTCCAGATGGGCCTTCGTCTGGGTGCCGCCGGCGTCAGAGCCGGCGTTCGGTTCGGTCAAGCCGAAGGCGCCCAGGAATTCGCCGCGGCACAGGGGCGCCAGCCATTTTTCTTGTTGTTCCTTCGTCCCGAAGAGATAGAAGGGCGAGCAGCCCAAGGAGATATGGGCCGCATAGGAGAGGGCTGTCGCAGCACAGCAACGGGCGATCTCTTCCACAGCCAAGGCATAGGCGGTGGTGTCACCGCCGGCTCCGCCCACCTCTTCGGGAAAAGGCAATCCCAAAAGCCCCAGTTCACCCATCTGCCGGAAGATATGGATGGGGAATTCCCCTGTCTTATCCCGGTCAGCCGCCCCTGGCGCGATTTTTTCCTGAGCAAACTCCCTCGCTAGTAGCTGCACCGCTTCCTGTTCAGGTGAAAGGGCAAAGTTCACGGCAAAGCACCTCCATTTATTTTGAAATTTCTGAATATTTTACACCCGGTGACACCGGTTTAGACCGGCGTCACCGCATGTTTGCGTTCCGAAAAAACCATCTTTTTACTCTGGTAGAATCCAAAACGCCGGATCAGATCTTCCCGGAGCCGCTCCGGCCGGACGACAGCGTCAACAACCAGCTCCGACGCCAAGTGGGCCAGGCAGATGTCTTCCTGATACTCCTGTCGGCGCGCTTCGATGAAGGCAGGACGTTCCTCTGGCGGGAGATCGGCAATTTTTTTCGAATAGACGGCGTTCACTGCCGCTTCGGGTCCCATCACGGCGATGCTGGCAGTCGGCAAGGCCAGGCAAGCGTCCGGCTCGAAGGCAGGGCCGCACATGGCGTAGAGGCCGGCCCCGTAGGCTTTGCGAACAACAACGGAGATCTTGGGCACCGTCGCTTCCGAGATGGCGCAGATCATCTTGGCGCCGTGACGGATGATACCGGCGCGCTCAACCTTAGTGCCGATCATGAAGCCGGGCACATCCATCAGAAAGAGCAGGGGAATGTGGAAAGCGTCACAGAGTTGGACGAAACGGGTCGCCTTGTCGGCTGAATCGATGAAGAGCACACCGCCTTTGACCCGCGGCTGGTTGGCCACAATCCCGATCGTTTTCCCTCCCAGCCTCGCCAATCCGGTGATCACTTCGCCGGCAAAGAGTTTTTTCACTTCCAGAAAACTCCCGCCGTCGACGATGGCTTCGATGAATTCGTGCATGTCAAAAGGCGCGTTGATGTTCGTCGGGATAATGTCCGTAATGGGCCGCTTACCTTCCTTCGGCAGCACGGCCTCGACGGCGGCTGGGCTTTCCTGGCAGTTTTGAGGGAAGTAGCTGAGATACCGGCGACAGAGTTCGATGGCTTCTTCCTCGCTTTTGACGAGAAAATCGCCGCAACCGGAAACGGAACAGTGCATGCGGGCTCCACCCATCTCTTCCAGGGTCACCTTTTCGCCGATGACCATTTCGGCCATGCGCGGCGATCCCAGGTACATGCTGGCGTTGCCTTCAACCATGACGACGATGTCGCAAAAAGCCGGAATATAGGCGCCGCCAGCGGCCGAAGGGCCGAAGAGCAGACAGATCTGGGGCACCCGTCCCGACAGCATCACCTGATGATAGAAGATACGCCCTGCGCCTCGTCGCCCAGGAAACATTTCCACCTGATCGGTGATCCGGGCGCCGGCGGAGTCGACAAGATAGAGGATCGGAATGTTCAAGTCTAGGGCCGTCTCTTGGATGCGAAGGATTTTTTCTACCGTCCGCTGCCCCCAACTGCCCGCTTTTACGGTGGAGTCGTTGGCCATGACACAGACGGGACGGCCATGGATGGTGCCTACCATGCAGATGACGCCGTCGGCAGGCAGGTCCTCAGCCAGGCAGTTGGCCAGCAAAGCATCTTCCACAGCGCTGTCTGGATCGAGCAGTCGGGCGATCCGTTCACGGGCAAAGCTTTTGCCCAGACGAGCATTGGCCGCATGGTATTTCTCGGCGCCGCCGGCATAGGCTTTTTCCATCAATTCATCGAGATCCCTCTGTTGCGCCTTCGCCATGGTCTATCTCCCCCCTCATTCTCCCCGAAACTGAGGCGCCCGCTTCTCCTTAAAGGCTTGCAGGGCTTCCGTGCGATCGGCTGTGGGGATGCATACCTCATAGGCCTTGCTTTCCAGCGCCAATCCCGTGCGGAGTTCCGCTTCGATGCCATAATTGATGGCATACTTGGCCTGCTGCAGCGCGACGGGCCCATTTTTCAAAATTTCCTCGGCCAGCCCTTGGACAGCCTGCATCAGTTCCGGCGCCGACACGACTTGGTTGACCAGGCCGATGTGGGCCGCCTCTTGGGCCTTGATGACACGGGCCGTAAAGATCAGTTCCTTCGCTCTACCGGCGCCGATCAGACGGCTCAGCCGCTGGGTGCCGCCAGCGCCCGGCAGGATGGCCAGCCGCGTCTCCGTCAGCCCCAGCACGGCATGATGGGCAGCGATGCGGAGATCGGCCGCCAGGGCCAGCTCCGTCCCGCCGCCCAAGGCAATGCCATTGACTGCCGCAATGACCGGTTGCGGCAGTGTTTCAATGTCGTTCATCGTCTCTCGAATCATGTATATATACTCGCGCACCTGCAAGGGCGTCATGGCGGCTCGCTCTTTTAAGTCAGCGCCGGCGCTGAAGGCCTTTTCGCCGGCGCCGGTGAAGACGACCAAATGAACCTGCGGCTGAAACCGCAGCGACTGGCAAATCGTCCGGATGGCTTGCAGCGTCTTCAGGTCCAGCGCGTTCATGACCTCAGGCCGGTTTATCGTCACGATCGCCACAGAGCCTTGCAGGCACACTTGGACCGTTGAACTGGGACTTTCTACGGTTGTGCTCATTCGACAATCATGAGGACATCGCCTTCGTTGACGAAGTCACCCTCAGCCACCTTCACTTCTACGACAGTCCCGGCCAATCTGGCCTGGACGGGAATCTCCATCTTCATCGATTCCAAGATGACTACATCCTGGTCGGCTTGAACAGACGCGCCCGGCTCCACGTGGATTCGAAAAACGGTGCCCGCCATATCGGCTAGGATCTTCTTCATCGCCTTCATCCCTCCTGTTTTTTCCTTCCGCCCATGCTGTCGATCCCGTGATTCAATCGGCCTTCTGGACGGCTATGGTATCCATCTCTCCGCCCTTTTCTGGCCTTTCCCTTACTGCCGTCTCCCCAGGTGTTCCTGCAGAAAACGTGTCGTCACCCGCCCGGCCAGGTATTCCTCATGGGTCAGCAATTCCTGCAACAAGGGTAGGTTCGTCTGAATCCCTTCGACGACAATGGTGGGAAGGATCTCTTTCCACTTCTCAATCGCCTCCTGCCGGCTTCCGCCGTGAACAATGATCTTGGCGATCAAGGGGTCATAGTAGGGGGTGATCCGGCTGCCTGCCGAAACCCAGCTATCGACGCGGACACCCTGTCCTTCTGGGAAAGACAGCTTCGTGATCGTTCCTGGCGAAGGCAGGAATGTGACCGGATGTTCCGCATAGAGGCGAAACTCGATGGCATGCCCTTTGGGGGCAATGGACGCTTGGTCCCATGTCAGCCGCTCCCCTGCAGCAATGGCGATCTGTTCCTTGACGATGTCCACAGCCGTCACCATCTCGGTCACTGGATGTTCTACTTGCAAGCGTGTGTTCATTTCAAGAAAATAAAAACGCCCGTCCTCATCGACGAGAAACTCCATTGTGCCTGCATTGACATAACCTAGGGACTTGACGGCCTGAACAGCCACGTTGCCCATCTGCGCAATGAGCGTTCTCGGCACCAACGGCGCTGGCGCTTCTTCGACCACCTTTTGGTTGCGCCGCTGAATCGAGCATTCCCTTTCTCCCAGGTGTATGGCATTGCCGTAGCGGTCAGCCAGCACCTGGATCTCCACATGGCGGCAAGCGCGATAGTATTTTTCGATGAAAACCATGCCATTGCCAAAGTATCGAACAGCGCGACTGGCGCAACCTTCCCATGCCGCTGTCAATTCTTCTTCGTTCTGGGCGATCTGCATCCCAATGCCGCCGCCGCCAGCAGCGGCTTTGACAAGGACGGGATATCCCGCTGCTTGCGCCGCCTGCAACACCTCGTCAAAGGAAGCGGCTGGTTCGAAAGTCCCCGGCGCGACAGGCACCCCCAGCGTGGACATAATGCGGCGCGCCTGCACCTTGTTGCCCATGTCATGGATGATCGCCGGTGAAGGGCCGATGAAGGTCAGTCCCGCATCCGCACAGTCCTGGGCAAAACCATGGTTTTCCGATAGCAATCCGTAGCCGGGATGAATGGCGTCGGCGCCGCAAGCCAGCGCCGTTGCGATAATCTTGTCCCCATTCAGGTAGCTCTGCGCCACTGGCGGCGGACCAATCGGGTAGGCTTCATCTGCCCCTTGCACATGGGCCGATTCGGCGTCGGCATCGGAGTAGATAGCTACCGTCCCGATGCCCAGTTCCCGGGCCGCTCGGATGATGCGAAGGGCGATCTCTCCGCGGTTGGCGATGAGAATTTTTTTGAACAACCGCTCACCTCCAGAACGAAGCAAGTTGCTCATGGTGACTCCGGTTTTTGCGCCGACCTGTCATCAAGAGCACAGTCACTATTTTAATAATTTTCGAAAAATTTTGTCAATACTCTTGTACGGCAATAAAAGGTTTTTCTTGGCTTTGCTCGTATATATAGCCATAGCGGTTCTCTCCCAAGAGAATTGGCCAGGAAAAATGTTTTGGAGGTACGGTAATGAAGCCATTGGATTGGGAAAAGGAGAAGTTTTCAGAATTTATCGAAGACTTAGCCAAGCGCTGGCTGGCCCATGATGGGCTTTGGTTTCAGGCCATCGAGAAAACATACGGCATGGCCGCTGCCATCGAGGCAGACAAAGCCGCCTGGGAACGCTTCAGCCCCATCGAAGCCCAGCGCATCAAAAAATTCTTGGGATTACCTGAACAGGGCGGCCTTGATGCTTTGGAGCAAGCGCTGCAATACCGGCTCTATGCCTTTATCAATGAACAATCGATCGTCCGCGAGTCGCCAAACAAACTCATCTTCCGGATGATTGACTGCCGGGTGCAGTCTGCCCGGGAGAGAAAAAAGATGGACCTCTTCCCCTGCAAGGAAGTCGGTATCGTCGAGTATACGACCTTTGCCCAAGCCATCGACTCCCGGATCCAGACACGCTGCCTCCAGTGCCCGCCTGATCCCAAGAGCGACGGTTACTGCGCCTGGGAGTTTACGCTGGAGCCATAAGCAAGGGGCGCACCCAAAAGCCCCTGACCATCAAATGGCCAGGGGCTTCATTATCAAACATCCACCACTTTGTATATGTTATTCTGCCAACCAACGGCCGAGCGCGCGCGCTTCTTCAAGGGTCTCTTTTTGCTTCTCTACATCACCAGGCATACCGCAACGACCTGCCGCGAGGATTTTGTATTCGCCAAAACCGACCATTTGCAACATCTTCCCGGCATTCTCGAAATAGGGCATGAATGCGCCTTTGTCTGGCTGGCCTTGCGTCACCGCCCAGAGCACCTTCTTGCCTGGTGTCAATTTGCTGCTGTAATCAGCGTTCATGAAGGCAAAAAGTCGATCGACAAGGAGTTTCAACTGACCTGTCATCTGCCACATATAGACAGGCGTGCCGAAAATGACGGCCTTGGCATCCTTGATATCTTCGAGAATCGCAGCCGCCTCATCTCGAACGACACAGTTCTCCTGTCGCTTGCATCCAAAACAGCTTTGGCAGCCTTTGATCTGCATCTCGTTGAGGTGGTATTGCTTTACTTGAGCGCCCTTTTCTTCGGCGCCACGAGCCACTTCCTGCACCAGTGCTTCTGTATTGACGCCCTTGCGCGGACTTCCCATCAAGGCAACGATCTTCATGTTAAAACCCTCCACTTTTCCTTTTATTCTCCTTGATGACCCTTACAGCCATCAATCAGGCCAGTGTACGTTCCCCTTCTCCAGGAGCCTTTCCAGCAGTACTGCTTCTTCTTCCGTGAAAGGAAGATAGAATTGCTCGATCAATTTACGAGATATCTCGTCGAAGATCGGCTGAAAAGCAATCCCTTTATCTGTAAGCTTGACCCAGGTGACCCGTTGATCTTCTTGACATTTCACTTTGATCACATAGTGATTGCGGATCAACTTGTCGACCAGATAGGTTATCGTCGATTTATCTCGCTTGACCCGTTGCGCTAGGTCCTTCATGGTCAACTGGCCTTGGTTCTTGTACAAGGCGGCAAGAATGTGGCCCTGGGAGACGATGATATCGTCAATCCCCTGATCTCTCAGTTGCTGCTCCAGAAACTGATGAACCTTTCCCCGGACGCGGCCGATCAGATAGATGGCGCTGTTCTTTCGCATGGCACACTTCCTCTCGCAGGTCCCCACTCCCTTTCGCCTGCTCTTGACACCCCGTTTTTAGTTTGATATCAAACTTTATGCTCTTATTTTAGTTTTATATCAAAGTACTGTCAAGACCTTTTGAAAAATGACTTCAATCATCTTCCAGGCTCACCTGCAGGGGCTCGGCCAAGGCTATGATCTTCGGTTTTCTAGATAGAGGTGGTTCCCCTTGAGCACACATATATCGTGCATGTTTTTCTTCAAGTGACTGGCAATGAAGGGGCATTTGACCATAAAGACAAAATAGGCGCTTCTTTCGTCTTGTTTTGCCGTCTCCAGGTTCCCCATTCCCTTCAGCAAGACCAGGTCGCATTCCCGGTATAACTGCTGAAATTCCGGTGTGCATTGCTCTAAGATGGTGCCTGGCACGACAGAACCACTGGATACAACAGTGGCAAAACGGTCAATGCCGACTTCGAGGGCTTCTTTCATGGTCACATCATTGAGGATGGGCTGACCCCGAACGGCAAAAAGGATTTCCAACCGGGGATAGAGGCGGCGCAGGGTCTCCAGCACAAGGAGGTCTAAGACCACCTCTCCACAGTTGTCCCCGATGTAGAGTAGCCGACGAGCATCAGCCAATTCCTTCTTCAATGAATCCAAGTCAGAGTATTCTTCGTCTGCTTTGGCTTTCTCCAGGATCATCGACTGCACATAGTCGGGTTCCAGATCGCCGATAATCCCAAAGTCAATGATATTTGCGGCAGCGCTGAGGCAGATGGCCTGTTTCAAAGGGTCAGCGCTTTCATCGATCATGGCGCGAAAACGCTGTGATAGCCTTTCCATTTCCCGGTTATACAACTGCTTTTCTTCCAAGTAGAGATCATCCACAGCCAGGTGTTTTTGAATGACTTGCTGGTATTCCAAGGCAAGAGCCGGCGCACTTGTGTCCCGGCGGATCTGACCGGCAAAGCGGCGCAAGGTGTCATCGATGACGCGGTAACGCGCTTCTTCGTCCTCGATAAATCGTTCTGCCGTCTGTTTCAATTGGCCGACTACACAAGGAATGCACTCAAAAAACAGCTTCATTCTGAATCGCTCCTGCTTCTTCTTTATTTGAACGTCCATTTCTGACTCAAAGATTTATCCATAATTTCTTTAAAAATTCATTGAAATCCTTCCTCAATCCCTCTTTATCTTCATAAGTTTTTACAGAAACCTATTCTCTGGAAGGGATACCACTGTCCCATACATTGAGCATGCTCTTGCTACTGACCTGTATCCAAGGACTGGCTCACTCTTTCAGCACAGATGGTTATTTTTCGGTGATTTTTCTTTTTTCGGAATTTTTTTCTTGACTTTGCGCATGTTATTTTATATATTTATCGTAATACTCTAAAATCAAAGCAGTAAAAGAAGCGAGGTGTTGGTCATGACCGAAAGCCAGGTGTTGCACCGACTAAACCGGTACTGCCACATGAAAGGGATGCCTATGAAGGAAAAATTGTTCTACGCGAAACTGATCGCCACGATGGACCTGGAGTCCGGTCAGTACACTACAGAGACTGAACGGCGGAATTTGGAGCAGTTTTCTGCTTCTATTGATAAGCTGCGCAACCCGTGACTTTAGAACGTCACCTAAAAACGGCAAATACAAAAGGCCATAGCACGGTTTGCTATGGCCTTTCGTATTTATTCCTTCAAAACTGAACAGAGTGTTTCGTAAAGCAGCAAGTGAAGGTCAAGTCCTCGACCGATTCGTACCCGTCGACTGAACGCCTCACGGCGCGTACATCTCGGGCCGATCTACCAGGTCATCTTCCTGGGGTCTTACCTCTTTCGAGTGGGAAGTCTCATCTTTGGGTCGGTTTCGCGCTTAGATGCTTTCAGCGCTTATCCGCTCCCGACATAGCTACCCAGCGCTGCCGTTGGCACGACAACTGGGACACCAGCGGTCGGTCCACCCCGGTCCTCTCGTACTAGGGGCAGCTCCCGTCAAACTTCCTCCGCCTGCGATGGATAGGGACCGAACTGTCTCACGACGTTCTGAACCCAGC